>JAISTX010000077.1 GCA_031272365.1 Eubacteriales Family XIII. Incertae Sedis bacterium
GGCGGCATCGCGATCACGAGCAGCCCGGTCCAGATCTGGTACCTGAACAAGCCGCTGTTCGTCTCCTCGCTGGCGGCGCTCGGCGTGGGCCTCTTCCTCCTGCTGTTCCTGCGGAGGAAGAACATCACGACCGGGCTGGAGGATGACATAGGAGAGGTAAAGGTGTAAACAATGAGTGTCGCTTCGATTGACGCAGAAATCGCGCAGGTCCATGCGCGCATAGAATATTTGAGGCAGCAGATCATCCTGCGCGACGCGGATGTGGTGGAATGCACGCGCCAGCTCAAGGTGCAGGAGGGCATCCTCGAGGAGCAGACAAAGCGCAGGAAAGGCTTTGAAGACCTGTACGAAGGCTTCACGCTCGCGCACAACAAATTTGTAAATTTCCAAGACGGCGAGCTGACGCGCTACACGCAGCTGTCGAAGCACAGCCAGCATGTCCGCTTCGCGAGCGGGCACACGACGGATATGCAGGGGTTCCTGAAAAACGGCACGGCGGACGGCCTGGCGATGCAAAATCAGTCCGCGCAGCGCAAAATGATCCTGGAAGCCGAGCTGGCCCTGGACCGCGCGAACAAGGCAAAACAGGAAATCGAGCGCCTGGACGCGGAGATCCGGCGCCTGAAAGCGGACATCGATCGGATGCACGCGGAAATCAAATCGTTGGAGGGGCGGCTGGGCGCGCTGTACGCCGCCAGGGCGGCGGCCGCGGCCGAGGAGGCAAGGCAGCGGGCGGCAGCCGCGGCGGCGTCCTCATCGAAGTCCTCCTCCGGCAGGCGGTGAAAGGAGAGCGGAAATGGGCAACCCGATCGGGTACGATGTATTGTTTGTGGACGACGAGGTCTCTTCCGGAGGCGAAGCCTCGGCCGGCGGCAACACCGCGCTGAGGGCGGGCATCATAGAAGGATCCCTGTCGTCGTATATCAGCCAGCTGAAGGGCGTCGTGAAGGACGCCGTCGTGGACGGGAACGCGCACCACAACCTGGAGTCGCTCTCCGCCTACATCGAATTGACGCGCGGGGAGATCGAGGCGCTCGGCCTGCAGGGCGACGAGCACGCGGGGCAGTTTCTCGTAGACATGGACGAAGCCGACAAGGAGATATATTGAGATGGAAATCAGCGTAAAGAAAGTCTTTGACACTCGCGACACCGCCGTGGCTTTCGCGGAGAAACGCCTCCGGGAAAAATACGGGACGCGGTTTGCCGTGAACGAGAACAAAGGCGTCGTCTCCCAGACATACCTGTACAAGAGCATCCTGCTCTGCGCCGCCAAATGCGTCGAGGGCGTCCACGCGGGCATGGGCTGCTCCGTCTGGGTGTCGGATTTCGGCGAGGAGATGGACGATTTCGCGGCAAACTACTACCGGGGCGAGGCGGAGGCGCCGTTTCTGGACATCCTTTCGAAGAACGCGGACCTGGTGGGGTACGAGGCGGTGTTCGTCGGCTCGAAGACGTCGGCGGCGTTCACCCCGGATTTGCCGCTGAAAGATTATTTGAAGAAATGCCGCTCGGCGCACGTGGCCTGCATGGTCGAGCTTGCCGAGGGGCTTGCCCCGGAGCACTACGCCGGCCAGATCCGGTGGCTCATCAAGGGCCTGCTGCAGGCGGGCATCCCGTTTGCGCTCCGCGCGCGGGCGGGCGGGCGGATGCTGTTCGTCTACGGCTTCGACGGGTCGTCGCGGTGGACGCAGGAGGATCTGACCCGCGAGATCGAGGACAATATCCGCCACGCGGACGCGAAGCGGTTTCAGTAGAACAGGTGAGGACCGAGGTGCAAAATGGGTAGGACGAGGGATTTCACACAGAGCAACGTGGACGAGATATTGAGGATCATCGACGAGGAGGTCGGCTCGGATTTCGTGAACACGCTGGGCCAGGACTGGACGGACACGATCTTCGCGCAGGAGACGGGCGTGCCCAAGATCATCCAGGACCTCATCAAGTATTTTTTCGGCGTCCGGGACAAGCGGGCCCTGGCGCGCGAGAAGTTCATCCAGATCCTAAAGGACGTGCGCTTTGTCGACCAGCACTACAAGAAGATCTTCCAGGCCGACGGTGAGGCGATGGAGGCGCTCGCGGAGAAGATCGTCCGGCTGTCCGCCGGCTTCAGCCCGGACGTGCTGAACAAGCCGCCCTACACCTACGACGCGAACGGCAAGCCGGTCACGAACGGGGACGATTTCTACAGCTGGATCGTGCCCATCCTCACGGACTACGAAGAAAAGCGCACGAAGGCGCAAAACGAGATCAACCAGGCGCTGCTCGAGGTCTGCCTGAACAAATACGCGTTTGTGAGCGAGGACGGGCATATCACGGGCGTCCGCACGGATAAGATCCTGGCCGCGCTGCAGGACCCCTCCAGCCTCAACGCGGACGCGGCCGTCGCGCTGCATGTTTTCTGGGATTACATCAAGTTCAACGAGGAGGCCGCGGAGGCCGGGCTGATCCGGCAGATCGCGCCGTTCCTAGCCGTCTTCAGCTTCGAGTACGACGAAGTCAACCATTTCTACGAGACCAACAACATCGGCTTTCAGAGCTATGTTGGCTTCACGAACGCCTATGAGGACAAGAAGATCCAGGCCGCTATGGGCATGGATCTCTACTGGGAGGTCATCCCGGACATCCCGCTCGGCGACGGCAAGACGATGGATCTGCGGCTGTGGCGGGGGCAGTACGGGTACGGCTCCAACATCGGCGCCGAGATGGGCATCTATATGGACTACCCGACCCCGAGCGCGGACCCGACGCGGGCGGGCGTGGACAGAGCCATGGGGCTCTTCACGGGCCTCGGCGCCATATTCGGCCTCGATTCCGGCGACTACAAGCCTACCGCGCGGCCGGAGGACCAGGTCCAGATGACGGCGAAGATCTACGACGCGGACACGGGGCAGCTGCTGACGTACAACGACAACAACGGGCAGGCGCATTTTTGGAACCTGACGATGGACTCGAACATCTACCAGCAGCGGAGCGGGGAGTTTGGCACCGACGCCGAGCCGTACACGAAGGACAATATCAAGGTGGAGTACAGCATTGTCGACCCGACGTTTGACCCGGCAGCGTACGAGAGACAGACGAAAAACGGCACGATGTACATCTCGCCCTTGGAGCAGGGCCTGAATGACCTGCCCGAAGACCGGAAAATGGAGGATATCCATACGGAAATCCGCCAGACGGCGTCCGGCGAGTGGGAGAGCGTCGTGTACTTCACCTGGGCGGCAGAGGGGCATCCATGATGAAAGGGGGCGCGATGAATAAAATTTGGACAGCAAGCCTTGTTGCGCTGCTATGTTTGCTATCCGCCTGCTCGGGCGCAAGCAGCTCCTTCGTGTCGGGGCTCGTCGACGGGGACAACTGGGGCGATCTCGAGGGCAAGGCTGTGGCCTATATGGACGAAAACTACGGAGGCCCTTTCGCCATCAGCGACCAAAGCGAGCACTATACGGCGGGGTTGCAGGGCGGGACCAGCCGATACGTCTTCGTACGGGACGCGGACCATCCATACAATGATTTCGAGGTGCTCAGCCCCGGCTTCGACGACGGGGCAGGGGAGACACTCCTCACCACCTACCCGTATTTCCTGTTTGGCAACGAGGCCGGGCAGGAGTGGGAGAGAATCCTGTCGGAGGCCGTCCCGGAGATGGGCTACTTGCCCATGAAATGGGACTGGGCGGGCAGCGAAGAGGAAGGGGAGTTTGGGACCACCTGGGAAGCGCCGGTCGGCGGCCTGACGAAGGACAGCACGGTGCAGGACTTCCTGCTCGAAGCGCCGGCGTATGGGATCCTCGTGGTGCCGGCGGACGCCACCGCCACCCAGGACAGGCAAGCGCTGTATGCTTCCGTTGAAAGCCTCTGGGGGCAATTTGAAACGATCGATGCGAGGTACGACCTGAGCCTGGTGGTGCTCTTTGTCGGGAAGGGCGATTTCGACGAACTGGCGGCCCAGGGGAACCCGGCGGAGGTGCTGATCAAAAGCATCTACCCGAACGGCATGGATATCTTCCAGGGCAACCCTGTCTACGCGTTCGACCTGTGCGACGAGGACAAAAGGATACTCGCGGCAATCGGCTATGAGCGGGAAGACGGGAGCCTCCAAGTGGAGAATATGCGCTGGGAAGGCATCGAGAAGAAGGATTTCGCTGCCTGACGTTCGGGCAGACGAAGGTGATGGAAAGGAACAGTCATGGGCGATTCGGTAAAACTCTACATTGATATCGGGGCACTGAATGGGTACCTTGAGGTGATCAAAGGGGAGCATGACGCTTGCATGGGGCGCGCCGCGGGCAGCCTCGCCCTTACCTCCAAAGGGCAGGGCGTGGAAGGCTTGCTCGATGTCGCAAATACCAAGATCGATTTGCTGAACGCGGCGGTGACACAGCTGATCGCCCGGACGCATGCCGCGTTGACCGCGACAGGGCAAGGCTTCGAGGTGATGGATGAGCAGAACCGGGATGAGTTTGCCAACGGGGATTTCACGTCCGGTGCCGCCCCGGTGCCGACGACGAGCGCGCCGGCGGATCCGCTGTATACCAATCAGCAAGTGGTGGGGGACTATATTTCTGACAAATACAAGAACACAAAGAGCGAAAACGTTGGGTTCCTGGACAAGCTGGACGACGCGCTCAATCTGATCGGGGCTTCAGTACCGTGGTTGCAGCCGCTGTACTATATGCATACGGCGGGCCGGGAGGAATTGAACGCGGGCGTGCCAGAGACGGAGCCGTGTGAGTATAAGGATGGAAAGAAAGTACCAATTGATGGATGGCAGGAATTTGAAGATAAGGATGAAGTTTTCCACAACCAGTCAAAAGGCGGCATAGAGGGAGGCGGAAATGAAAAATACAGCTCCATGGTGGATGATACGTCGAGCATAGAAGGCGTCTATGACAGGGACGGGAATCTTGTGACGGATCCTTTGAACAAGGGCACGTACAACTATGTTGATCCCAATGTGTCGGTGCTGGGTCATGCAAAATATGATGTAATCCCGTATATCCTCTGGGGCAATGGAGTGGATGACCCCTCCAACATCTTGGATCGTATCAAGGCTGTGTTTTGACGAAGGAAAGGAAGGAGGGAAAGCAGTGGCGTTTGCCGTAAAAATCGTGACGTTCATCGTGGTGGGGATACTGGTCTGCGCCGTCTTGCTCACCCTGCTCTGCCCGCCCGCCTGGGTGGGGGTGATGAACCGCGCGATCAAATCCGGCAACAGCGCCATGGTGTCCTTCCTGCTGTGGCCGCCGGGCGCGGAAAAGCCCGTCAACTACAGCTTCCGCATCGCGGATATGAGCGGCTTCACGCCGCTGGAGGCGGCCTGCCTGTACGGCACCCCGGATATGGTGGCGCTCCTGGTCGAAAGGGGGGGCGAGGTCAACCCGGACGGCGGCTGGCCGCCGCTGATCTATGCCTGCGCGAGCGACAACCCGCACAAAAACGAGATCATCCGGACGCTGGTGGCGGCGGGCGCGGACATCAATGCGGAGACATCCGATGGTCATTCGCCGCTGGGCTGCGCCATGTGGGGGAAAATCAACACTGACGGGTCGCTTGGCAACCGGCCGGCGGAGGAAACCGACGAAGATGCAACATACGAGACCTTTTTGGTAATGGAAGAACTGGGCGCGGATCTGAGCGGTGCGACATTTTTTGCGGCAACAAATGACAATGTGAAAATCCTCCAGTATCTGGACGAGAGGGGACTGCTGTCCTTGGACGACGACGAATCCGGGGACGAGAAAACGTACTTGATGATGACTGCGATTTTTGACGCCCCCCGCGCCGCCGAGTTCCTCCTGGAAAAGGGCGTGGACAAGACGGTCAAAGACAAAGACGGGAAGACGGCGTATGACTACGCGGTGGAGTACGGGCACGAAGACGTGGCTGTTATTCTAAAGGAGGGGGCTTGAGTGGATATTTGACCGCTGGAAGAATCGGCTTTCGCGGAGAGAATATATAGTTATATTATTGTAGATGTATAGGAGGTATTCAAAATGGCAGGCAACAAAGTAGGTATGACCCGGGATCTGATGGAGAACCGGATCACGCAATTCCAGACGAACGCGGAGGAAGTCGACACGCTGACAAACCAGATCACGTCGCGCGTCAACCAGATGCTGAGCGAGTGGGAAGGGGAAGCCCCCGTCGCGTTCGCGAACCTGTGGGAGACCGACCTGAAGAAAGGCTTCAACAAGGCCTCGCAGGCGCTGATGCAGCTTTCGCAGGCTCTGACGTCCTCGATGAACAACACGTTCAGCACGGACGCGGGCGAGGCAAAGCGCTACACGATCTAAGCCGCAAGGGCGAGGGATGCCAAACGATACCCTGCCGGATGGGGGCATACGCCGTCCGGCAGGGTATGAAACCATGGACAATTTCGGGGAGGCGCCGGACTTCGATACGGGGCTATTTGTAGAAGGGGAAATCATGAAAGGGACGGATATGTTCACGGCGCTGCAGGAGCAGCTGAAAGATGGCGGGCTCGTTTTCCGGGCGTACGACGACGAGCTGTGCGTGGAGTTCAAGATCGCGGGGGGCGCGCTGACCACGTACTACGTCGTCACGGCGGTGCCCGACGAGAACGCGCTGGTATTGGTGTCGCAATTGCCGTTCACGGTCCCCTTGGATTCCAAGGAGGCGAAGGACAATGTCCTGGAGGTGATCACGGCGATCAACGATATGCTGGATTTCGGGGAGTTCGTGTTCAGCCCCGGGAAGGGGGCGCTCTACTACACGCAGCGCCTGAAATGCCCGGGCGGCAGGGCGGAGAAGAAGGACGTCGAGTTGTTCCTCCACTCGTCCATCGCCGTCGCGAGCGGGTTTTGCACGAAGCTGTTCCTGCTCTCGCAGGGGCTCGCGGACGTGCAGGACGTGCTCCGCGCGCCGGAGAATGTAGTATAATGGCCCTGTAGGAGGTTTTGCGGATGGCTGCTTTCAGAGCACGCATGACGGATGGAGCCGCGGCGCTTCGTTTTTTGGTGTAGCCGGGCATGGCGCGGGATACGATCAAACGAATCGTCCGGGCGCAGAGCGTCGCGTATGTCCTGCCGGACAACGCGGTCTTCTATCCGACCGGGTACAAGGTGCTGGAGAACTACGGCGACGCCGGGCTGCTCCGATGCGCCCGCTACCGGCTGAACGGCCTCACGAAGCTCATGTATTTCACGGGGGAGCTCCTCCCCCTGGAGAGCAGCCTTGCGGTGCTCGGCGACGAGGAGGCCGTCGAAGTCTGCATCAGCTGCCTGGAAGCGGTCCTGCGCGTTGAAAAGAACGGGTTTTTGGATTGCGACAATCTGGAACTGCTCCCCGAGCTGATCTTCGTTGACGTGAAAGCGCGCGCCGCCTCGCTGATCTACCTGCCGCTGCAGATCGACCGCAAGCCGTCCAGCGCATCCGTCATCGCGGGCCGGGTGCAGAACATGCTCTCCGTCGTTTTCAAGAAGAAAGACAGCCCTTCCAAGCTTTACAAAAAGGCCGAGCAGCTTTTCTCGGAGGCCATGCCGGACCTGGACATGCTGCTATCGCGGCTTCAGACCATCTACCGTGAGGAGACCGGGGAGGGGCCGGCGGCGGCGCAGGGGAAGCCGGGCAAGCCGGGGAAGCAGGAGAAAAAAAAGCTCCTCCTCAAGTCGGTGAACCTGCCGGAGCAGATCTCCTTCCTGATCACCCAGGACGAGTTTGTCCTCGGGAAGAGCGGGCAGTACGCCGACGGCGTGCTCGGCACGAGCAGCGCGATCAGCCGCAAGCACTGCAAGGTGTGCAGGCAGGAGGGGGGGTACTGCATCGTGGACCTGGGCAGCCTGAACGGGACGTTCGTGAACGGGCGCCGCCTCGAGGGCGACGAGCGCGTCGCGCTCCACGCGGGGGACACGGTGAAGCTGGCGGACGCGGAGTTCCGGGTCGAAGACAAGAAGGGCGAAGCCAATGCGTAGGCCGACCATCGTGATCATAGAGACCGACACCCGCTACATCGCGCCCCTGGAGCAGATTTTCGCCGAGAAGTTTGCGCGGACGGCGGACATCGAGATCATCACGGACGAAAAATACTACTACGATTTTTTCTCGCAGCCGAAAAAGATCTCTGTCGTCATGGTGTCGGAGAAGCTGTACCACGAGCAGCTGCTGCGCCACGACATCGGGCAGCTCTTCGTGCTCGCGGAGGAGCAGGATCCGGAGAAGGCGTTCCCGGCCGCGGAGACGATCTACAAATACACGAGCGCGCAGGAGGTCTTCCACAAAGTGGCCCACCTCGCCGCGGACGAGCTGCGCGCCGGCCAGCAATCCGGGCGGGCGACGCACGTCGTCGTGTTCAGCTCCGCCGGCGGGGGCGTCGGCAAGACCGTCACGGCGCTGGGCACGGGGGTCTGCCTCGCCGCCGCGCAGCAGAAGGTGCTGTACGTGGACGCCGAGTACACGCACACGTTCCAGTACAGGCTGCAGGAGAAGTCCAGCCTGAGCGACACCGTGTACGAGTCGCTCAAGCCTTCCAACGCGAAGATCTTCGAGGACATCCGCCCCTTCCTCCGCACCGAGCATTTCGACTACGTGCCCCCCTTCCAGGCGTCCGTCACGGCGCTCGGCCTCAAGTTCGAGATGTACAAGCACCTCATCGAGGCGGCCAAGGCGACCGGCGAGTACGACTTCATCCTCGTGGACGTGGACGCGGTCTACGCCGGGGGGAAGGCGGACCTGTTCAAGCTCGCCGACAAGGTGGTCGTCGTGTTCACGCCGGAGCAGGACACGGTGTTCAAGACCGAGCTGCTGCGGGACAACATGGACACGAACGACGGGGAGAAATACCTGTTTGTCTGCAACCGCTACGCCGGCGCCATCGCGGGCGGGCTCCCGGTCAACGAGTTCATCGAGGAGAAGCCCGGGATGGAGGCGGCGGCCCTCGACGAGCTCGCGGGCATCGCCGGCTTCCAGAAGCTGGCCCTGCTCTTGCAGTGAGGGGGAGGAAGAATGGCGACGGGTGACAATATCGTGCTGCTGCTCCAGATACCGGCGAAAAACATCGAGACGGACATCGAGGTGCCGGTCTTCATCAGCGCGGAGGAGCTGCTGGGCGGCCTGAACACGGCCTTCGACCTCGGCGTCGACATGGGCAACGCCGCCGAGTGCTTCCTCAGGACCGAGAACCCGATCGCCCTGCTGCGCGGCAGCAAGACGCTCAGCGAGTACGGCATCCGCAACGGGACGGTGCTCCGCATCGAGTCGGAGGGGCGGCCGTATTGAAGAAGCGGGACTACAAGATACTGCTCGTAAACCGGCAGCTGTACCGGGAGATCGAGCTGCCCGCGGACGTGCTGTCGCTGCGCGTCGGCACGGAGGGCGAATGCGACGTCCGGATCCGCAAGGAGTATTTCTTCGCTTCCTTTGAGCTGCTGTTCCTCTGGGAGAACGACTGCTGGAACGTCCGGTGCATGGGCGACGCCGCGGTCAGCTCGGGCGACCTGCGCATGCTCAAGCTGCCGCTGCAGCACGGGGACAGCATCTCCCTGAAGTACGCGTCGAGCGGCGGCGACCTCATGACGATGGACTTCTTCCTGGACTTCGACCGCGGCAACAAGCTCTACGACCGGAAGATCGACCTTTCGGACACCGACGTGATCCACATCGGCAACGCGGACCACTGCGAGATCTTCTGCGCGGACGACTACCTGCGCGGGGACTTCCTGACGCTCACGAGCCGGGGCGGCCTCGTCGCGGTCTCCGACGAGCAGACGAAATACGGCGTCTTCGTGAACGGCGCGCGCATCACCGGCTCGAAGACGCTGGGCGACCGGGACTTCTTTTCGCTGGGCGAGTTCAGCTTCTACTACAAGCAGGGCTTCCTGTACTGCTCCCACCTGGCCAGGATCGACGAGTCGGCGCTCTCCGTCGACGACATCTCCGAGCAGCGGAGCGCGCTGGACTACCCGATGTTCAACCGCGGGAGCCGCGCGAAGCCCGTGCTCCCGGACGACAAGCTCAACCTGCTCGACCCGCCGAGCAAGCCGGAGAAAAACAAGACGAACATCATCATCACGCTGCTCCCCATCCTGGTCATGCTCGTGATGGTCGTGATGATGCGCTCGCTCATGAGCGGCACCATGGGCAACTACATCTGGTTCAGCGTCGCCATGATGAGCGTCGGGGCCATGACCTCCGTGTTCTCGGTCTTCAGCGGGAAGGGCGATTTCAAGCGCAAGACGAAGGAGCGGAAGGAGAAGTACGAGGAGTACATCAAGAACAAGAAAAAGGACTACCAGGAGATCCGGGACTACGAGCTGCAGCTGCTCAACGACCTGTACCCGGACAGCGAGGCGGAGTACCGGGCGGTCTTCGATTTCTCGGACGCGCTCTTCGACCGCATGCCGGAGGACGAGGACTACCTCGTGGTGCGCGTCGGGGAGGGCATCCGCGAGGCGATCCGCGTCATCGACTACAAAAAGAAGGAGACCATCGAGACCGACGACGACCTCGCGAACGTCCCCGAGCAGATCGCGGAGGAGTTCCGGCAGATCGAGAAGGCCCCCATCACCATCGACCTGAAAACGAGCAACGCGGTCGGCGTCGTCGGCGAGGAATACATGGGCTACAGCATCCTGAAAAACCTCGCGATCGACATCGCCACGAGGCATTACTACCGGGACGTCAGCCTGTTTTTCATCTTCAACGAGAAGCACGCACCGCTGTTCCAATGGATACGGCTGCTCCCCCATTTGAATAACGAAAACCTCGGGCGCCGCAACATCGCCTGCGACGACGACAGCCGCATCGGCCTGTTCGAATACCTGTACAAGGAATTGTCCAACCGCTCCTCCAGCAAGGAGAAGGGGCAGGATTTCGTGATCTTCGTCTTCGACGACGAGGGGTTCAAGCAGCACCCGCTGTCCAAATTCGTCAGCGGCGCGGCGGAGCTGAACGCGACGTTCTTCTTTTTCGAGGCGAACAAGGAGCTGCTGCCGCAGTACTGCGACCAGATCGTCACCATATTCGACGAGGAGAACGCGGAGGTCATGGAGTGCGCCGACCGGACGATCCGCTCCGCCTTCACCTACACCGCGATCGAGGACGAGAAGGCCGAGCAGATCGTCACCCGGCTCGCCCCCGTGTACTGCGAGGAGATCAGCCTGGAAAAATCCCTGACGAAGAACATCTCGCTGTTCGAGCTGCTGAACATCTTCTCCGTCGACGACCTCAACCTGGAGCAGAGGTGGGCGAGGTCCCAGGTGGTCCGGTCGATGGCCGCGCCGCTCGGCGTGCGGACGAAGAACGACATCGTCTACCTCGACCTGCACGAGAAGGCGCACGGGCCGCACGGCCTGGTGGCCGGCACGACGGGGTCCGGGAAGAGCGAGATCCTGCAGAGCTACATCCTGTCCGCGACGACGCTGTTCCACCCGTACGACATCAGCTTCGTCATCATCGACTTCAAGGGCGGCGGCATGGCGGGCCAGTTCAAGGATCTGCCGCACCTCGTCGGCACGATCACGAACATCGACGGGCGGGAAATCGAGCGCTCCCTGCGCTCCATCAAGGCGGAGCTGCGCCGGCGCCAGGAGATCTTCGCGGCGACGGAGGTCAACCAGATCGACCGCTACATCTCCCTCTACAAGAAAGGCGAGGCGCCCACGCCGCTGCCCCACCTCGTCATCATCGTCGACGAGTTTGCGGAGCTGAAGGCGGAGCAGCCGGAGTTCATGAAGGAGCTGATCAGCGCGGCGCGCATCGGGCGGAGCCTGGGCGTGCACCTGATCCTCGCGACGCAGAAGCCGTCGGGCCAGGTGAACGAGCAGATATGGAGCAACTCGCGCTTCAAGCTCTGCCTGAAGGTGCAGACGCCCGAGGACAGCAACGAGATGCTGAAGTCCCCGCTCGCCTCGGAGATCACGGAGCCCGGCAGGGCGTATTTCCAAGTCGGCAACAACGAGATCTTCGAGCTGTTCCAGTCCGCGTACAGCGGCAGCCCGGAGCACCTGGACGACAAAGGGAAGGTGTCCAAGGAATACGCCTTCTCCATGCTGGACCTGGCGGGCCGGAAAAAGCCGGTGTTCTCCTACAAGCCGGAGCATTCCGGGGAGGAGCAGCGGACGCAGCTGGCCGCGATCATCAGCCATGTGCAGGAGTTTTGCGCGTCGCGCGGCATCGAGAAACTGCCGGACATCTGCCTCCCGCCGCTCCCGGACATCGTAGACTACGACGACGAGGCGAACGTGTTCGAGCGGACGCTGGATATGGAGGTCGGCATCGGGATCTTCGACGACCCGGACAACCAGCGCCAGGGCCTGGCCACGCTCGAAGTCGCCAGCGGCAACACGCTGATCATCGGCTCCTCCCAGTACGGGAAGACCAATATGCTCCAGAGCATCATCCGGAGCCTCGCGGCAAACTACACCCCCGCCGAGCTCAGCATCTACATCATCGACTTCGCTTCCATGGTGCTGAAAAATTTCGAGAAGCTGGACCACGTCGGCGGCGTGGTGACCGCTTCGGAGGACGAGAAGCTCAAAAACCTCTTCAAGCTGCTGGACGAGGAGGTCGTGGTGCGCAAGGAAAAGCTGATCGCGGCGGGCGTCAGCTCCTTCGCCGCCTACAAGGAGGCGGGCATGGAGGACCTGCCGCAGATCGTCGTGATCGTGGACAACCTCACGGTCCTCAAGGAGCTGTACCTGAACGACGACGACCCGCTGCTCGTCTTCGCGCGGGAGGGCATCGCGGTCGGCATCAGCATCATCGTCGCCAATTCGCTGATCTCCGGCCTGGGGTACCGCTACCTTGCGAACTTCGCCCACCGCTTCGCCTTCCACTGCAACGACTCGCAGGACTACGGCGCGGTGTTCGACCACTGCCGCATGGAGCCCTCCGAGAAACCCGGGCGGTGCCTGCTGGAAATCGACAAGACGTTTTTCGAGGCGCAGACCTTCCTCGCCTTCCAGGGGGAGCGGGAGATCGACCGCGTGAAAGCCATGCACGCGTTCGTCGAGGAGTGCAACGAGAAGCATGCCGGGAAGCCGGCGCGGCGCATCCCCGTCGTGCCGCAGCACCTGACGATGGAGTACCTGGACGCAAACTTCCTGCTGAAGCCGAAGCCCTACACGGTCCCATTCGGCCTCGACTACGACACGGTCGACCCGGTGGAGATCGACTTCTCCGAGATCGGGCAGCTCGGCCTGGTCGGGAAGAGCCCGCAGGACCGGCTCGGGCTCGCCCTGCACATCGCCGGCCGCCTGCTCGAGGACGCCGCGCAGCACCCGATCGAGGTCGCGGTCGTGGACGACCTCTCGAAGCCGCTCTTGAGCCTGAAGGAGCACGAGCAGGTGAAATACATGCTGACCACGGAGGCCGCGATCGAGGTCGTACAGGACTGGAAGCTGGTGCTTTCCAAGCGGTACGACAAATTGATGGAGGAAAACAACCCGTCCTTCGAGGCGGAGCCGCTGCTCCTGCTCATCTTCAACAACGCGGACGCCATCGGGGACATCAGCGGAAACGTCGGGGTGATGGAGGACTATACCGCGATCGTCACGCGGCTGAAGAAGATGAAGGTGGCGGTCGTGTTCGCCAACATCGACAACACCAACCTCTCCTTCGGCGTGCCGGAGATGCTGCGCAGGCTGAAGGAAAGGCAGCAGTTCATCTACTTCGGAAACTATGGCGACGTCAAGGTGATGGACGTCAGCCTGAACCATGTCCGGCGCTTCCGGAAGGCCGCCGAATCCGGGGACGCCTTCTGGTTTGACGAGACGGAGGTCTACCGGGTCAAGACCGTGCAGCAGGAAGAGTAGGCATGGCGGAGATCGGCGAAATCCTGGAGGGGAAGTACGAGATCCTCAAGCAGATCGGCAAGGGGGGGATGTCCAGGGTCTACCTTGCGATGGACCGGCGGCTGAACAAGCAATGGGCCGTCAAGGAGATCCAGCGGAGCGGCCGGGACTCCGAGATGGGGGAGGTGGTGATCAACAGCGCGATCACGGAGGCCAACCTCATCAAGACGTTCGACCACTACCACATCCCGCACATCAACGACATCATCGAGCAGGAGCGGTACATCTACGTCGTGATGGACTATGTGGAGGGCGAGTCCCTCCTGAAGATCCTGCAGTCCGAGGGCGCGCAGTCGCAGGACACCGTCATCCGGTGGGGGCGGCAGCTGACGGACGCCCTGCACTACCTGCACACCCGCAAGCCGCCGATCGTGTACCGGGACATGAAGCCGTCCAACGTGATGATCAAGCCGGACGGGGACGTGAAGCTCATCGACTTCGGCATCGCGCGGCAGTACAAGGAGAAGAACATCGCGGACACGATGGTGCTGGGGACGGTCGGGTACGCACCCCCCGAGCAGTTCGGCGGCGGGCAGACGGACGTGCGCGCGGACATCTACGCCCTGGGCGCCACGCTGTACCACGCCGTGACGGGCCACGGGCCGAAGAAGGGTGAGGCCTACATCATCGAGCCGATCCGCAAATGGAACCCCGCGCTGTCCGGCGGCTTCGAGAAGATCCTCCTGAAATGCACGAAGCAGAAGCCGGAGGAGCGCTACCAGAACACGTCGGAGCTGATGTACGACCTCCAGCACTACCGGGAGGTGGACGACGCCTTCCTGGCGGCGCAGCGGAAGAAGCTCAAGCGGTTCTTCGTCCTGTTCGCCATCGCGGTGGTCAGCCTGGCGACCGCAGTGGCCGGGCATTTCATCTCGGACCACCTGCGCAACGCGGACTACGATCGGATGATCGACCTCGCCATCGCGGCGGAGGGCCACTCGGAGAAGCTGTCCTACTACGGCCGCGCGATCGAGCTGCGCCCGACGGAGGCGCCGGCCTACGAGGGGCTGGCCACGCTGATCCGGGACGACTCCGTGGTCACGGCGGAGGAGAAGGACGCGCTGCAGACCGTGGTGAACCGGAACATCTCCGCCCTGAAGGCGCAGCCGTTCTTCGCGGACTTCGCCTATGAGATCGGGGAGATCTACACGTCCGACCCCGCCTACGGCGGCGCGGCGGAGGGGGCGGAGACCGACCAGGCGACGCGGATGAAGGAGGCGATGTCCTGGTTCGGCTACGCAAAGGACCTCGGCAGCGAGAAATACGCGAATCTGGCCGGCATGTATTATGAAATCGGCAATTTCTACAAGGAGATCGGCAAGGCTTACTCGGAGGGCAAGGACCCCGGCAAATACCTCGAGCAGTTCGGCCGCATCGCACAGATGCAGGACGCGCTCGAGACGGACCCCAGCGCGCGCGCGATCGACAAGATGACGCTGTGCAGCATCACCATCGACTTCGTGTCCTACTACGCGGACGGGCTGAAGCTCGACGAGGTGCGGCAGGAAGAGCTCGAGGAGGCCGTGGACCGCTCGGTCGCGGCGGCGAAGGCGGCCATCGACGAGATCGAGGCGGCCAACGGGAGCGTGGGGAAGCGGCTCGTGGGCATCAAGGAGCAGATCGACAAGAAGGCGAAGGCCGCGAAACAGGAAGTGGAGCGGGTTTACCGAGACGAATATTATTAAATATGTTATCCTTTAATAGATATGGATAACGAAAACCCCAAAGGAGAAGCGTGATGAGGAAAGCGAAATCAATCATAGTGCCGCTGCTCATCGCCTTGGTGGCGATGGCGGCGCTGGCGGGCTGCGGGGGGCAGAAGGACGGGGCGTCCGGGTCCTCCGGGGGGTCGGGCGCGCCCGGCTCCTCCTCCGAGGAGGGCGGGTCCGCGCCGCCGAGCATCGTCCCCAGCGGCATGAAGAAGGTGTTCACCGAGACCGGCTCCGGGCTGTCCATCGTGGTGCCCGCGGACTGGGTCGAGGCGTCCGACACGTCCAACCCGATCAACGTGTCCGACCCGGGGGGCCAGGTCGGCATCCTCGTCAGCGAGACGGCGTCGGGGCTGTCCTCGGTGGAGAAATACGCGCAGGTCCTTTCCGAGACCATGGGCGGGTCCGCGCAGGTGGAAATCCGGGACGCGGTCGTGGGCGCGGACATCCCGGCCCTGCAGTTTGAGGTCGACAGCGAGTTTGCCGAGCAGGAGTCGTTCTACCTCGTCACGGTGTTCGGGGGCGGCGACTACATCTGGGCGGTGGACTTCTACGCGACGAAAGAGGCGGCGGGGCCCGAGGACGCGCAGGAGTACCTGCGCTCCATCGAAATACCGGAGGCGCAATGATCAGGATCCTCCAAGCGGACGGGAAGACGGAATACGGGGCGCTGGACGGCCTGGCCGGGCGCGGCGGCGCGCCGGGCGCGGACGTGGAGCAGGCGGTGCGCAGGATCATCGCGGACGTGCGCGCGGAGGGCGACGCGGCGGTGGTGCGGTACACGCAGCAATTTGACGGCGTCGCGGGGGCG
The DNA here is from genome assembly GCA_031272365.1 of Eubacteriales Family XIII. Incertae Sedis bacterium. GTDB lineage: Bacteria > Bacillota > Clostridia > Peptostreptococcales > Anaerovoracaceae > WRFF01. The sequence goes on from JAISTX010000077.1 coordinate 16,326, forward strand.
GGCATCCGCGTCCTCGGGCGCGGGGAGATGAAGGAGGCCTTCGAGTCCCTGCCGGACGGCCTCGGCGCGGCGCTGCTGCACGCGGCCGACAACATCCGGAAATACCACGCGAAGCAGGTGGCGGAGGGCTACGAGGAGCGGCGCGCGGACGGCGTGGTCATCGGGCAGATGGTGACCGGCCTCGCCCGCGTCGGGCTGTACGTGCCGGGCGGCACGGCGGCCTACCCCTCGACGGTGCTGATGAACGCGGTCCCCGCGAAGCTGGCGGGGGTCGGGGAGCTGGTCATGGTGACGCCGCCGAGGGATTCGCTCGCGCCGATCCTCGGGGCGGCCTACATCGCGGGGGTGGACAAGGCCATCCTGGCGGGCGGGGCGCAGGCCGTGGCGGCGCTGGCGTGCGGGACGGAGACCTTCCCGCGCGTGGACAAGATCGTGGGGCCGGGCAACGTCTACGTCGCGACGGCGAAGCGGCTCCTGTACGGGGCCGTGGACATCGAGATGATCGCGGGGCCGTCGGAGATCCTCGTGCTCGCGGACGGGGGCGAGCGCCGCGCGGGCTTCATCGCGGCGGACCTTCTGTCGCAGGCGGAGCACGACCCGGACGCGGCCTCGATGCTCTTCACGACCTCGGGGGCGCTCGCCGCGGCGGTGGCAGAGGAGGTCGAGCGTCAATTGAAAGATTTGACGCGGGCGGAGGTGGCGCGCAAGTCGATCGACGCGAACGGCATTATTATCGTATGCAGGAGCGACGACGAGATGATCGCGCTGGCCAACCACGCGGCCCCGGAGCACCTGGAGCTGCTCGTCGAGGACCCGCTGGGCTGGCTGCCGCGCATCCGCAGCGCGGGCTCGGTCTTCCTCGGGCCCTACACGCCCGAGCCGGTCGGCGACTACTACGCGGGCACGAACCACGTGCTGCCGACGTCGGGGACGGCGCGGTACGCGTCGCCTTTGGGGGTGTACGACTTCGTGAAGCGGATGAGCTACACGATGTATACGAAGGAAGCGCTAGCGGCGGCGCGGGATGATATAATGGCGATAGGCGAAGCGGAAGGGCTGACCGCGCACGTTGCGGCGGTGCGGCGGCGTTTTGAGGAGTGATACGATGCGCAAAGCGGAAGTGGCACGGAAGACGAAGGAAACGGACATCGCGGTGGCGATCTGCCTGGACGGGAGCGGCCAGGCGGAGATCGACACGGGCGTGGGGTTTTTTGACCATATGCTGACGGCGCTGGCGGTGCACGGGGGGTTCGACCTCTCGGTCAAATGCGGCGGCGACCTAGAGGTGGACGCGCACCACTCCGTCGAGGACGTGGGCATCGTGCTCGGGCAGGCCTTCGCCAAGGCGCTCGGCGGCAAGGAGGGCATCGCCCGGTACGGGTTCTTCCTGCTGCCGATGGACGAGGCGCTCGCGCAGTGCAGCCTGGACCTGTCGGGGCGCGCGTACTTCGTATGGGACGCGGCGTTCACGGCCGACAAGGTCGGCGAGCTCGACACGCAGATGATCCCCGAGTTTTTCCGCGCGTTCGCCGTGAACGCGGGCGTGACGCTGCACCTGAACTTGCTGTACGGCGAGAACGACCACCACAGGGCGGAGGCCCTGTTCAAGGCGTTCGCGCACGCGCTCCGGATGGCGGTGCGCCAGGCCGGGGGCGGGCTGCTGACGACGAAGGGCACGATATGAAGGTCGCGGTCATCGACTACGGCGCGGGGAATCTGTTCAGCGTCATGAACGCGCTGCGGTTCCTGGGCTGCGAGGGCGCGGCGCTCGCCTCCGGGGCGCAGGGGATCGAGGCGGCGGACAAGCTCATCCTCCCCGGGGTCGGCGCCTTCCCGGACGCGATGCGGATGCTGCGGGAGCGCGGGCTCGTCGAGGCGATCAAAGAGGCCGCGCGCGCGAAGCCGCTCCTCGGGATCTGCCTCGGCATGCAGGTGCTGTTCGAGAAGGGCTACGAGTTCGAGGAGACCTGCGGCCTCGGCCTCATCGAGGGCTACGTCGACCGGATCGTGGCGCCGGGGCTGAAGATTCCGCATATGGGGTGGAGCGACGTGCGCGTCGTCAACCCGTCGGCGCTGACGGCGCCGGTGGCGGACGGCGACCGGTTCTATTTCGTGCACTCGTACAAGGCGGTGACGGGCGAGGGCAATATCTGCCTTGCGGCCGAGTACGGGCAGCAGGTGCCGGCGCTCGTGCGGCAGGGCGGGGGCGGCCACGTGTACGGGGCGCAGTTCCACCCGGAGAAGAGCGGCCGGGCGGGCCTTAGGATTTTGGAGCGATTTTTGGCGCTATAGCGCGTTTTGGCGAAGGGAGAGTGCTTGCGATGGGAGCGAAGGGCGAAACCGGGTATTTCGAGGCCTACGGGAGGTTCTTCAAAGGCTATGTCAATTTTCTGGGCCGGTCGACGGTCGCGGAGTTTTGGAAGGCGATGTTTTTCCAGCTGGTGATCTTCCTGGGGCTCTTCATCTGGTACCTGTCGATCATTGCCACGCTGTTCCGCGAAAACATGGATGAGCTGTTCAAGATGCTCATGGCCAATTCGATGGGCGGCTATGGGGCCGGTTTTTCCGCGGGCTACAATATGAGCTATACGCTGGCGGACGACTTGTTCAGCAGCCCGGGGTACATCATCTGGGTGGTTTTCCTCTACGCGACATTCGTGCCGACGCTGGCCATCATGGCGCGGCGCCTGCGCGACAGCGGGCAGAGCCCGTGGTGGACGATCGCGTTCATCCTGATCCCGATCGGCGGGATCATCATGACGTTTGTGATGCTGCGCAGGCCGTCCCTGCCGCCGGGCGTGCGGTACGGGTGGACGCCCGGGCCGTACGGGCAGCAGCCGCAACCGCCGTACGGGCAGCCGCAGCTTTACGGGCAGCAGCCTTACGGCCAGCAGCCGCCTCCGTACGGGCAGCAGCCCTACGGGCAGCAGCCGCCTCCGTATGGCCAGCAGCCTTACGGCCAGCCGCAGCAGCCTCCATATGGGCAGCAGCCCTACGGCCAGCCGCAGCAGCCTCCGTATGGCCAGCAGCCGGCGCCCTACGTGCAGCCGTACGGCGCGGCGCCGCAGGCGAGGCCGGATCCCTCCGGACGGCTGGCCTCCGTGTGGTGTCTGCTGCTGATCATCGGCGTCATCATCGCGTTCATCGTTTTTACGAGCGTGCTCGGGAACGAACTCGTCAAGTATTACGAGGAGTCTGCCGGCAACCCATGGGAAGAGGCGGGCGGCAGCGATGACGGCCTGGACGGCATCTTCGGGGACGACTGGGAGGACTACCTCGACGACTTCGCGGAGGGCGGCTCGTCGGGGCTGGAGCTGCCGGACGACTGGGACGGCGTGCTCAGCGAGGACGAGAAGGCGCTGGTCGAGGAGGTCCGCACCGGCACGATCGAGGGCTGCGAGGAGCTGACGATCGAAGAGGTGCTGCAGAGCCAGGCCGATGACATAGACTGGTACGCGGACGAGGTCAGCTCCAGCGGGAGCTTCGTTTCGATCGACGCCTGGGTGGAGCAGGGAACCGGCCTCGTATATCTATACGCGGCGTTTTTTGTCGAGCCGGACGGCACGATCTCCGTCTACAACCTGTATCTGGGCGACGTCGACGTCTACAACGAGGAGGCGGAGGCGCTCTACGTCAAATGGTACGAGGAGGCGCTGGGAGGCGACGTCAACGCCGACGCCACCGCCGCCTGACGGCGCGGCGGCGCCGGCCGCAGCAACTGAATAGGGGGGACAGACGAAAGGAGAGCGTTTGTGCTGGAGACAGGGAACGAAGTCGCGTGTCATGGGGACGCCGTCATCTACGCCCGTTATTCGAGCGACAATCGGATTGACTGAACGCTCGCCCGCTGAAGCAGGTGCTGGCGGGGTGGGGCGCAAAACCATCGAAAAACACAGCACTGGTAATTCGTCACTTGCCAAGTGACGAATTGAATGTCGACCAAAAGAATGCGTTCCTTCGCGTAGGCTTCACGCATCACCGCGGGATCGTGCGGCGAGCGCGAGATGTGTCAAATTATGCGTCCCCATGACAGGCTACGAGGATTCCCAGTATGCATCCCCGCCAGATATGTAAGATTTCTTGAAGCGGATGGGTTATACTGTGTGTATAGAGTGGCCGGATATGGGTTGATGAAGGGAGCGTGTTTGTGATGGGAATGCAGGGCGAAGTCGGTTATATTGAGGCATACAAGAGGTTTTTCAAGGGGTATGCCAATTTCACGGGGCGGTCGACGGTCGCGGAGTTTT
>JAISTX010000012.1 GCA_031272365.1 Eubacteriales Family XIII. Incertae Sedis bacterium
GAACGACGTGCTGTACGAGGCGGGCGCTGACGAGACGGAGTACGTGAACGGGCCCCTGGCGGCGGGCACGACGGTGTACTACACCATCGCGGCAAAGTACAAAACGCACGAGTACGCGCCGAAGGGCGCTGGCGGCAGCTCGGACGAGGCCGTGGCATCGGGCGGAAGCGCCAAGGGCGTGGGCGCAACAACGACAAAACCCGCTCCCGCATATAGCGGTGGCGGTAGCGGCTCGGGATCCGGTAGTGGTGGGTCAGGTGATTATATCACGACGGAAAGCAGCTACTGGGTGAAATGCAATGACGGAACGGTGTTCAATTTTACGGAATACAATGAAATGATTGTTTTCATGAGCTCTGCAGAATGCGCGGCGCATGGCGGTTTTATCGGAAATGGTAGCTGGGGCGGAGGTTCTTCTACCTACGGGCATATCAGCAGCGGAGTGACGGACGAAATGCTAATGGATCTTTCCCGAGAAGCTGAAAACAGGGCCAAGCAAGAAATGGAAGGTTCTATGCCCTGGAACTGGTAGTTGCAAGCCTCTCCGCGTTCTGTTCATAGGTACAAGAGACCCCTTTTCGGAGGGGTCTTTTCAATTGCGGACGGAGTCCGGTACGGGAAAGGCTGACTTTGAAGATACTCGCAGATACGAACATCATTATCAGCGGAGACAAGCATTTTCACGAGTTGGCCCTCGTGCGCGCGCCCCTTCAGGAATCGAGTTCTTGCCCGGGCTCGACGGCCGGTTTGGCCGTCTTGGCGGCCGCTTTGCGGTTGAGCGCGGCGCCGATGATGAGGCCGGCCGCGGTCACGCCGCCGACGAGCAGCCAGTGCAGGAGCGCGCGCGTTTCGAAATAGCCGCCGAACGCCGGCTCCTCCGTGATCATCTTCCCGGCCGTGTAGAGGATGACCGCCGCGCCGATGTAGATGATGAAGGGGAAGCGGTTCATCAGCTTCATGACGAGCGTGCTGCCGAAGACCACGATGGGCACGCTGATGCACAGCCCGATCAGCACCATGCCGAAATGCCCGTCGGCCACGCCGGCCACGGCGAGGACGTTGTCGATGCCCATGATGGCGTCCGCCGCGATCACGGTGAACACGGCGTTGCGCAGCGAGTCCGCGGCCTTGACCTCCTTCTCTTCATCCTGCTTGACCATCAGCTTGATGCCGATCACGATGAGCAGCAGGCCGCCGACAAGCCGCAGATACGGGATCTGCAAAAGCCAGACGATGGCGATCGTGATGCCGCCGCGAAACGCGACCGCGCCGACCGTGCCCAGCACCACGCCCTTCATGCGCACCCTGTCCGGCAGGTTGCGGCAGGCCATGCCGATCACGATGGCGTTGTCCCCCCCGAGCACGAGGTCGACGAGGACGATCCCAAGCAGCTGGGAGAAGAAGTCCCCCGCCGGTATTCCAAAAATAGTATCCATACAAAGGCATAGTATAACATCCATGCCGCTGCCTTGGCAACGGCGGTTGCAGCGGCGGCGGCGTTTCAGGGCAGATTTTCAATTATTGTGGTATCAGGAACTGGGCGCGCTGGTAGAAAGCGGCAGAATATACCTCAATAATTGAAATAATGGCACGGGCTGCCGGCGTTTTGGACGGGGAGATACCGCAATAATTGAAAATTTGGCCCTGGCGGCACGCCTCTGCGTTTGACAACGGGCGCGTTCGTGCTATACTTGCCCCCATGGACAACAATCTGCATTCCAGCGGCGCGCAGGCAGACCGGCCGGCGGCGGCTTACCGGCTCGGCCTGTACGAGAAGAGCATGCCCGGGGGGCTCCCCTTCGAGCGGATGTTCCGCGAGGCGAAAAGCGCGGGCTACGACTTCCTCGAGATATCCATCGACGAGACGGACGGGCGGCTGGCGCGCCTGGACTGGGGCGACGCGGAGTTCCACGCGCTGCTGGAGGCGCGGGAGCGCGCGGGCCTGGGCGTCGAGACGATGTGCCTGTCCGGGCACAGGCGGTTCCCGCTCGGCGACCCCGACCCGCAGGGCCGCGCCCGCGGCATCGAAATCCTCGGCAAGGCCATCCGCTTCGCGTCGCGCGCGGGCATCCGCATCGTGCAGCTCGCGGGCTACGACGTCTACTACAAGGAGCACACGGAGGAGACGGAGCGGCTGTTCGCGGAGGGGCTCGCGCTCGGCTGCCGGATGGCGGCGGCCTATGGGGTCGCGCTGGGGTTCGAGACGATGGAGACCCCGTTCATGGACACCGTGGCGAAGGCGAGGGCCTGGGTCGACCGGGTGGGCTCCCCGTACCTGATGATCTACCCCGACAGCGGCAACCTCTGGAACGCGGCCGCGCTGGGCGGCGCGGACCCCCTCGCCGACCTGGAGGCGGGGCGCGGCCGGATCCTCGCGCTGCACCTGAAGGAGACCAAGCCCGGGCGCTACCGCGAGGTACCGTACGGGCAGGGGCACGTGGACTTCGCGCGCCTCATCCCGAAGGCGCTCGACCTCGGCGTGCGGCTCTTCAACGCGGAGTTCTGGCACGACCCGCAGACGGACTGGCAGGAGGCGCTGCGCGCCAACGCCGCCTTCCTCCGGGGCCATTTCCCGAAAAAATAGTGAAATCCCCCTCTTGACATTTAAACGTTTTAATGATTTAATCGTTTCAATTGGAGGAGAGAGATGGCAAGGATGATCGACGTCGCAAAACGCGCCGGCGTCTCGGTGGCCACCGTTTCAAACTACCTGACCGGCAAGAAGACGGTCGGCAAGGAGAAGGCGGAGGCCGTCGAGAAGGCGATCGAAGAGCTTCATTATGAGGTCAATATCATGGCGCGCGGCCTCAAGTCCAACAAGTCCTACGCGATCGGCGTCATCGTCCCCAACGTCACCTCGGTGTATTTCATGCAGATGTTCAACGGCCTGCGCGACGCGGCCGAGGGCACGGGCTACACCTTCTCCTTCCTCTCGTCGGACTTCGATTTCAAAAAAGAGAAAAAAGCGGTGCGCAGCCTGCGCAACGGGCGCGTGGAGGGCATCATCATCAACTCGTTCTGCCGGCTGAAGGACCGCAAGAAATGGGCGGAGGAGCTGTCGCGCCCGCGCAGCGGGCAGGGCGCGGAATCGCCGTTCCCCATCGTTTCCCTCGAGTACGACCTCGGCTGCGACCGCGTGTCCGCCATCGTGATCGAGAACCGGAAGCTCAGCCGCGAGTGCACCGAGTACCTGATCTCGAAAGGCAAGAAGCGCATCCTGTACATCTCGGCGCAGCAGGAGTCCATCGTCGGCAGCGAGCGCCTCTCGGGGTACAGGGAAGCCCTGAAAAACGCGGGCATCGAAGAGGACCCCGCCCTGATCCTGGAGGGCGACCTCTCGTCGGACAGCGGCTACCAGCGGACGATCGAGGCGATGGACAAGGGCCTGGCGTTCGACGCGGTGCAGGCCGTCAACGACCAGTCCGCCGTCGGCGCGCTGAAGGCGCTGAGCAGCCGCGGCGTGAAGATCCCCGACGACGTCTGCCTGCTCGGCTGCGACAACGTGTTCCCCTCGACGCTCGTCACGCCGCAGATCACGACCGTGGACATCCCCGCGTACGCCATCGGCATGCGGGGCTTCGAGATCATCAAGATGATGATCGAAACCCCCGACTTCGAGCCCGTCAAAGAGACCATCGAGCACCGGTTCATCGAGCGCAAATCCACGAACAAGCGGTGCTCGAGCGAGTGGAGTTTGGCGAGGTGGTAGTTTTTTTGCCAAAAAGTTAAACGTTTAAATAATAATAGTACCGAAAAGAGGAGGAGAGGAGAGATGAAATACTGCATGGTGAACGAGATCAAGCCGGAGCGGCTGGCGGAGTACACGGACGCCCACAGGAACCCGTGGGAGGAGCTGCTGACCTGCCTGAAGGAGGCGGGGACGCAGCAGGAATTCATATTCATGCTCGAAAACAAGGCGCTCGTGTTCATCGAGTGCGACGACATCGACGTATACCTGGAAAAATTCGGGCGCAGCGAGGTCGGGAAGAGATGGCTCGCAAAGATGGCGGATTTCATCGCCGTGTCGCCCTTCGCCAACGAAAGCGGGGAGGCGGTGGAGCACGCGGAGGGGCTGGAGCTGGTGTTCGACCTGAACGCCCAGCTCGAGGACCCGCGCGCGCTTTCGCGGCGGTAGATCTATCGGTTGTCGCAGTAGGTTCGGAAGTTGGATCAGTAGTGGATCAGGAGTTGCAGTTGAAGAGGCAGTTGCAGGAGAAGGAGAAACATCAGTCATAGGAGAAGGAGGAAAAAATGAAAGCGAAACGTATTTTGGTATTGGTCATGTGCATCATGCTGGCGGCAGTGCTGCTGGCGGGCTGCGGCGGCTCGGGGAGCGGCTCGGGCGAGGCCGCGGCGGGCAGCAGCGCGGCCGCAGAGGCGGAAGGCTCGGCGGCGGCGGAGACGGGCGCGTCGGGCGGCTACTCCGTCGTCTACATCAACGCGCTCGTGACGACGCCGTATTTCGGCTATCTGGACGCGGCGATGGAGGCGCGCGCGAAGGAGCTCGGCATCTCGCTGCAGATCCTCGACGGCAAGACGGACAACCAGGTCATGCTCGACCAGGCGATGAGCGCGATCGAGCAGAAGCCCGACGCGATCATCTTCACGCCGGCGGACATGGCGGGCTCCGTGTCGATCGTCGAGGCGATCAGCGACGCGGGCATCCCGCTCGTGATCTGCAACACGCGCGTCGACGAGTCGGTCGAGCCCCTGACGGACTCGCTCATCTGCTGCGACCCCGGCTATGAGGGCGAGGTCATCGGCAAGCTCGCGGTCGAGATGGCGCCGGAGGGCGGCAAGTGCATCACGCTCGAGGGCTTCCCGGGGCAGGAGGCGCAGATCTACCGCACCGAGGGCTTCAAGAAGGGCATCGAGGGCTCGGCCATCGAGATCGTCGACCAGAAGATCTGCGAATGGGACAAGGCCAAGGCGATGGCGGCGACCGACGACATGATCACGGCGCACCCGGACCTCGCGATCGTATACGCGCAGGACGACACGATGGCGATGGGCGCCATCGAGGCCATCAAGGCCGCCGGCAAGGAGGACCAGATCAAGGTCTTCGGCCTCGGCTACATGGGCGACGAGTCCAAGGCGGCGCTGCTGAGCGGCGAGCTGCTCGGCACCTGCACGCAGTCCCCGTCGTGGGAAGGCATCACGACGATCGAGATCGCGCAGAAGCTCATCGAGGGCGAGACGGTCGAGGAGTGGTACATGACGGAGTGCCTGCCGGTCACGAAGGAAAACTGCGAGTCGATCGACCACGGCTACGGCGCGTAACGGCGGAAAATTGCAGTGCGAAGGCGGGGGCGGGGGCACCCCCCCCGCCGCATTGGGAAAGAGAGGCTCCCATGGGTACACCGATACTGGAGACGAGGGGCATCCAAAAGGAATTCCCGGGCGTGAAAGCCCTGTCGGACGTGTCCTTTTCCGTGGGCAAGGGCGAGGTCCGCGCGCTGGTCGGCGAGAACGGCGCGGGGAAGTCCACGCTCATGAAGATCCTCAACGGCGTCTACACGGCGGACGCGGGGGAGATCCTGATCGAGGGGGAGGGCGTCACAATCGAGAACCCGCTCAGCGCGCAGCGCCAGGGCCTGGCGATCATCTTCCAGGAATTCAACCTCGTCCCGATGCTCAGCGTGGCCGAGAACATCTACCTCGGCCGGCTCGGCGGAAGCAGGAAAACAATCGAATGGAACCGCATCTTCGAGGACGCCGGGGCGCTGCTCGAAGAGCTAAACTACGACATAGACCCGCGCGAGCTCGTGGAGAACCTGAGCGTCGCGCAGAAGCAGATGGTCGAAATCGCGAAGGCGATCTCGTTCCACTCCAAGATCATCGTCATGGACGAGCCGTCGGCGGTGCTGACGGAGAACGAGCTGCAGAAGCTGTTCGAGATCGTGGACGGCCTGAAAAAGAGCGGCATCACGGTGATCTACATCTCCCACCGGCTGGAGGAGATCTTCCGCATTTGCGACAGCGTGACCGTCATGCGCGACGGGAGGATCATAGACACCTCCCCCATCGAGGACCTGACGAAGGAGCAGATCATCGAGAAGATGATCGGCCGCAAGATCGACCAGGAGTACCCCACGCGCGACACGGTGCCCGGCGAGGTGGTGCTCAGGGCCACGGGGCTGAACCGGGGGCGCAAGGTGCGGGGCGTCTCGCTCGAGCTTCGGAGGGGCGAGGTGCTCGGGCTGTCGGGCCTCGTCGGGGCGGGGCGCACGGAGACGGTCCGGCTGCTGTTCGGCGCGGACGAGATGCGCGGCGGCAGCATCGAGATCGGGGGGGCGCCGCGGCGGATCCGCTCGCCGATCGAGGCGAAGAAGGCGGGGATCGCGCTGCTCCCGGAGGACCGCAAGCAGCAGGGGCTCCTGCTCGACCTCCCCATCACGCAGAACATCACGGTCGTCAACCTCGACAACGTCAAGGCGGGCGGCGCGCGCGTGCTCAGCAAGTCGAAGGAGAGGGAGGCGGCGCGCCATTATTTCGAAGCGCTCCAGATCAAGGCGCCCTCCGTCACGCAGAAGGTGTTCTTCCTGTCCGGCGGCAACCAGCAGAAGGTCGTCATCGCGAAATGGCTCTTCTCGGAGGCGGACATCCTCATCTGGGACGAGCCGACGCGCGGCATCGACGTCGGCGCGAAATACGAGATCTACCTGCTCATGAACGAGCTCGTCGCCCAGGGCAAGTCCATCATCCTGATTTCGTCGGAGATGAACGAGATCGTCGCCATGTGCGACCGCGTCCTCGTCATGCGGGAGGGCGAGGTGCGCGCCGAGCTCGCGGGGGACGAGATCAAGGCCGAGACCGTCCTGAAGTACGCGATAGGCTAAGGAGGCGGCATGATGACGGAAAAAACAACAAGAAAACAGCGCTCCGAGGCGGATTTGTTCTTCAGCAAATACGCCATGCTCTTCGTGCTGCTGGGCATCATCGTGGTGTCCGGCTTCATCAACCCGGCGTTCCTGACGGGGCAGAACCTCTTGAACATCTTGAAGCAGGTCTCGGCGACGGGCATCCTCGCGCTCGGCATGACGTTCGTCATCATCTCGGGCGGCGTCGACCTGTCGCTCGGCGCGATCATGAGCATCTGCGGCATCATCGGCGTCGGGCTGATCCCCTCCGTGGGCATCGTCCCGGCGATCGTTTGCGCCATCGCGGCGGGCTTCGGGTTCGGGGCCCTCAACGGGTGGTTCGTGTCGCTGACGGGAGGCACGATGGGGAGCTCCTTCATCGTGACCTTCGGCATGAGCACCGTGATCGGCTCGGCGGCCCTGTCCATCACGAACGGGGCGCTCGTGCACGCGATCGACTACCCGGGCTACATGGTCGTGGGCCAGGGGTCGTGGGGCATCGTCCCCATCGCGGTCGTGATCTTCGCCGCCTTCGTCCTGCTCTCGTGGCACCTGCTCAACAAGACGTCCTTCGGGCGCTACACGTACTGCCTCGGCGTCAACGACGAGGCGACCAGGCTCTCGGGCGTGAACGTCCTGAAGACCCGCGTGATGATCTACGCCGTGGCCGGCATGATGGCCGCGGTGGGCGCCATCCTCCTCACGTCGCGCGTCCGCAGCGCGTCGCCCGTGCAGGGCGACGGCTACGAGCTCGACGCCATCGCGGTCGTCGTGCTCGGCGGCTCGCGGATGGGGGGCGGCGCGGGCAGCGCGGAGAAGACGCTCATCGGCGTGATCGTCTTCGGCGTGCTCACGAACGCGCTCAACGTGCTCGGCGTCTCGAGCTTCCAGCAGATGATCGTCAAGGGCGTCATCATTCTCGTCGCGGTGCTGATCGCGCTCCGCACCGTGAAGGTCGAGAACGAGCTCCTGGCGAAGGCAACGTGAGGTGAAGGCTATGAAAAACGTGAAAGAACTCGCAAAAACGAATGTCGTCATACTCTGCATCCTCGCCGTGCTCGTCGTCATGGCCGTCGCGTCGCCGAACTACTTCTCGCTCGCGACGCTGACGGGCCTGCTGTCGCAGATCTCCGTCTACGGCATCGTCGCCTGCGCCATGACGATGGCCATCATCTGCGGGGAGTTCGACCTCAGCGTGGGCTCCATCCTGCCGTTCTCGACGCTGCTGTTCGCCGGCTGGATGCCGGCGCTCGGCGTGCCGCTGACGAGCGTGCTGGTGGTCCTGATGGGCCTGGGGCTCGGCGCGGTCAACGGCTTCTTCGTCGCCGTGGCGAAGATCAACGCGTTCATCGTGACGCTCGCCACGATGGTCGCCATCGAGGGCGTCATGCTGACCTACTGCGAGGGCATGCCGATCCCGGCCATCAACGACGTGGCGAAGGTCATCGGCAAGGGCGCCGTGGGCAGCATCTCCTACATCACGATCATCTTCTTCGTGTGCATCGCCGTCACGCATTTCGTGCTGCGCCGCACGGTTTTCGGGCGCAACCTCTTTGCGACGGGCGGCAGCTACGACGTCGCGAAGTTCGCGGGGATCCCCGTGCGCTTCACGAAGTTCATGGTGTTCGTGATCCTCGGGGGCTCGGCCGCGCTGGCGGGCATCCTCCTTGCCTGCAGGCTGCAGGCCGGGTCCCCCCTTTACGGGCAGGACGTCTGCATGCAGACGGTCGCCGCCGCGGTCCTCGGCGGGGCGAGCCTCGCCGGCGGCCGCGGGAGCGTGCTCCGCACGTTCTGGGGGATGGTCTTCATCGGGATGCTGGCGCAGGTGTTCACCTACCTGAACGTCTACGTCTACTTCCAGCAGCTCATCTCCGGCGCGGTCGTGGTCGCGGTCGTCATCATCGACGCGTTCAACAGCCGCAGGAAGGCAGAGCTCGCCGCCGGGATATGACCGGCGGGGAAAACATGAGAGGAGAAAAGGAAAATGGCTGAATTCACGAACGCGCGCGGCTCCGTCCTGAGCGTCAGCAACAGCGGCAGCGAGGGCTGGGACCCGGCGAAGCAGCACCTGCCGACCGGCATGCCGCCCGTCGGGCAGATGGGCACGGGCTTCCGCCTGTCGCGGAAGGAGACCGAGCGGCTGCGCGCCCTGGCGGGTCGGGTCGCGGAGATCGCCGCGCTGCCGCTCCAAGAGGAAAAGAAGCGGAAGTGGACGGCGCACAACGACCTGAAGAGCAAGGAGCCCCTGGTCCACATCGACGCGGAGAACGGCTGGAACGAGCTGATCCCCGCGGGCGAGCTCCTCTGCGAGGACAACCTCGCGAGGACGTGGGAGATGCACCTGCTCAAGCAGATCTACTGGCACGAGGTCCTCAAGGACGACAAGGTGATCGAGGCCACCTTCGAGGTCCCCGTCGCCTACACGGACACCGGCTGGGGGCTCGAGATGCGCAAGGAGAGCCGCGGCGGCGACGGGTCCTTCCACATCATCCCGGCCATCAAGGACTACGAGGCGGATTTCGCGAAGCTGCATTATCCGGAAATTGTTATTGAAAAAGAGAACACGGAGCGGCTGTGGGCGCTCGCGGGCGAGCTGTTCGGGGGCACGCTGGCGCTGCGCCGGCGGACGGTCTGGTGGTGGTCGATGGGCATGACGGTGGACTTCATCATGCTGCGCGGGCTCGAGGAGTTCCTCTGCGACTTCGTGCTGGAGCCGGAGTGGGTGCACCGCATGATGGAGATGATGACGCAGGGCATCGAGCGCAGGCTCGACTGGCTCGAGCGCGAGGGGCTGCTCTCGCCGAACACGGAGGGGGCCTACGTCGGCTCCGGCGGCTTCGGCTGGACGGACGAGCTGCCCTCCTGGGCGGACGCGCCGTCGCCGCTCACCACGATGGGCATGTGGGGCTTCGTCGAGAGCCAGGAGACGTCGACCGTCAACCCGGAGATGTACGGCGAGTTCATCTTCCCCTACCACAAAAGGCTCGCCGAGCGCTTCGGCCTCAACTGCTACGGCTGCTGCGAGTCCGTGACGAGCCGCTGGCACATCGTGAAGCAGCTGCCGCGCCTGCGCCGGGTCTCCGTCTCCTCGTGGGCGGACTGGGAGAAAGTCCCCGAGACGCTGGGCGACGGCTACATCGCGTCGTTCAAGCCCTCGCCGAGCCGCCTCGCGATGCCGGCCATGGACGAGGGCCTCGTGCGGGCGGACGTCGCCCGCGCGCTCGCCTGCTCGCGGGGCGGCTACCCAGAGCTCATCATGAAGGACAACCACACGCTGGGGAAGAACCCCCGCAACGCGTCGAGGTGGGTCGAGATATGCCGGGAGGAGATCGCGAAATTGTAGGGCCCGGCGGCAACGTTGGATTTTATTGCATGATTGAATAATAAAGGAAAGGCAGGGGACGCATATGAGCGGTGCAATCGAGAAACTGTTTGAGGACGGGAGAGGGATTTTGAGGCTCGCGCCGGCGTGGGTGCCGAGGAGCTTCTGCAGGCCGGGGCGGCGGATCAAGCTGCACCCCGACGACTACTACAAGCTCGGGCTGAACCGCGGCGGCCTCGACGAGCGGTGGTTTTCGTCCACGACGCACGCGGACAACGGGCCGTTGACCGAGGAGGACGAGGGGCTCTCGTACATCGTGAGCCGCGACGGGAAGGAGCGGGCGTTGCTGCTGGAGGCGGTCGCCGAGCTGAAGGGCGCGCTCATCGGCGACGCGCTCTGGGGGAAGTACGGGCGGTGGCCGATGTACTCGAAGTTTTTCGACAACCTGGGCCCCCTGCCGCACCACGTCCACCACGACGACGCGCACGCGAAGCTCGTCGGGTGCGACGGCAAGCCCGAGATGTACTTCTTCCCCGCGCAGCAGAACAACTACGGCGGCGAGTTCCCGTTCACGTTCTTCGGCTTCAACCCGGGCGTGACGAAGGACCAGGTGCGGGAGGTCCTCCGGGGCTTCCCGAAGGGCGACAACCGGATCCTCGACATCTCCAGGGCCTACCGCCTGACGCCCGACACGGGCTGGGACGTGCCGCCGGGGGTGCTCCACGCGCCGGGCAGCCTGTGCACGTACGAGCCGCAGTTTGCCTCGGACGTGATGGCGATGTACCAGTCCGTGCTGTACTTCGACCACACGGTCTCCGAGGACCTGCTCTGGCTCAACTGCCCGGAGGACAGGATCGGCGACGTCGACTACCTCATCGACGTGCTCGACTGGGACCTCAACGTCGACCCGGACTTCTTCGAGAACCGCTTCATGGCGCCCATCCCGGTGCGGCCGGTCGAGCAGATGCGCGAGGAGGGCTACATCGAGGAGTGGATCTGCTACAAGAGCGACATCATCTGCGCGAAGCGCCTGACGGTGCTCCCGGGCGCGTCGGTGACGGTCAGGGACGAGGCGGCCTACGGGCTCATCAACCTCCAGGGCCACGGGACGTTCGGCGGCTGGCCGCTCGAGACGCCTTCGCTGATCCGCTACGGCGAGCTGACAAACGACGAGTACTTCGTCTCGGAGGGCGCGGCGAAGGCGGGCGTGGCGATCGAAAACCCGTCGCAGTGCGACCCGATCGTGATGCTGAAGCATTTCGCCATGAAGCCGGACCTGGGCTGAGCCGCGGGGAGGGCATAGCCATGAAATACGCGATCGGCCTCGACAACGGCGGGACGAACATCAAGGCGGCCCTGTTCGACGCCGAGGGCAACGAGATCTGCGTGCGCGGCGTGGACGCGCTCGCCTCCTCGCCGCGCCCGGGCTACATCGAGCGGGACATGGAGGCGCTGTGGGGCCAAAACTGCGCCTGCCTGCGCGCCCTGGCGGAGGCGGCCGCCGCGGCCGGGGTGGCGCCGGGCGACATCGCCGGCCTGTCGCTCTCGGGGCACGGCAAGGGCCTGTACGCGTGGGGCCGGGACGGCCGGCCCGCCTACGCGGGCATCCTCTCCGCCGACAACCGGGCGTGGGAGTACCCGGAGCGGTGGCGCGCCGGCGGCGTGCAGGACGCGCTGTACCCCAAGCTCTGCCAGCAGATCCTCCCCGGGCAGCAGGCCTCGCTCCTCGCCTGGATGAAGGACCACGAGCGGGCGGCCTACGACCGCATCCGCTGGGTGTTCAGCGTCAAGGACTACGTCCGCTTCCGCCTGACGGGGGAGGCGTTCTACGAGCTGTCCGACCTCTCGGGGACCAGCCTGATCGACGTGCGCGGGGCGCGGGTCGACGAGGGGCTGCTCTGTACCCTGGGCATCGGCGAGGCCGCGGGGATGATCCCCGAGATCCGGCAGTCCTTCGACCTGTGCGGGCGCCTCACGGCGGAGGCGGCCTCGCTTACCGGCCTGCCGGAGGGCCTCCCGGTCGCGGGCGGCATGTTCGACATCGACGCGTGCGCCATCGCCATGGACGTCATGACGGAGGACGACCTATGCACGATCACGGGCACCTGGAGCATCAACGAGTTCATCGCGCGCGAGCCCGTGCTCGGGACCCAGATCGCGATGAACAGCCGCTACGCCGAGCCGGGCTTCTTCCTCGTGGAGGAATGCAGCCCGACGGGCGCGGGCAACCTCGAGTGGGTCCTCGAGAACACGGGCGCGCGCGCGGGCTTCGGCGACGGGGCCGACCTGTACCGGCGCGTGGACGAGGCGGTGGAGGGCGTGCGCCCCGAGGACAGCGACGTCTACTTCCTGCCGTTCCTGTACGGCTCGAACGCCCACCCGCTCGCGAAGGCGAGCCTCGTCGGCATGACGACGTACCACGGGCGCGCCGACATCCTCCGCGCCGCGTACGAGGGCGCCGCCTACACGGCGAAGACGCACATCGATAAGCTGCTCGCGCACCGGCGCCCGCCCCGGGCGATCCGCATGGCGGGCGGCGCGGCGCGCTCGCCCGTCTGGGTGCAGATGTTCGCGGACGTGCTCGGCTTCCCCATCGAGACCGTCACGAGCGTGAGCGAGCTCGGCGCCCTCGGCTGCGCGATGTCCGCCTTCGTCGCGGCGGGGTGCTACGCGGGCTACGCCGAGGCGGTCGGCCGCATGGTGCGCATCGCGCCCCCCGTGCCGCCGCGCGCGGCGTGCGTCGGGGTTTACCGCGAGAAATACGCGAAGTACGCGGCGGTCCGCGACGCGCTCGACGGCGCCTGGGGGCGGTTCGAGGTGTGAGGGCGGCGGCGGCGCGGCCGCCCGCTCACGCGCCTAAGTGCTCGGCGAGGATCTTGGCGCCCATGAGGACGAGGATGACGCCGCCGGCGAGGCGGGCCTTGTTTTCGAACCGGGCGCCGGCGAAGCGCCCCAGGCCGTAGCCGGCCGCCGACAGCGCGAACGTGACCGCCCCGATGAAGCAGGCGGCCAGCGCGATGTCCACCTCGATGAAGGAGAAGCCGATGCCGACCGCGAGCGCGTCGATGCTCGTCGCGACGGCGAGCGGGAACATGCGCGCAAACCGCATCGGGCGCTCGTCCGGCGGCAGCGGTTCCCCCCGGAAACTGTCGAAGATCATCTTGCCGCCGATGAAGCCGAGGATCCCGAACACGATCCAGTGGTCGACGTCCATGATGCGCCCGGCGAACTGCGCGCCGACGGCCCAGCCGAGCACCGGCATGAGCGCCTGCGAGACGCCGAAGTACAGCCCGCAGATGGCGGCGTCCGCCGCCCCGCGCCGCCGCGCCGACAGCCCCGTCGACACCGCGATGGCGCAGGCGTCCATCGACAGCCCCACGGCGATGATCAGTAGCTCCAAGATTCCCATCCCGCCATGATACCACACTCCGGGCAGGGCGGGGCGCATACCGCAGAAACTGAAGATTTGCCCCGCCCCCGCGGGCCCGCGGACGTCATGCCCACGAAAGCCCCGCGGCGAAATGGCAGCGCCATGCGGGCAAAAAACGGCCGGTTTGCGGATTGCGTGGAAAACCGGGGCGCCCGGCGCCACAGTGGCCGGGCCGCCGCGCGCGCAGCAATGCCAACGCGGTGCGCCGGCACCCGGGCGCAAAACGCGGACAGGAAACTTGCGGGGGCGTTTTTTTGAATAACAATTTTTAGATGCGAACTTGCGAAGACTGAAGAGGGCCGCCGGCGGGCGCGGGGCCGCCAAAGAAGAAACAACAGGGGCCCAAGCGCCTGTTGCGGCCTCTTTGTGCGCTACGGAAGCCGACATCCTCAAAGCATTCGCAACAACGGAATACGATGCCGACTGAAAAAGAATATGACGAGCTGGACGACCGATTTGCAATCGAGTACGCGAGTTGCATCACAATCCGCGAACTCGATGCAATATCGGTATGAAAACGCGCCCCTGGACGACCAAATTTCAATCGAGTACGCGGATTGCGGCTCAATCCGCGAACTCGATGCAGTATCGGTATGAAAACGCACCCCCGCCGGGGGCTCCCGCCCATGGCATCCGGGCGCAGACGGCAACTTCTCGCCTCAAGCCTTTTTCACACAGTCTCTGACGGCATCCCCCTCCCTTCCGTTGGTGTTGCAAAATTCTGAATGTGCTTCAAAGGGTATGAAATCGGTCTGCGGCGTGTTATGATGATTGTCGTTATGGCGAAGAAACGGAAACAGGACAAACCATCAAACGCGAAAGTCACCATTCCCGGAAACTTGGATCATCCGCCCGAGCCGCACGAGGTGGATGCGGCATGGATATTGGCAGTCCATTTCGATTGCGAAGTTGAGTTTCTCAAAGAAAGCAAAGGGTATATGGTCAAGACGCCGGACATCAAAATGATGGGCGTGTTCTACGAAATGAAAAGCCCGAACGGAAAGTCAAAGACCACGATTTCCAACAATCTCAACAAAGCCAAGGAACAGTCGCGCAACATCATTCTGGACTTGCGCAGATTGAAGATGAGCCAAAGCGATGCCCTCTCAGAAGTCGAACAGTACCTTGCCCTGCAGCGCGGGATTACGCGCTTGCTCGTCATCACCAAGGACAAAAAAGTTCTTGCACTAAAAGGGGTATCGTGATATTCTAATCGAGGAGAGGCCGGGCGTTCCAACAGGATCGTCAAAGGAGCACTCCATCGGAAATACCAGCACTCGCTTCGGCGGGT
This sequence comes from Eubacteriales Family XIII. Incertae Sedis bacterium, assembly GCA_031272365.1. Taxonomy (GTDB): domain Bacteria; phylum Bacillota; class Clostridia; order Peptostreptococcales; family Anaerovoracaceae; genus WRFF01. Next base: position 14,904 of record JAISTX010000012.1, read on the forward strand.
GCTGTTCCATATCATCCTCCTGTCACGCAATCACCCTCCGCAAAGCACGTACCACCTCTGATGGCCGCCATGGGCAGCAGGGTTTTTTTTGTAGTACAATCATTAAGTAGACGAGAAAGGGGATATGCCGCGAGCGCAACAAAGAAAGAACCAACAAAAGGCATGCAGTTTGCCGCCCCTGCCATGAGCGACGAGGAGTGCGTGGCGCGGCTGGCGGAGGGCTATCGGCAGAGCTTCGACGACGGGTGCCTGATCACCTGGGGCGAGATGGAGAGGCGGCTCGATACGCTGTACCGCATCGTGCTGACGCCGCAGATGGCGTCCGGCATCGAGGAGGCCATCGAGTAGTGAGCTTGTCGATCGCAGGGATTCGTGATAGAGTAGATGCGTGGAAGACAAAATAATATTCAGCCAGTCAGCGTTCAAGCACGGCGCTACGGAAGCCGACATCCTCAAGGCTTTAGCAACAGGGGAATACGATGCCGAACTTGAGGGAGAAGGTCTTGAGGGGAAATGCCTGCTTATTGGGTTTGACGGTAACGCAAACCTGTTGGAAGTGATGTACAATGTGATTGAGGACGATACTGTGCGCGTGTTTCATGCGATGAAGTGCAGGAAAGAGTATGTCGAATTGATAGAGGCAAAGTGACGAGAATGAAAGATCTTTCTGAAAAAGAATATGACGAGCTGGACGACCTTCTGACGAAGACGACCCCAAAGGTGAAAGCGAACGGAACGGGCTACATCAGCCGCCGTGAAGTACAGCTATTGGGCTTGAACAGTCTTTCCGTTGACTATCTGCTGGCGAGGGCAGAGGCCACCCAAAAGAGCCCTGCGCAGATTATCGACGAATTGGTGCTCGAAAAAATAGCCGCCTCCGCCTGACCCCTGCCGGGTTAGGCGTTGACATTTGGGGCGGCAGGCTGTCTTGCGGCACAATATTTGCGGAACCACATCGCGGTCTTAAGCCGCGCCGTAGCTCACCAGGCGGTGCGCACGGCGTACGCTGCAATATTCTTGTCGTTCGTTATTATTGGCAACGAACGGGACATCGCAGTCGCTACAAGGATCCTGTCGAACGGATCCTTGTGGATGAAAGGGAGCGATTGGAGAATTTCGAAGATATCCCTATCGGGGCCCACCATCCGGATGCCCATTTTTTCGGCGGCCTCGTAGCATATTTCAACCCGTACATTTTGTTCCAGCTTGCCGATAGAGTTCTTTATGGCTATTTCGAAAAAAGAGAAAGAGCTGATGTAGAGGACGCTTTTTTCGTTTTCAATGTAGTCCTCAATGATATTTTCGGAGATCCTGCTGTCATCCATCAAGTACCAAAGCAGCACATGGGTGTCGACCAAAGCGTTTTTCAAGGCATGTACTCCTTCATGTCATCAATGGGTTCGCAGAAGTCGTCGGCCATATAGGCGCCCTTGAAGATTCCTCGAAAAGCTGCGCGTGTGCTGATCTGCGCCTTCTTCACAACTTCCTCGCGGACGAGCTGGGATATGCTTAAACCTTTTCGCTTTGCGTAGGCTTTCACCATCTCGGCCTCTTTTTCCGTAATGCGCACCTGCAATGTCGCCATGCAAACCACCTCCTTGCAATACAAGCGTAATGCAACCACTGCAAAATGTCAATAGCGCACACCCTGACCCTCCGCACAGTCTGGGCATACGGTTTGATTTTTGACACAGATAGCCATACGGTGTAGAATACCCGCCATTCGACGCGGGGAGGGCGGGCCGCTCACGCGCGAGCGCGACCAGGCTGTGCTTGGCTTCCTCGACAGCTTTTCGGCGCAGTACATCCGCGCAAAGGCGAACGCAACAAGCAAATCCGCCTCGGACGTTATCAGCGACCTTGTCCGCAGGGATCTCGCATCAGCATAGAAATAAGGGGCGGCCGGGACGCAGGCGGCCAAAGGAGCATCCCTAATTGAAATAACGCGCCCCCGGGGCCCCGGGGGCGTTTTTCTGTGCCTGATCCCCCCGAAATGGAACAGCGCCAGCCGGATCCCAACAAACCCCTTCCGCTGGTGTTGCAAAATTCCGAATGTGCCTCAAATTTCATCCCCTGCCATGCACCCACCCCCGCAAAGCACACAACACATCCGGGGGCTACCGCCAATGGCGCCTGGCCGCAGGCGGCAATCTCTGGCCTCAAGCCTTTTTTGTAGACCGGCAAGGAAAATGGCCGGGGCGGCGGGATTTGAACCCACGCCCCCCGCCCCCAAACCAGCGAGCCCCCCGAAAAACCCGCAAAAAACCCCCTCAAAACTAAAACGTTCAAAAATACTATTGACAACAAAGCCAAAAAACCATATAATACAACCGGAAAACGAAGAACGAGCCAGTTTGAGGGGAAAACCAAGGGGCTGGCGTTTCCGAAAAAGGCTACAAGGGATGCGGGGCAAGGGGGCCCCGCGAAGAGGAAAGGATGGAATCCATGAAAAAGAATCTAATGAAAGCGGCAGCCGTGGCCCTGACCCTGGCCATGGCGGCCGGCACCCTGGGGCTCTCCGGGTGCGCGAAAGTCGCAGCGCCCTCGGGCGTCGGGAGCATCGAGCTCAAAGCGGGCGCCTCCGAGGGGGGCGGCGCCGCCGTGACCGCGCAGTGGGCCGCCGCGGACGGGGCCGCCGGCTACGAAGTCCGCTGCTACATCGCAGGCGAGGGCGGAAGCGAAGGCGCGCCCGCCGCCGAGGCCGCCCCCGGCGAGGACGTCTCCGGCACCCAGTGCCGCTTCGACGGCCTGGCCTACGGGCAGCAGTACACCGTCGAAGTCGAGCCCTACGCCGAAGGCAGGAGCGGCGCCCACGTCGGCGGCGAGCCCATGGCGGCCACCGTCAGCACCGGCGCCGCGCCCGTCACCGGCCTCGCCCTCGAGGCCAACGCCGACGAAGCCGAGGGCGAAGCCTACGTCAAAGCCACCTGGCCCGCCTCCGAAGGCGCCGACGGCTACCTCGTGAAAATCGAAGAGGCCGGGCCCGCAGCAGCGGATGCCGCCGAAGCAACGGCCGACGCAGCAGACACCGCAGACGCAGACGCAGCAGACGCAGACGCCCCTGACGCCGCAGCCGAAACCGCATCAGACAAAGCAATAACAGACCAAACCGCAGCCGGCACAGCCGAGGCCGCCGGCACAGCAGACGCCCCCGCCGGAACACCCGCCGCAGACGCCCCCGCGCAGCCGGGCGACGACGCGGATGCAGGCGCCGACGCCATAACAGACGAAGGCGCCACCGCCGTCACCGGCACCGAGCACACCTTCACCGGCCTCGCCTACGGCCAGGCGTACACCGTCACCGTCGCCGCCTACGCCGACGGGGAGGATGGCCGCACCGTAAGCGCCGCCACCGCAGCCGAAGCCGCCACCGGCGTGCCCGCCCTCTGCGCCCCCTCCCTGACCGCCACCGGCGCCAGCACCAGCGAGATCCAGCTCGCGTGGGACCCCGTCGAGGGCGCGACCGGCTACACCCTGCGCTGCGGGGCCAGCGCCGACGCCATTGGCGACATCCTGTACGAAGCCGGCGCGGACGAGACCGGCTACGTCAACGGCCCGCTCGGCGAAGGCGCCACCGTCTACTACACCATAGCCCCCCGGTTCGGGGGCCACGAGTACGCGCAGAGCGAAGCCGCGTCCGCCACGACCAAAGTGACGCCGAAGCCCGC
>JAISTX010000016.1 GCA_031272365.1 Eubacteriales Family XIII. Incertae Sedis bacterium
AAAAAAGTGCTTTCCGAGCCATGAAAAAAAGTCCCTTCCGAGCTACGAAAAATTCTGCCTTCCGCGCCTCGGAAAAAAGTCCTTTCCGAACTCCGGTAAAATCACCTTACCACGCACATGCCGGCGGGCTGGACGGGTTGCTCGGGGAGACGGAGATGGAGTTCCGGGAGGACGGCTTCAGCAGGACGCACGTTGCCAGCGGCATCAGCATCTATATCCCGTACTCCGCGATCTTGGAGATCGCCGAAAACAGCAGGGATGTCTATCTGCGCCATATCGGGTACAAATGGACAGTCATGCCCGCGCATACCTTCGAGAGCGCAGAGGCGAAAGCGAAATGGAAAGCCATGGTGGAGGCCCGTTCGCAAATGCGGCACAACTGATTGGCTCCGGGTGCTAATTGTCGCCGTAATGCCCCCTGCACTGGGCAATTTCCATTGCGCCATTCTCTAAGAGCCGATATACAAGGCGATTTTTTTCATCAATCCTGCGCGACCATCATCCGGCCAAATCCCCTGAAAGCTGTTCCGGTTTTCCGATACCGTCATAACCATTGCGCCCGATGTCATCAATGAGGGAGTTTATTTTCTTTAGGGTTTTCTTGTCCTGACTCTGCCAATAGGTGTAATCCTGCCATCCTATTTCGGTGAAGTTGATTTTCATTGCTCCAATGCCCGTAGTTCTTCAAGCGTCTTTGAAACGATCTTGCCTTCTTTTGCTTGTTTGATGGATTCGCGCAAGACGGTTATATTGGCTTCGCTGTAAAACGGATCCTCTGGCAGGGAAATCTCAAAAGGGATCTTTCGCATACGCAAGGACTGGCGCACGAAAACATTGATTGCCGTCGTCATGTTCATGCCAAGCTCACCGAAAAAGGCTTCGGCCTGTTCTTTGATCTCCTTGTCTATCCTGATATTCAGGTTCGTAGTGTCAGCCATCATATTTTCCTCCTTTGCCACAAATATTATTGATATTATAGTTTGTTTAATGCGCATATGCAAGACAATGCAAAGAAAAATGCTGAATTGGGATCGGTGTGAAGTTGTGCGATAATAACTTCGTTGCCGCACATCTCCTTGCCGGGTTTTTGATATATAATATTTCTACTGCTTATTGTTGTTGATGATGGGGAGCTTTGTTATGGGTGAGAGGAATCTTTTGGAGGTTGAGCTGGAGGATGGGTCCTTTGTTTATTTGGAGGTGGCGGGGGCCATCGCGGCGGCGGACGGGCCGTTTGTCGATGCGTCGGTGGCTTCGGCTTCGGGCCGCGTCGTGCACAAAACGAAGGATTTTTTCGACAAGGCGGTCGGCCAGATCAAATCGGTCTCGGCCGGCATCGCGAAGTCCGTCCTGGACAGCGGGCCCGGGGCGCCCGACGAGTTCGAGGTCTCCTTCTCCGTGAAGTTTTCCGCGGACGCGGGGATCATCATCACGTCGGTCAGCTCGGAGGCCAGCCTCTCGGTCAAGATGAAATGGGCGCGGGGGAAGGCGTAGATGGGCGTCCCGGGGATCGTCAACATATTGGACAAAGATCTGAAGAGCTGCGGCACGGGGTTTTTCTCGTCGCCGGAGGAGTATATCATCACGTGCTTCCATGTGCTGAGCAGTGCGGGGTACCATCTGCCGGTCCGTTCCGAATATGACATAGTCAATTATTGCGATGCAGGCGGGGCGGCCAAGCAGGCCGAGTGGATCGGCGGGAGCGCAAACAGGGACATTGCTGTTTTGAGGGCTGATGGGCCTGAGTGTCACGGGGACGTATAATTTGACACACTCCCCAGCCTCGGCGCCCGCGATTCGATCACTGCGCGGGCTTCTTCAATAACCGCACGTTCTGCCCGTACTTCGCGGCCGTTTCGTCCGTCGTGAGGAAGATCAGGTTTTCGGAGACCGCCTGCGCGACCATGATCCTGTCGAACGGATCCCGGTGGATATCTGCGAGGCTCCCCAGCGTGTACACGTGGTCGCCGGTGATCGGCAGCTCGCGATAGCCGTTCTCCTTCAGCCCTTCCATCAGCAGCCACGGCTCCATGGGGAGCGCCAGCTTGCCGCTGCCGTATTTGATCGAGAGCTCCCAGAAGGAGGCGACGCTGTAGAACAGGCGGTTTTCCTCGTCCGCCACAAGCGGCTCGGCGTCTTCCGGGAGGGAGCCCTGCGCCGAAAAAATGAGCAGGTTCGTATCAAGAAGCAGATCCATCGGCTTCCCTCCCGCAGAACAGCTCCGCGATCTCGCCTTCCATCATGGTGTTGAAATCCTCCGGCAAGGTATAGCCTTTGAACGCCTCTTTGAAGAAGCCGGTGCGCTGCGGCTTTTTCCCAGATCCTTTTTTGGGGACGGCCTTGACGACGACCTGCGGCTCGCCGCGGTTGGTGATGACGACCGGGAAACCGGCTTTCGCCTTCGCGATCAGCTTGGACAGATTCGTCTTCGCCTCATAGATGCTGTAGCTGTCGGTTTGCATATCATGCGCTCCTTTCGTCCCGGGAAACGGTTGGCTGCATCATAGTTTATAGCAGAAACTTGGTCTGGTCAAGTAGGACGATTCAATATACGTCCCCATGGCACGTGCGTAGCGGGGGCTTTCGCGTGGCGGCGGGAACGGGGCGTTTCCCCGGCGGCATGTCAGTGAATCGGGCGTTCCGTGGACAAAAAACGGCGGGATTTGGAGATTTTCTGCGGGCGGGGGCGTGATATTATCGTTATTCGAATGTAGATGTCATCAATCCGTAGATTTTCGGGGAAATGCGGCGCATCGCATGCACATCCCGCCGTTTTTTGTCCACGAAGCGGGCGATTTGCTGACACGGGCTGCATCCCCAGCGTGTCATGGGGACGTATAATTTGACACACTCCCCAGCCTCGGCGGATTCTCAATTTCTTGTGGTATTTCCCCGGAAATTGTTTTATACTCCCTATGTTGGGAGAATTCACTTTTCAAGAAAACTGAATACGCTGGATAGGAGAGGACGACATGAAACAAACGGAGTGGGACAAGCCGGTGCCCCGAAGCCGGCTTCGGTTGTGGTTTGGATTTCGGTATTACGAGGGCAGGCGCTATTTGAAATGGGCCTTTGGCGGCATCCGCTTCGCGTCCGTGAGCGCAGCGCCGCTCCCCTACGAGTGCTTCGCGCACAGGACGCCGCTGTTCCGCAAGCTCAAGGACGTCGACATGTACCTCCAGTACAACAAGGTCGTGAACCTGAAGCTCGCCATCGGGAAGATCAACTACATGACGCTGCGGCCCGGCGAGACGTTCTCGTACTGGAGGGCCATCGGCAAGCCGACGAAGCGGCGGGGCTACCTCGAGGGGATGGTGCTGGAGAACGGCAGCTTCAAACCGGGCACGGGCGGCGGGCTGTGCCAGCTGTCCAACCTGATCTACTGGATGACGGCCCACACGCCGCTCACGGTGGTTGAGCGGCACCGGCACGGGTTCGACGTCTTCCCGGACGCGGACCGGACGCAGCCCTTCGGCAGCGGCGCGACTTGCTACTACAACTACGTCGACCTGATGATCCGCAACGACACGGACCGCGTCTTCCAGCTGGCCCTGGCCGTCACTGACAGCGACCTCGTGGGCGCGTGGCTGTCGGACAAGCCGTGCGACTGCCGCTACGAGGTCTACGAGAAGGAGCACCTGATGCGGCACGAGTACTGGGGCGGCTACACGCGCCACAACCTGCTCTTCCGGAAGGTATACGACATGGCCGGCAACGAGGTCGGCGACGAATACCTCGCGGAAAACCACGCGCTCATGATGTACTCGCCGTTCTTGCCGGAAACCGCTTCCGTCCCGCAGGAATGAATAGCATTTTTTTCAGGTGCTTTTCAGCATAGGTCTGGTATGATATCCCCATGAAGAAATTTTGGGGGATTGCCATATGCCTGATTTTCACCACATGCGCGCTGTCCAGCTGCGACGGTGGCACGGCTGCTGCTGCCGAGTCGGCAACGTTCGAGCACCGGCTGTCGTACGAATTGGCGGACGAGGATTGGAATAACGGGCTGCCGGCCCAGGCGCCGGACGCGACGCGGATCGTCTTTGACGGGACCTCCGCCGACGTGCAGGGCGCAGGGGCGACGGTTTCCGGCGGCAGCGCGGCGGACAGCGGCGTGATCGTGACGGTTGAGAAAGCGGGGACCTATGTGTTCTCCGGCGCGTCGGGCGACGGGCAGATCCTCGTCTACGCGGACAAGGAGGACGTCGTGAACCTCGTGCTGGACGGGTTGGCGCTGACCAACGCGGACGGCCCGGCCATCTACGCGATGCAGGCGAAGAAGACGGTCGTCGTGCTCGCGGAGGGCAGCGAGAACACGCTGGCCGACAGCGCGGCTTACGCGCAGGTGGACACGGACGACGAGCCCGACGGCGCGATTTTTTCCAAGGATGACTTGACGCTCGCGGGCGCGGGCGCGCTGGCGCTCACGGCGAACCGCGCGGACGGCATCGTCTCGAAGGACGTGCTCTGCGTGACGGGCGGCACGATCTCGGTCTCTGCGTTGGACGACGGGCTGCGCGGCACGGACGGCGTCGTCATCGCCGGCGGGCAGGTCAAGATAGAGGCCGTGCAGGGCGACGGCGTCAAATCCACAAAAGACGAAGAGGAAAAGAAGGGCTTCGTGCTCATCACAGGCGGGGTGCTCGACATCCCCGCCTGCGTAGAGGGCATCGAGGCGCCGCGCATACAGATAGACGGCGGCGAGATCACCGTGGTGGCGTCGGACGACGGCATCAACGGCGCCGCGAACGTGGCGTCCGACGCCACCGCCGGCTTCGGCGGGGACGCGATGTGGGGCGACGGCACGACGCCGGATGTCGGGACGATGCCGAGTGGCGGGACGACGCCGGATGGCGGGACGATGCCGGATGCCGGGTCGATGCCGGATGCCGGCGCGATGCCGGATAGCGGGGCGATGCCGGATGGCGGGGCGATGCCGGATGGCGGTGAGTGGCCGCAGCGCGGATCCGGGATGGGCGCCCCCGGGGCGGACGGCGCCCCAACGGATGGCGAGGCGATGCAAGGCGGCTGGGAGCGGCCCCAGCGCGGATCCGGGATGGGCGCCCCCGAGGCGGGCGATGCCCCCGAGACGGGCGACGCCCCCGAGACGGGCGACACCCCCGAGATGGGCGATGCCCCCGAGGCGGACAGCGCCTCCGAGACGGAAGATGGCGCGTCCGCGATGCAGCCGCCTTCCGGCGGCGGCCGTGGCGGCGGCTTCGGCGGCGGAGGCCGCGGCGGCGGCGGTGGTTTCGGCGGCGGCATGCAGGCGGCGGTGGACTACGTCTTCGTGCGGATCACCGGCGGCACGCTGGACATCACGGGCGGCAACGACGGCATTGACGTCAACGGCGCGATGTACGTCGACGGCGGCGACATCACGGTCGCCGGCCCCTCGCGCGGCATGGACGGCGCGATCGACCTCGACGGCAAGCTCATGGTCACGGGCGGGGAGCTGCACGTGACGGGCAGCGTGTCGGCGATGGGCGGCATCGAGGGCTGGGAGGCGCCGACGGCCACAGGTGAAGAGGGAGCGGATGCTGCTCGCGGGGCTCGCAGCTTTTGATTGGGAAATGGATTCCGGGTCGAGCCCGGAATGACAATAGATGGGAAATGGATTCCGGGTCAGCGGTGGGGCACCACGGTAGATTGCATTGCGGCTAAAGCCGCGCAATCCTCGAATGCGACCTACCGACGGCAGCAAGCTGCCGGGTAGGTCAGCAACGCGCTAAAGCGCTGTGCCCCTCGCATGGGACCTTCCAGCGATTTGCTGGCGCAAATCGGGATAGGTCCGCAAAGCCCGGAATGACAATAGATGGGAAATGGATTCCGGGGCGGGCCCGGAATGACAATACTGGTGGGCCGAGCCCGGAATGACAAAAGGTGGAATGGACGTTGGTGGTATAATGCCGGAGGGAAATAAATGATGAAAATGCGGCACGAATACAAACACAGGCTGCACTACGGCGACTATATGGTGCTTGTGCCCAGGCTGCGCGCCTTGATGAGGCGCGACGAGCATGCGGGCGCGGATGGCAAGTACCGGGTGCGGAGCCTGTACTTCGACACGCCGGACGACCGCGCGCTGCGCGAGAAGCAGGACGGCGTCGACCGGCGCGAGAAATTCCGCATCCGCCGGTACCCCGGCACGCAAGACGTGATCCACCTCGAGAAGAAGATCAAGATCCATGGGCTTTGCCACAAGTCCTCCGCGCCGGTGACGGCGGAGGAGGTCCGGCGCATCCTGTCCGGCGACGTCGCGTGGATGGCGCACGACGGCCGGCCGCTCGTCTGCGAGCTCTGGCACGGGATACGGGGGCGGGGCATGAAGCCGAAGGTCGTGATCGAGTATGTGCGCGAGCCCTTCGTCTACGCGGCGGGGCGCGTGCGCGTGACCTTCGACACGATGATCCGCACGGGCCTGGCGCCGCAGGACTTCCTCGCGGACGGCACGCCGATGCTGCCGGCGGGGGAGGAGATCGTGCTGCTGGAGGTCAAATACGACGAGTACCTGCCCTCGTTCATAGAGGACTTGCTGCAGGTGGGCAGCCGCAGGGCGGAAGCCTGCTCGAAGTACGCGCTGGGACGGTGCTATGGGTAGTGAGAGGTTGCCGCTCGCTGTGCTCGCGGCTTTGATTGGAACATGGATTCCGGGTCAAGCCCGGAATGACAGTAGTGGTGGGTCAGGCCCGGAATGACAGAGTAGTGTAGTTGTAGGAAAGAAAGGGAACATCATGACATTCAGCGACATCTTTAAATCAAAATTTTTGGAGAACATGGAGGCGGCCAGCGTCACGGACATGGCCCTGGCGCTCGCGGTCGCCTTCGTGCTCGGGCTGCTCATCTTCGTCGTGTACAGGAGGACGTTCCGCGGCGTCATGTATTCGCAGAGCTTCGGCGTCACGCTCATCGCGCTCTCGCTGATCACGACGCTCGTGATCCTCGCGGTGTCGAGCAACGTCGTGCTCTCGCTCGGCATGGTCGGCGCGCTGTCGATCGTCCGCTTCCGCGCGGCGATCAAGGACCCGCTCGACCTCGCCTTCCTGTTCTGGTCGATCGCGGTCGGCATCGTGCTCGCGGCGGGCCTGATCCCGCTCGCGGCCATCGCCTCCGTCATCATCGCGGTCGTGCTGCTGGTGTTCGGCAACCGGCGCCCGGCGGGGCAGCCCTATATGCTCGCCGTGACGCTGTCGAACGCGCAGGCGGAGGGCGCGGTCGCCGGGATGCTCCAGACGGCTGTGAAGAAGTCGCAGATCAAGAGCAAATCGGTGTCGGCCGGCCGTGTGGAGCTCGGCTACGAGGTGCGCCTCCAGGCCGACAACGTGGACTTCGTCCTCGCGCTCTCGCAGATCCCGGGCGTGGAGAACGCGACCCTCGTCAGCTACAGCGGCGAGTACACGGGGTAAGCGATGCCCCCGTCCGGCGGGAGGGACCGTTGAAGCTGCAGACGTTTTTCATGATGTCGGGCGCCTGCCTCTTCGCCGCGCTCGCGGGCCTGCTGCTTTTCGGCGGGGGCCGCCTGTTCCTGCTGGTGTACGCGGCCGTGTTCGTCCTGCTGGCCGTCCGCACGCTGCTGACGCCGGGGCAGAAGCGCGTCAAATGCGGGTTGATCGTCTGCTACGCCATCATCACGGCCTGCCAGATCGTGCTTGCGGCGGAGGTGCTCTTCACGGACGAGGGCTACCCGATCGCGCAGGACGTGCCGACGTACTGGCTGCGGCGCGCCGTCTGCACGGTGGTCATCCTGCTCCCCCTCGTGATCTCGCGCTACATCGTCGTCGGGAAGTACGCGCGGTTCTACCTGCCCTCGGTGCGGGAGGCGGGGACGATCGGCTTCTCCGAGCTGAAGGGCGCGATGGCGAAGGCGGCGGCGTTCGCGGAGGCGGCGGGGCGCACGCGCCAGAGCCTCTCCCCGACGAATTTCCGCGAGATCTTCGAGGACCTTCCGCGCCACGACTCATTTCGTTACGTCAACGAGGGCACGCTGGCGGATTGTTATTTCGAAAAGGCGGAAGCCACGCTCACAGACCCGCATATCTACATCGTCCTCTCCTGCACGGGGAGCCCGGCGAGCGAGATCATCTCCGTGTTCACCGCGAAGACGTTCAACCACGCGTCGCTCGCCTTCGACGAGGGCCTTCTGACGATCCTCAGCTACAACGGCGGCGACCGCGTCTACCCGCCGGGGCTGAACGCGGAGATGCTGTCGGCGATGGGGCGCAAGGAGGGCGCGCGCGTGCTCGTGTACAGCCTGCCGTGCACGAGGGAGCAGAAGGCGCTCATATTGGACAAGGTGCGCGAGATCAACGAGGACGGCAGCGCCTACAACATGCTCGGGCTCGTCACAAAGCGTTCGTACCGCCCGAACATCATGTTCTGCTCGCAGTTTGTGTACCGCATGCTCGACCTGGCGGGGCTCGCGTATTTCGAGAAGCCGGACGGCCAGGTGCAGCCGACGGATTTCGTGGAGGCCGACTACCGGCGCGCGCTGTCGTTCGCCTACGAAATCGAGCTCTGATTCATCAAGATTCCGTGAATTTTTCCGCAAATCGGGCGTTATTCGTTGCAAGTCGCAAGCGGGTCATGTACAATGGGTATACGTTGCACCCCATGATTCCAAGGAGGGTAGTTGTATGGCACAGGTGAGTCTGATCGTAGGGCACAAAGGGACCGGCAAAACCAAGATGATGATCGATTTGGCAAACGACCGCGCGGCGAAGTGCAGCGGGCATGTCGTCTTCGTCAACAAAAATCACCGCTTGATGCACGACCTGATCCATGAGATCCGCGTGGTCTGCATGGAGGACTACGAGGAGATCACGAACAGCGACGAGTACATCGGCTTCCTCTACGGCGTCATCAGCGGGGACTACGACATCGAGGCGATCTTCATCGACAGCATCCTCAAGCACGCCGACGTGCACACGGACGACATCCCCGAATTCCTCGCGCGCCTCAAGGTCATCAGCCAGCAGCACGAGATCGACTTCATCGTGAGCCTGTCGGCCGACCTCGAGGAGCTGAACGGCGGCGTCGCGGAGTTCAACGTCCTGAAGCCGGAGGGGTGCTGACGCTCGCTTCCGCCCGTTCACTCATTTGAAGATTGAGCGTGAAGTGCCGTGGCAGAGCAGCATTCCCTGTTTGAGAATCATGTTTACGTGCCGCTGGCGACGCGCCTCCGGCCCGATACGCTGGAAGGCTATTTCGGGCAGACGCATCTGCTCGGCGAGAGCGGCGTGCTCCGGCGCATCATCGAGAGCGACCAGATACCGTCCATGATCTTCTGGGGGCCACCGGGCGTCGGCAAGACGACGCTCGCCCGCATCATCGCGCACCAGACGAACGCGGCGTTCATCGATTTCTCCGCCGTGACGAGCGGCATCAAGGAGATCCGCGGCGTCATGCAGGAGGCCGAGAACAACCGCTTCCTCGGCCAGAAGACGATCCTCTTCGTCGACGAGATCCACCGCTTCAACAAAGCGCAGCAGGACGCCTTCCTGCCGTTCGTCGAGAAGGGGAGCATCATTTTGATCGGGGCGACGACGGAGAACCCGTCCTTTGAGATCAACTCGGCGCTGCTGTCGAGGTGCCGCGTCTTCGTGCTCCAGCCGCTGTCCGCGGAGGACGTCGAAGCCCTCCTCCGCCGCGCCGTCGGCGCGTGCCAGGGGGACGTTTCCGCCGGCGCCATTTCCATCGACGACCGCTACCTCCACATGCTCGCGGTCTTCGCCAACGGCGACGCGCGCGTCGCGCTCAACACGCTCGAGATGATCGTCACCAACGCCACCCCGGACGCGGACGGCGGCATCGTCGTCACCGAGGAGCTCATGGAGCAGTGCCTCTCGCGCAAATTCTTACTATATGATAAGTCCGGCGAGGAGCATTACAACATCATCTCCGCCCTGCACAAGTCGATGCGCAACTCCGACGTGCAGGCGGCCGTCTACTGGCTCGCGCGCATGCTCGAGGGCGGCGAGGACCCGCTCTACATCGCGCGCCGCGTGACGCGCTTCGCCTCCGAGGACATCGGCATGGCCGACAGCCGGGCCTTGGAAGTGTGCGTCGCCGCCTACCACGCCTGCCATTTCATCGGGATGCCCGAGTGCTCCGTCCACCTGACGCACGCCGTCGTCTACTGCGCCCTCGCGCCGAAGTCCAACGCGCTGTACACGGCCTACGGCGCCGCGGCCCGGGACGCCCAGGAGACGATCGCCGAGCCTGTGCCGCTCCAGATCCGCAACGCGCCGACCAAGCTCATGAAGGAGCTCGACTACGGCAAGGGCTACCAGTACGCGCACCATTTCGAAAACAAAATAACAGGCATGAGATGCCTGCCCGACGCCCTCGCGGGGCATGTGTATTACGAGCCGACGGACAGCGGCAAGGAGGCTAAGGTCCGCGAGTGGATGGAAAAGCTGGAGGCGCTCAGGCGCGGCGGGGGCTGAGCCCCCCTACCACAGGCCTGCAGCAAGGCCGTCCCGGATCGTTTGATAATACCCGTTCGTTTCGAGGTGGCCGACCGCCGCCGAAATCGCGCTGCTGCCGTTCATGGCGCGGTCCCTGAGCGCGGCGGGCTGCTGCTGCGTCTCGGCCGCCTCGTCGCAGGCGCCGCGGATGCTGCGCAGCGCGACGTCCTGCGCCTCCGCGTGGGTGAGCCCCGCGTCCACGCCCGCGTGGATCATGGCGAGCGCCCAGTCCATCGCCCAGACGGAGCAAGCCTCCCCGAGCCTCCCCAGGACTGCAGGGCTGGCAGCCCCCTGTCTGCCACCAGCCCCATTTCCCCTGCCTGTCGCAAGGCCGGCCGTTTCGCGCACGGGCCCGTACGGAAACCTCAATACAACCGGCCTCTCCCCGTAGGCGGCCTCCCCAGCGGCGCGCGCCGCGCCGACGACCATCCCGCGCAGGCCCGACCGGCGCCTGTCGTACAGGGTTTCGGAGGCATCGCCGCCGCGGACGGCCCACACATCCGAAATGCCCTGCGGGCTGTGCTTGGAACCGGACAGCAGTTTGCTCGTCATGCGCATCTTCGACAGCGCCAGGCTTGTCGCCTCCTGCCGCTTCAGCCCGGCCTGGCGCCCCGCATCGATCATGGCGATCATCATGCTGTAGGCCAGCGCCGGCGCGCATTCCGTATACCCTGTCACTCGTTCTGTTTGTGTCGTCATTGTTTTCTATTCCCCTTAGAAAATCCGCTTGGAATTCCGCCTTACACTCCAATACATACCCAAAATTCGAATCCAGAAACAAGGCCGGCAAGAATATTGTTATTCCTCCCTCCAAAAGATATACTGTACCTATCCGTATGCAATGCGATCGTTGAAGAGAGGTAGGAACGATGTATCTGGCAAATGAAAATCTGTTGTGGGTTGCGAAGGGGCAGGAGCGCATCTGCCTGTCGCCGAAGATGGCGAACCGGCACGGGCTCATCACGGGCGCGACGGGCACGGGCAAGACCGTGACGCTGAAGGTGCTCGCCGAGGGGTTCTCCGACATGGGCGTGCCGGTGTTCCTCGCGGACATCAAGGGCGACGTCTCGGGCATGTGCAAGGCCGGCGAGCCGAGCGAGAACGTCGACGGGCGCGTGCGCGAGATGGGGGTGGACGGTTTTTCGTACACGGCGTACCCGGTGCGGTTCTGGGACGTGTACGGCAAGCTCGGCGTGCCCGTACGGACGACGATTTCGGACATGGGGCCCGACCTGCTCTCGCGCATCATGGAGCTGTCCGATGTGCAGGAGGAGGTGCTCGCGGTCGTCTTCAAGATCGCGGACGACAACGGATGGCTGCTGATCGACACGAAGGACCTGCGCGCGATGCTCGCCTACGTCAGCGAGCACGCGGGCGAGTACAGCGCGATGTACGGCAATATGACGGCGCAGTCGCTCGCGTCCATCCAGCGGAACGTGGTCGTGCTCGAGGAGGCGGGCGGCACGGTGTTCTTCGGGGAGCCGGCGCTGTCGATCGCGGACTGGCTCTGCCAGGACGACACGGGGCGGGGCATCATCAACCTGCTGTCGTGCGTGCAGCTTGTGCAGAGCCCGCTGCTCTACTCGACGTTCCTCCTGTGGATGCTGTCGGAGCTGTACGAGCTTCTGCCTGAGGCGGGCGACCTCGACAAGCCGAAGATCGTGTTCTTTTTCGACGAAGCGCACCTGCTGTTCCACGACGCGCCGAAGGCGCTGCTCTCGAAGGTGGAGCAGGTCGCGCGGCTCATCCGGTCCAAGGGCGTCGGCGTGTATTTCATCTCGCAGTCGCCGGCGGACGTGCCCGACACGGTGCTCGCGCAGCTCGGCAACAAGATCCAGCACGCGCTCCGCGCCTACACGCCGGCCGAGCAGAAGGCCGTGCGCGCGGCGGCGCAGAGCTTCCGCGCAAACCCCGCCTTCGACACGGAGGAGGCGATCGGGGCGCTCGGCACGGGCGAGGCGCTGGTCAGCCTGCTCGGGACGGACGGCGTGCCGCAGGTCGTGGAGCGTGCCAAGATCCTGCCGCCCCGCTCCTTCATGGGCGCGGCCGAGGAGGACCTCATCCGGCAGCGCATCGCAAACTCCCCGCTCTACGGCAAATACGCTGCGGCGGTCGACGGCGTCTCCGCGTACGAGCAGCTCTCGGACGTGCATGCGGCGGCGCAGCAGCAGGCGGCCGAGGCGGCAGCGGCGGCGGAGCAGCAGAAGCAGGCCGAGGCGGCGGAGAAGGAGCGCCAGAAGCAGGAGGCGGCGGCCGCGAAGGAGCAGGAGAAGCAGGCGGCGGCGCAGCAGAAGGAGATCGAGAAGCTGAAGGCCGCCGAGGAGAAGCGGCAGCAGAAGGAGATCGAGCAGCTCAAGCGCAAGCAGGAGCGCGAGGCCGAGCGGCGCAAGCAGCGCATGGAAAGCGTCGCGACGAGCATGTTCCGCACGGCGGGCACGAGCATCGTGCGCAATCTGCTGGGCACGAAGCGGCGGTAGGGGGTCAGTGCCCGATCGGCAGCTCCGCGCGGACCTTCTCCATATAGCCTTTGTCGATCGTCGCGTAGAGGACCGTCTCTCGCGAGTCGGCGGCGGCGCAGTACTCCCCCCAGGGGGTCACGACGCAGGAGTGCCCGTACGCGATGAAGCGGGTCTTCGTGTTGCGCGCCGGCGCGCACGCCGCGAAGAAGACCTGGTTGTCGAGCGCGCGGCTCTTCGCAAGGATCTCCCAGTGCGCGGGGCCCGTCGTCATGTTGAAGGCGGCGGGGAGGAAGATGAGGTGCGCGCCCCCCTCCGTCATCTTCCGGAACATCTCCGGGAAGCGCACGTCGAAGCAGACCGCGAGGCCGACCGTGCCGAAATCCGTCTCGAAGAGCGTGCCGTCCGGCTGGCCGCCGACCGCGAAGAAATCCGACTCGCGGAAGTGTAGGCCGCCCTCGATGGCGATGTCGAAGAGGTGCGATTTGCGGTGCTTCGCGAGGGGCGCGCCGGAGGGGTCGAAGACAAACGAGGTGTTGTAGACCTTGGCGGCGCCGTCCGGCGTCTTCTCGCCGCTGATCTCGGGGATCGTGCCGCCGACGAGGAAGACCTCGTTCTGGCGCGCGAGGTCGGACATCAGCTCGACGGCCGGGCCGTCCGCGGGCTCCGCGTAGCCGGCGAAGAGCTTCACTTCGTACGGGCAGTTCCAGATCTCGGGCAGGCAGACGATCTTCGCGCCGCCCGCCGCCGCCTCGTGGACGAGGCGGGCCGCCGTCTCCATGTTCTCGTCCTTGTCAGGCGTCACGGTCATCTGTATCAGGGCTATTTTGTAGCTTGCCATATCATTGCTCCTTCCTGCATTGTCTCTTCATGGCCCGCCGGACCGGATCCTCCCCGCGGCGATCTCGATCGCCAGCTCGTTCTTGTCCATGCACACCCAGCGCCGGCCGTGCTTCTGGCAGGCGGCCGCCAGGGTGCCCGAGCCCGCGAAGGGGTCCAGGCAGCGGTCGCCCGCCTCCGTGCAGGAGAGGACGATGCGCTCGAGCAGGGCCAGGGGCTTCTGCGACGCGTAGCCGGTGCGCTCCCGGGCCGTGCGCCCGACCATCGGGATCTCCCAGACGTCCTTCATGTTCACCAGTGTATACCAACCGGCCTCGTCCTGCCACTCCTCCACGCCCTGGAAGCGGTAGGGCTTCAGGCCGCGGTTGTAGCTCTTCTCCTCCTGCGGGAAAAACTTGTACGCCCGCTTGTCCTTCGCGTAGAAGAGCAGGGTGTCGTGCTTGTTCGCGAAACGGCGCTTCGACGCGCCGCCGCTCTTGTACAGCCAGACCACCTCGTTCACCAGGTGGTCCGGCCCGCCGAAGCAGGCGTCCGCCATGACCCGCGCGTAGTGCACGGCCCTGCGGTCGAGGTGGAGCCAGAGGCTCCCGTCCCCCGAGAGCAGCTCCCGCGCCGCGAGGATGCGCGCCGTCAGCATGACGAGGTAGTGCTCCAGGCTCTCCCATTTGTCCGAATAATGCTTCTGCTCGGTCTGCGTGAAATACGGCGGGTCCATGTAGACGAGCGTGAAAGGCTCCTCCGCGCCCGCGCCGACCCTCTTCGCGAGCGCCGCCATGAGCGCGAGGTTGTCGCCGGCCAGCAGCAGGCTGCCCGCGCCCGCGCCGGGCTGCGCAGCGGCTTTGAGGTCGCCCCCCGGCGTGGCGTTCCAAATCCGCCGCGCCTCGTCCAGCAATGCCAAAGTGTCCATGCCCCTATGATAGCACACTATTTTTGTGGTATGATGGTCTCAACCGTATAGCTTCATACAAAATAATAAGGGGGTAAATACCATGTGCGCGAAGAAGAAGACTCTGCTGTTTTTTGCGTTGGCGCTCTTGCTGGCGGGGGCGGTTTCGCTGGCCGGGTGCGGGGGCAAGGCCTCGGGTGGCAGCAGCGCGGCGGCGGGCGGCGGCAGCGCGGCGGCCGAGGGCGGCAGCGTGACAGCCGATGGCGGCAGCGGCGCCGCGGCGGGCGGCGATTCCACCGAGACGCCCAGCGACGCGGAGATGCCCAACCCGCGCGAGGAGGTCGACGGCCCCGACGCGATCCTGACGCGGCTCGGCATCCACCTGGAGGCGGACGAGGCGGGGTCGGACCAGCGCTACGCGATCATCGGCGGCACGACGGCGGAGTGCAGCTACAGCATCACCTACCCGGACTGGAGCTCGTCCGTCACGGCGCGCGCGGTGAAGTCCGCCGCGTTCGTGGACGTCAGCGGCGACTACACGGAATACGCGCAGACGAAGACCGTCGACGTCGAGGGCACGGAAGTGACCGTGAAATTTGACGGGGACGGCGGCGGCGGCACGGCGACGTGGTACAACAAGGCCGCGGGGATCTCCGGGTCCGTCTCGCAAAACCAGGAGGCGGACGAAAACTCGCTGATGGAGCTCGCGGAGGTCTTCATCAACCAGGAATCAAAAGGGCTGTAGCGCCGGGCGCGGCGCGCGCCTACATCGCGAGGGTCCTCGCGAGGTCGATCAGGTCTTCGACGGACCGCTTCTTCAGCTTGAGGGCCTTCTCGATGTCGTGGACGGCGATCTGCCCGCCCTGCATGCCGATGGCCTTGCCGGACACGCCCTTGTGGAGCAGCTTCACGGCCTCGTTGCCGACGATGCTCGCGAGCAGGCGGTCCTGCGCCGTCGGCGAGCCGCCGCGCTGGATGTAGCCGAGGATCGCGACCTTCACGTCGAGCCCCGTGCGCTTCGTGATCTCCTCGTCGAGGATGTTGCTGTCGATGTCGACGCCCTCCGCCTTGACGATGATCGACGAGCCCTTGCCCTTGTTGCGGCTTTCGATGAGCTGGCGGCAGACGTCGTCGAGGTCCACGGGGACCTCGGGGACGAGGATGATCTCGGCGCCGCCCGTGATGCCCGCGTAGATGGCGATGTCGCCGCACTCGCGCCCCATGACCTCGATGATCGTGGTGCGCTCGTGCGCCTGGCTCGTGTCGCGCACGTTGCTGATTGCGGAGAGCGCGGTGTTGACCGCCGTGTCGAACCCGATGGTGAAATCCGAGAAGGGCAGGTCGTTGTCGATCGTGCCGGGCAGGCCGATCACGTGCACGCCGGCTTTCTTCAAATCGACGGCGCCGGACAGGGAGCCGTTGCCCCCGATCACGACAAGCCCCTCGAGCTTGAAATTTTTCATCATGGCGACGGCGCGGTCAAACCCCTCCTTCGTCAGAAATGCTTCGCTGCGCGCCGTCTTGAGGATCGTGCCGCCGCGCTGGATCGTATCGCTGACGTCGCGCGGCCCGAGCTGCTCGATATCCCCCGCGATGAGCCCGTCGTAGCCCCGCTCGATGCCGAAAACCTCCATGTCGAGGTAGGCGCCCGTCCGCACGACCGCCCGCACACATGCATTCATCCCAGGCGCATCGCCGCCACTTGTCAAAACACCAATTTTTTTCATCTTTACTTGCTCTCCTTTTTGGAATAGTATATCATGTATCGCGTAGGCGAGAGTACTTTATATGCCAAGAAAATAGTTGACAAGTGGTGTCCACAATACTATTCTATACTTGGGATATAAAGAATGAGGAGATCGAATATGTTGATAACGAGAGAAACGGATTATGCTATAAGGGCGCTGCGTGCCCTTGTATGCGGAGAGAAGAAGACGCTTGCAGCGATCTGCAAGGAAGAGACGATCCCACAACAGTTCGGCTACAAGATTTTAAAGAAGCTCGCAAACGCAGGGTATGTTACGATCAAGCGGGGCAAGGAAGGCGGCTATATTATTTCGGAAGACTTTCCGAAGACCACCCTGCTTGATTTGACGAAGGTGATGGAGAGCCCTACCGACATCAGCCCCTGCGTTATCCCCGGCTATATTTGCGAGTCTCACCGCCCGAGCGAACGGCCATGCAAGGTAAACATCCAGCTGTCCGCGATGCAACAGGCGTTGAACGAAGAGTTGGGGTCAGTCAATTTGCTCGATTTGTTGAAAGAGGATTAGAGAGGAGGCATTCCAATGTCATTCAAAACAACGGAGGAACATGAGGCGCTGAGATCGCAGATCCGCAAATTTGCGGAGCAGGAGGTGAAACCGCTTGCTTTCATGCTCGACCAGGAAAACCAATTCCCGGACGAGGCGGTGAAGCAGCTCGGTGAGATGGGCCTTCTCGGCATCCCCTATGGGAAGGAGTACGGCGGCGCGGGGCTCGACTACATCAGCTACGCGATCGCGGTCGAGGAGCTGTCGCGCGTCGATGGGGGCACGGGCGTCATCCTGTCCGCGCATACGTCGCTCGGCTCGTGGCCGATCTACGAATACGGCACCGATGCCCAGAAGAAAAAATACCTGCCCGACCTGCTTTCGGGCAAGAAGCTCGGTGCGTTCGGGCTCACGGAGCCGAACGCGGGGTCCGATGCGGGGGGCACCGAGACCATCGCCGAGTTCAAGGGCGATTTCTACCTCTTGAACGGTGGGAAGATCTTCATCACCAACGCGCCCATCGCAGAAACCTACGTTGTCTTCGCGGTCACGACGCCGGGCATCGGCACGAAGGGCATCAGCGCCTTCATCGTCGAGAAGGGCTGGGACGGCTTCACGTTCGGCGACCATTATGACAAGCTCGGCATCCGCAGCAGCTCGACGGCGGAGCTCATCTTCAACAACGTGAAGATCCCCAAGGACAACCTGCTCGGCCAGGAGGGGCAGGGCTTCCGCATCGCGATGTCCACGCTCGACGGCGGGCGCATCGGCATCGCGGCGCAGGCGCTCGGTATCGCGCAGGGCGCGTTCGACAGCGCGCTGGAGTACTCGCGCGACCGCGAGCAGTTCGGCAAGCCGATCGCCTTCCAGCAGGCGGTGTCGTTCAAGCTCGCCGACATGGCGACGAAGATCCGCGCGGCGCGCATGCTCGTGTACAGCGCGGCGGAGCTGAAGCAGGCGCATGAGCCCTACGGCACGGAGTCCGCGATGGCCAAGCAGTACGCGAGCGACATCGCGCTCGAGGTCACGAACGACGCGGTGCAGATTTACGGCGGCAACGGCTACCTGAAGGGCATGGACGTAGAGCGCATGTACCGCGACGCGAAGATCACGACCATCTACGAGGGCACGAACGAGATCCAGCGCGTCGTCATCGCGGCCGCGCTCGTCGGGAAGCAGCCGAAGGCGGACATCTCCGGCGCGGCGGTGAAGAAGGCCCCCGGCGCGATCACGGGCGTGCGCAAGAGGCAGATCTTCTCGGAAGGGACGGCGGAGCAGAAGGTGGACGCGCTCGTCGAGGCGCTCAAGGCCGACGGCTTCGACTTCAGCATCGGCATCCCGATCGACACGCCGATCATCGACGCGGAGCGCGTCGTGTCCGTCGGCAAGAGCATCGGCGCGCGCGAGAACATGGCCTACGTCATCAACCTCGCGAAGGCGGCCGGCGCGGCGCTGGCCTCCTCGCGCCCCGTCGCGGAGACGCTGCGTTACCTGCCGCTGAACCGCTACGTCGGCATGTCCGGGCAGAAGTTCAAGGGCAACCTGTACATCGCGGTCGGCATCTCGGGCGCGGGCCAGCACCTGAAGGGCCTCAAGGAGGCCGGCACGATCGTGGCGATCAACAACAACCCGAAGGCAGGGATTTTCAAGAACGCGGACTATGGCATCCTGGGCGACCTCTTCGAGATCGTGCCGCTGCTGACGAAGGCGCTCGGCACGGGCGAGAAGACCCCGGCCCCGCCGATGGTCAAGATGAAGAAGCGCACGCCGAAGAAGCTGCCGCCCAACTACAAGGTTTACGTATGCGGCGGCTGCGGCTTCGAGTACGACCAGGAGATCGGCGACCCGGACGGCGACATCCGCCCCGGCACGACATTCGACCAGCTCCCGGATACGTGGATCTGCCCTGTCTGCGGGGAAGACAAATCCTCGTTTATTGTTGAGTAAGGAGGTATATGAAGAATGCAAATCACAAGAAAGGTCACGGATGACCTGTACTGGGTCGGTACAAACGAACACAGGCTCCATCTGTTTGAGAATATCCACCCGATCCCCCGCGGGGTATCGTACAACGCCTACCTTCTGTTCGACGAGAAGACCTGCCTGTTCGACACGGTCGACTGGGCCGGCTGCCGGCAGTTCCTCGAGAACGTGGAGGGCCTCCTGAACGGCAAGCCGCTCGACTACCTGCTCATCAACCACCTCGAGCCCGACCACGCGGCCTCGATCGACGAGATCCTCGTGCGGCACCCGGAGACGAAGGTCATCAGCAACGAGAAGGCGTTCATGCTCATGCACCAGTACGGCTTCCACATCGACGGCGAGGGCCGCCAGATCGAGGTCAAGGAAGGCGACACGTTCAGCTTCGGCACGCACACGGTCACCTTCGTGGCGGCGCCGATGGTGCACTGGCCGGAGGCGATGGTCACGCTCGACCTGACGAACGGCGTGCTGTTTTCCGCGGACGCGTTCGGCACGTTCGGCGCGACGGACGGCCACCTCTGGGCGGACGAGGTGCCGTTCAAGGAGAGCGAGTGGCTCGACGACGCGCGCCGCTACCTCGTCAACATCGTCGGCAAATACGGCCCGCACATCCAGCTGCTCCTCGGCAAGGCGTCCACGGTCCTGGACAAGATCAAGATCGTCGCCCCGCTGCACGGGCCGCTCTGGAAGGCCAACGAGAACCTGCTCTGGTTCATCGGCAAATACGACAAGTGGAGCAAGTATGAGCCGGAGGAGCAGGGCATCCTCGTCATTTACTCGTCGATGTACGGCAACACGGAGGCCGCCATCATGAACCTCACGAACAGGCTGTCGGAGAAGGGCTTCTACAACTACAAGGTGTACGACGTCTCCTCGACCCACGTGAGCTACCTGATCTCGGAGACCTTCAAGTACAGCCACATCGTGCTCGGGGCGGTCACGTACAACCTCGGCATCTACCCGCCGATGCACGACTACCTGATGGACCTGAAGGCCCTGAACGTGCAGAAGCGCACGTTTGCGATCATCGAGAACGGCTCATGGGCGCCGAAGGCGGGCGACCTCATCGAGGAATTCCTCAATGACGAGCTGAAGGAGATGACGGTGCTCTCCGGCCGCGTCACCGTGAACTCGTCCGTGAACGAGAGCGGCGACCGCGAGATCGAGGATCTGGCGGATTCGCTCATCGAATCCGTCAACGAAGGGTAATAGAAAAATTATAAAAAAAGTGGTTCCTTTTTGCGAGGAATCGCTTTTTTTGTGATAGAATACCTTTAATGCGTGCAGAAGGACAAAAATACATAGTCTCTGATTCGGACTTTGAAGTCCGCGGGAGGCCAGATGTCGCAAAGCGTTCGGACGAGCTGATCGCGAAGAACAAGGCCTTCATCATCGGCTGCGTGCGCAAACACGCCTTCGGGCCGATCGAGGAGAACCGCTTCGACGAGCTGGTCTCCATCGGCATGACCGCGTTCTACGAGGCGCTCGAGACCTACGACGCCGGCAAGGGGCATTTCTACCCGTTCGCCGAGATGATCATCCGCAGGCGGATCATCGACGAGACGCGGCGGGTGCACAAGGAAGGCAACCTCATCTACCTCGGCGACATCGAGAGCGACCGGGAGCGCGAAGAGGGGGAAGGCCCCAGGCCGATCGACATCATCTCCGTGGAGCGCCACCAAAGGGACGCGGAGCGGCTCTCGCTGGCGGAGGAGATCCTCCGCTATTCGGAAACGCTGAAGCAGCACGGGCTCACGTTCCAGGATCTCGTCAAGCACTCCCCGAAACACGCGGCGCTGCGCAAGGACTACGAGGTGATCCTGCGCGCGATCCTGTCGAACCCGGGCGCCGTCCACTCCATCCTCGTGAAGAGGATTTTCCCTGTCAAGAAAATACAGGAAATAACGCAAATACCCCGAAAAAAAATCGAGCGCGCACGAATCTATATGATATCGGCGGTATTGATCGCAACAGGGGAAGGCTTCGAGGGGTTGCGTGAATACCTGCCTTGCGTGAGGGAAGTACTATAAGAGGGGGACGATGAAGGCACTCATTCTCGAACTGGAGAAACGCCATGCGCTCGTGCTCACTGAGCAGGGCTTTTTTCTTCGCGTCCATCGCGATCCGGAGCATACAATAGGGGCGGAGATCGAATGCGAAGCCGCGTTGTCTGCGGGCGGTGCCGGGGCCCGTGCATATGGGAGGGCAATGCGGCAGGCGCTGGCGACGGCGGCATGCATCGCGCTCATCCTCGGAAGCTATATTTTCTGCAATACTTGGGAGACCGCCGACTACACCGTGTACATGGACATCAACCCGGGCATCCGGGTCGAGGTGAACAGCCTCGGGCGCATGATCGCGGTGGACCCGGTCAACCAGGACGCGGTCGGCTTCCTGGAGGAAGTCGATATGAAGGGGGATCTCGTGACGGGCCTGAAGACCGCCGCGCAGGAGGCCAGCGAACGCGGGCTCGTGCAGAAGGGCGGCATCGGCGTCGCCGTCGTCGCGGACGACACGGAGAAGATGCGCGCCATCACGGACACGGTCGAGAGCGCGCTGCCGTTCGTGCAGCTCAGCTTCGTCTACCTGACGCCCGAGGAGGAGCAGGCCGCCTACGAGGAAGGGATCGCGCCCGTGCGCTGGAAGATGGCGCAGGAGGTCGCGGCGCAGCACCCGGAGATCGACAGCGATATCGCCGTGCAGCTGGAGAGGGACTACCTGTTCGCGCTCTACCGCGGCGAAATATAATCTCCAAAAAAAAGAATATTTTTATCAAATCACCCCAAATACGGTGTCTTTTCGTTCGAATTCTTCTATATATGAGGTAGAAAGAAAATAGGGGAGACTGTGTTGGATGTTGACCAGGAGAGTAAAGACTGTCATATTGGCTGCTATGCTTTTTTCCTTCTACTCCTTTCCGCTCGGCGCTTGGGCGGAGGACGGAGAGAATGGCATCGGCGATGCGGGGGGCACTTCACCGGCGCCGGTTTTGGAAGAGCCTGCGGAGCCGTCGGAGCCGGGGGAATATCCGGCGGAACCGCAGGTATCTTTATACACAGAGGTAGGGGCGCAGCCGCAGGAGGCCTATGGTCTCACCATTCGGTTTGAAGCGGACCCGAACCCGGAGCAGCTTGAATATCCGGAAAGTGTTCAAGCCATCGGGGAAGGAGACAGCTTCACGTATCCCGCGCCGGCCATCGCGGGTTACGAGCCTTCGGGCATCGAGGTGATGATCAGTGGCAAATGGGTGGATCCTGCGGCTGCGGGGATATCCCTCGGCACGGGGGGGTCGGATTTCCCGATCACCGGGACGATGCCGGACGGCGACACGGTCATCGTCGTCAAGTACAAGGCGACAGCTACCTCATTCACAGCGCATTATTTTTTCCAAAAGCTATCCGAGGACGGCACGCTGGGCTACGTCGAGGACGCGGCCTACAAGCATGTCTACGAAGGGCGGGAGCCCGGCGCGTCCATCCCGGCGAAGGACGTGCTGCTCGGGTCGGGCGGGAACGCGGAAATCCCGGTCGGCTACTATCTCGCGCCGGGCACGCCGACGGGCGACGGCAGCGTCGGCACGGTCGTGCCGAACGGCAAGACCTCGATCAACCTCTACTACAATTTGAAAAACTACTCCGTGCAGTTCCACGCCCGCGACGGGGAATTGAAGGGGACGCCGGGGAAGGACTCGCTCCTGTCCGGGATCGGGGGCGTTTTCGGGGAGCGGCGCACGGTCACCACGACGCCGCCCGTGCCGGTCGCGCCCGCGGGCAGCGTGCATTTCGCGGGCTGGTACCTCTCGGAGGCGGACGCGATCGCGGTGGAAAACGGGGAGACGGGGATCCCGTCCATCGCCGAGGTCGTCTTCGGCTACCGGGCGGACACGGGCTTTACGGAGCCGGCCACTACGGCGGAGGGCCAGAATCTGCAGCTCTACGCGGCCTGGACGAAGGCCGATCAGATCGTCTACCGCGTCAATTATTATTTGCGGGACATCGGGAAGACGGGCGCGAAGGCGGACGACTATTCCCTCGCCGAAACCTCGGCGGAGGGCTACAGCGCGCGTTATGACGACAAGGACGCGCTGACGTGGGAGACCCTGCCCGAGGGGGCGCAGAAGGGCTTCACCGGCTTCACGCACGACAAGACGGGCGCGGCGCTGGACGGGCTGGTCTACAACGAGGACGGCTCGTGGACGTACAATGCGTACTACACGCGCAACACGTACACGCTGAAGGCGTACCGGTGGATCTGGGCCGTGGGGCAGATCCTCGACCAGGGCGACGGCACGCGCTACACAAACCACCCGATCACGCTGACGTTTGAGTATGGGGCGCCGACGGACCGTTTCTGGATCCAGCAGGGCGCGGACAACCGGCCGTGGTCGACCGAGCGGAACAAGAGCGGAGAGGTGCAGACGCAGACGCGGGGGCAGTACACGATCCCGGCCGTCATGCCCGACCCGGCGACGGTGAACGACGACGACCCGCCGGGGATGACGGCGGACGACGACGCGCGGACGCTGACGATCTGGGAGTATATGACGGGGCTTTCGACGGGTTTGAGCGTGCACGCCTCCGTGGATATTTACGTCGAGAACGTTTCGGGGGCGTTTGAGCCGGACCAGGAGAGCCCGCGGCGCGTGACGTTCAGGACCTCGCAGCTGCCGGGGTTCGCCCCGCAGGAGGGCGCGGCGCCTTACCCGCTCCCCGATGAGGCGGATTTGGCTTCCGCCCTCGCGCCGTTCCGCGAGGAGACGATGCCGGGGTTCTACCTCGTCACGGAGGGGGAAAACGCGTCCAGCACGGAGTTTGCGCCGAATGTGGACGCCGGGCAGCGGCATGGGTATTTCCGCGTGTCCTCCAGCGAGTGGGGGGCCAAGCTGACGCCGGCCTTCACTGCGCGCCTGTACTATGAGCGCAAGACGACGACCGTCAATTTCTGGGTCGGCGACCGGCCGGAGGGGACGCCGTACGCGACGCTCTCCGGGAAGTACGAGACGCCGGTGCCGCTGGACAAGGTGGCGGCGCCGCACCGGGACGGCTACACGTTTGCCGGCTGGTACACGAAGCCGGCCGAGAGCGGCAGCGCGCCCGCCAGCATCGCGACGTTCCCGTCCGCCTCGGTGACCGATGTCTACGCGAAGTGGGAGGCGGCCTCCTACTACACGGTGATCTTCGACTACGGCTGGGAGGGCGCGAAGCCTTCGCAAAATTCGCTGATCGTCACCCCGGGCCTGATCCTCGGCGGGGAAAACCCCATCGGGGCGGCCTACTGGGATGCCGAAAACCCGCGCTTCCCGGCGCGGGAGGGGTATACCTTCACCGGCTGGTACGCCGACGGGGCGAGCACGCCGTTCGATTTTGCGGTCACGCCGATCTGGAACAACATCACGCTCCACGCGCGCTGGGCCGGCCCGGTCAGCTACACGATCCACTATGTGAAGCTCGACGCGCAGGGGGAGCTGGATGGCCCGTATGCGGAGGACATCGTGATCTCGGGCGAGATATCCAACCTCGCGATCGCGCTCGCGCAGCCGCCGGGGCAGCGCCTTGCCCCGGGCGTGGAGGCCGGGGACTATCTGCCGACCGAGCAGGCCAAGATGTTCACGTTCGAGCCGGGGGGCGGCGAGCTGACGTTCTACTTCCGCCTCAAGGGGGCCATCCCGTACAAGGTCGAGGCTCTGCTGTCGACGATGTCCGGCGAGAAGGTGCTCGACTCGGTGGACGGGTATACGGAAAACTCGATGGTGCTCGTCAGCGCGCTCGATTTCGATTCCGAGGAGCTGAAGGGCTTCGCGCTCGCGCCCGGGCAGCCGGTCGCGCGCATGGAGTCGGTGGACCTTTCGCCCGGCGCGGACAATGTCTACCAATTCTATTTCGCCCCCATCCAGGAGGAGGCCCCGGTCAATAGCGAGGACGGCCAGAATCCGCCCAGCCAAGGCGGCGGCGATGAAGGCGGCAATGGCGGCGGCAACGAGGGCGACGATTCGCCCACGCCGGAGAACCCCGGCGCGGACCGCAACGCGGGCGCGCAGGCGGAGGCGTCTTCGGGCACATCGTCTTCGGGCGGCGGCGGCATCGCCGATTTCGGCGGCGCGCGCGTGCCGACGGCCGTGCTGCCGGTCATCACGCTGCCGATCATGGACGCGGACGGGAACGTGATCGAGCCGGCGGACACCCCGCTGGCCTCGCTGCTCCCGATCGGGGCGATCGACGCGCTGCTTCCGCTCTCGCAAGGGGAGGGCGGATGGTCCCTGCTCAACCTGGCCCTCATGATCTTCACGGCGGCCATGGCGGCCATCCTGCTGATGCGGTGGATCCGGAGCTGGCGGCTGTACGAAGGCGACCACATCTGGGCGCCGGCCGTCTTCCGCATGGCCACGGTGGTCGTGACGGCGGCCTCCGTCATCCTGTTCGGGCTGACGGGCGATATGGCGAACCCGTCCAGCGTGCGGCTGACCGACGCCTACACGGCCTGGTTCGTGGGCCTCGCCATCACACAGGTCATCCTGTGCCATTTCGCGAGGAAGGCAGCGGCAGACGCGCGGATTTGACGGCGGCGGCGAATGTTTTGAACCCATTTTAAGATTCGTTTAAGCATTCCCGCCTATTATGAATCTATCATTTTCAAGCATTATGGGATTTGTGGCATTTTGCCAACGTGGCCGAAGAATGGGAGAACGGTCGTGGTAAAGAGAGTTTTGATGGTGGTCTTTTCTCTGGTATTTGTATTGTCCGGGGCAAGCGCTGTTTTCGCTGTGGAAGCGGTTTCGGACGCGGCGACGGTGCCGGCGCAATTGGCCTCTTTCAAGGTGGGGTACCCCACGGGTTCCGACAGACAGTATGTCCAGTTCCGCGACGAGGCGAGCGGGCACGGGGACGGCGCGAGCGTCAGCATCGAGCATACGAGCCCGGCTTTCTCGCGGCTGACGGCCGAGGTGACCGGCCTGCGCCCGGACGAGATCTACGTCGCCACAGTGTTTGCGAAAGGGCAGAACATCAATGTGTCGAATGGCCTGAACTGGTCGAAATGCGTGTCCCTCGGCAAGAACGACAACGGCGCCACGTCGAAGGACGGGCTCAAAGGGACGTTCGACTGGCAGGAGCTGGAGTATATCTTCAAGACCGACGAAGAGGGGACGGTCCGGCTGAGCCTGAATTTCGGCTACTGGGATTCGGATTGCACCGGCAAGGTGTGGTTTGACGACCTGGCCGTCAGGCCCGTGAACCCGGAGAACCAGTTTGCCGCGGAGCATATCCGGCTGAGCTTCGTGGACTCCGACCTCCGGACGGGCGGGCAGATGGACTACGACCCGGTTTTGATCCAGGAGATGGTGGACTCCCTGAGCCGCGCCTATGTGTCCTTCGAGGAGCTCACAGGGTATACGCCCTACGGGGGCAAGCGGATCGACGCGGTGTCGGGAAACTACCACCGGAACGCCTATATGTACTCGGGGAACGCTTTTGAGATGCTCCGGTCCGGGCGGGATGTGCTGGACATCCTGCCGGTCGTCATGTTTGGCCTGGTGCACGAAATCGGCCACGACTTCGACCGGGCGGAATGGAATTTCCACGGGGAGGTGATGACCAATCTGAAGTCGGCCTACGTGATCGACCAGGTGGGGATCCACGCCACCGAGTACAATCCCGACGGGGGCAGTTTCCAGGAGGCGGCCCTGAAGAAATACCGGCCCGTCTACGAGAGCAGCCTGGGCACCTATCAAAGCGGGACCTGCACGTTCGAGCGCGACGCGCTCCTGTACATCCTCCTGTCCATCAAGGAAGAGATCGGGTGGGAGCCTTTCAAGCAGACGTTCCGCTGGTACGCGGAGGCGGATGCCCGGCCGGAGACGAACGCGGAGAAGTTTGCGCTCTTCATCCAGAAGCTCTCGGACTTCAGCGGGCGGGATATCCGCAAGGAGTTTTTCCCGGCGCCCGTCTGGCAGACATGCATTGAGACGAACCTGACCGACGGGCAGACGATCGCGGTCAAGCCTGTCATCGAGATCCCGGAGCCGGAGCCCGCCCCGGAGCCTGAGCCGGCGCCGGTGGTCATTGCCATCCCGGAGCCGGAGGTTTCAGAGCCGGAGCCCGGGACAATAGGGATTTCTGTGCCGGAGCCCGCCCCGGAGCCCGAGCCTGAGCCGGTGGCCGTCGTCATCCCGGAGCCGGAGGCCGCAGAGCCGGTGCCGGAGGTGATCGTAGAGCCGGTGGCGAAGGTGATCGCAGAGCCGGCGGCGGTGCCGGCCACGGAGCCTGTGAAGGCGGCATCGGGCAAAGCCGCGGTGTCGTCACCGCCGACGGATTCGAAGAAACAAGAGACGGCGAGCCCCGCGCAGACGGCGGCGAGCACCGGGGCCGCGAGCGCCGGTGCGACGGATACGGGGGGCGGGCAGGCGGCGGCTTCGCAGCCCCAGCCGTCTACCACTACCTACTACCCGGCGACGTCGCAGGCTTCAACCGCTGTAACGCCCACGCCGGCATCGTCATCCGCGAATGCGGCGCAAGAGGCGCCGGCGGCGGATGTTATTGAAATCGCGGACACGCCGGAGGTTTTGCAGGAAGCCATCGCGCCCGAAACTACGGCGGCTGGGGAGGAATTGCCGGTTCTCCAGCCGTCGGATGGGCGGGATGGCGAAGGCGGGTTCTTCGCAATGCTCGCCAGCGACGCGTTCCGGCCGGTGATCTGGTTCATCGTCATTGGGCTTGCGGGCTTGCTCGCCGTCGTGTTGGTGCTGAAGAGGCGGACGGATAATACCATATGGCCGGATTGACAGCGGCGTGTCGCCCATTTTAAGTTTTGTTTAAGGAATTTGCCCTATCATGAAAAATGCATAGGGCAAAATTTTTCAAAATGTGACGTTCGTCACCGTGGCCGAGAATAGGAGTGCGGTCATGCATAAACGATTGTGGGCTTTTGTAGTAAGCGCCTGTTTGTTGCTGCCTTTGGTGGTGGTGCCGGGTTCCGCGTACGCGTATGCGGAGGGATCGGGCGGTGCGCTGGATTCCGTTGCCGTTCCGATGGTGCTGGATTCCTTCGAGCGAATGGTGTGGGAATCCGAAGGGGGCGCCGGGGGAGTCGAATTCCTGGAGCTTGTGGAAGACGGGGAAAACGTCGTCAGCATCCAGACGGACGTGCCCGCTTTTTCGACCTTCCGGTATTATGCGGAGGGGCTGATACCGGGCGAGGTGTACATGGCCTCGGTCTACGTGCGCGGGGAGGACATCGCCCTGGGCGAGGGCCGGGAGGGCGACCGGCCGGCGGTCATCTACCCGGGGTACGTCGCCACCTCCATCGAAGGCCTGTTCGGGACCTTCGGCTGGCGGAGGATCGAAACGTATTTCAAGGCGGATGAAAACGGCGAGAAGCACGTCCTCTTGTCGCTCGGCTATGGCTCCACGCTATGCACGGGCAAGGTGTGGTACAAGGACCTCCTCATCGAGCAGATGGGCGGGGTGAACCAGTATACCTCCGGGCATGTCCGCCTGACCTTCCCGGACGAGGACCTCATGACGGACGGCGAGATGATCTACGAGCCGGAGGAGATCCAGTCGTTTACGGACGATGTGAATAAGATATACGATGCCTACCTGGACCTGACCGGGTACACGCCTTTTGACGGCGCCGTCATCGACTGCATCGCCGGGAACCACTACGGCGCGGCCATGTACGCGGGCAACCCCATCGAGATGCTCGGGTCGGGGAAGGACGTGCTGCGGGGGATGCCGGCGGTCAACTTCGGCCTCGCGCACGAGCTCGGCCACGACTTCGACTACGAAGCGTGGAATTTCCACGGGGAGATGTGGGCAAATTTCAAGATCGCCTACGCGGCGGAGGAATACGGGGTCGCCATCGACGGCTACGACGACGGCGATTTCCATGAGCTGTACATGGCGCATTTCAAAGAGAGCTTCGACAACAATTTCGGCGACTACAATACGGGGACCTGCACGTTCAACCACGACGGCCTCATGTACCACCTGCTCAAGATCAAGGACGACATCGGCTGGGAGCCGTACAAGCAGACCTTCCGCTGGTTCCAGGAGCAGGACCGGGCTGCGCTCCCGAGGGACGGCGCGGGCATATTCGAGCTGTTCATCTCGAAGCTGTCGCAGTATAGCGGCAAGAGCATCAAGTGGAAGTACTTCCCGACGCCGATCTGGCGCGCGTGCGTGGACACGAATCTGCAGGACGGGTACACGATCACGATCCCGGACTACGACCCTACGGTCATCTACTCGAACACGGTCACGGTGCACATAGAGGAGCCCGAGGAGTCGATCGACGACCCGCCGCCGCCACCGCCTTTAGAGGACGACTCGGAGTACGAGGAGCCGATCGGCCCGCCGCCGCCACCGCCTATAGAGGACGACCCGGAGTACGAGGAGCCGGAGGTCGTATGGTCGGCCGACATGAAGCTGGATACCTTTGACCAACTCATCTGGAGGAACGACGGCGGCGGCACGGTCGTATTCAACGAAGAGGCGGAGGGGCATGGGTCCGGGCCGTCCGTCAGCATCGAGAACCCGGCTTCCGCCTACACGCAGCTGCGCGTCCAAGTGACCGGGCTGGAGCCGAACGAGATCTATATCGCCTCGGTCTACGTCAAAGGGGAGGACATCACCCTCGTGCAGAGCGAGAGCGACACCGGGAACAAAGCCGCATACCTCAGCTTCGGCCTCATCTCGACATCGGAGGAAAGCCTGACGGGGACGTTCGGCTGGCGGAAGGTCAGCCTGATTTTCAAGAGCTTTGATAATGGCGAGCGGCCGCTGTGCCTGAACCTCGGGTCCGACCGCTCCCCCTGCACGGGCAAGGTGTGGTTTGACGACCTGGAGGTCCGGCCGATCGCGGCGGAAAACCAGTACGCGGCGGAGCACGTCCGGCTGAGCTTCATGGACTCCGACCTGAAGACGGACGGCAAGCTGGACTACGACCCGGCGCTGATCCAGGGGCTCGTGGACGATGCGAACCTGGTGTATGAGTATATGGAGGAGTTTCTCGGCTACGCCCCCTACGACGGGGCGCAGATCGACGGGGTTTCCGGCAACTACTACCAGTGAGCCTATATGTTCGCGGGCAACCCCTTCGAGATGCTGCGGTCGGGCCGCGACGTGCTGGACATACTGCCGGTCATCAAATTTGGCGTCATCCATGAGATAGGCCACGATTTTGACTTGCCCGAGTGGAATTTCAACCACGAGCTGATGGCCAACCTGAAAGTGATCTACGCGGCGGAAAGGGCGGGGATCATCGCCGAGGGCTACAACGAGGACGGGGGTAGCTTCGAAGCCGCCGCCGAGGCGCTGTACAAGCCCACGTACGACGCAAATTTTGGGACTTATACGGAGGGGCATTGCACCTTCCAGCGGGATGCGCTCCTGTACCTCCTGCTCCGGATCAAGGACGAGGTCGGCTGGGAGCCGTTCAAGCAGACGTTCCGCTGGTACGTCGAGACGCGCGAGGGCCCGGAGACGAACGCGGAGAAGTTTGAGCTGTTCATCGCGAAGCTGTCGGAGTACAGCGGCCGGGACATCCGGGCCGAGTTTTTCCCGGATCTCATCTGGCGCGCCTGCGTGGAGACGGATCAAGTGGACGGCCGGACGGTGGAGGACCTCGTGCCGGAGCCGGAGGATGAGCCCAAGGAGGATCCGGTGCCGGAGCCGATGCCGCTTGAGCCGGAGCCGGTGCCGATGCCAAATGAACCGGAAGCGGAAGTCCCCGGGGCGGAAGATCCGGGCGCGGTGGAGGCCCCGGAGGCGGAGGCTGCGGATGATGCAGAAGCTACGGAGGTTGCGGATTCCGGGGAAGCTGCGGAGGCTACGGATTCCGGGGAAGCTGCGGAGGCCCCGGAGGCGGAGGCTGCGGATGACGCAGAGGCCGCAGAGGCTACGGATTCCGGGGAAGCTGCGGGAGCCCCGGAGGCGGAAGCCCCCAAGGCGAAGACCCAGAAGGTGTATATCATGGACGCGGGGGTTGCGGCTGCGCTGCAGGATGCCAGCGCGCAGCCTGCTGCAAAGCCCGCTGCGGTGGACCCGTCCGCTTGCACGCTCTACCAGGCGCCGGCGCCGGCCGCGTCATCTACCCCGGCCGCACCCGCGCCCGCAGCCCCGGCCTCGTCATCAGCCGCGTCATCGACCGCGGCCAAGACGCAATGCGGCGGGTATTCGGTGACCACTCTGGACGAGTCGTCCGGGCAGCCGGTGACGAAGCTGTCCCTGGCGGACAAGGCCACCCAGGGGACGGAGGTGCAAGCAACGGCCGTGCGGGCGATGGCGTTTGAGCTTCAGGAGACGGCGCCGGCACGGCAGGATGTTATTGAAGAAGAGGGGGAGGGCGCATCCGCGCTGCCCTCGCTTCCTGGGGTTTTGCTGATCGCCGCCGGGGCGGCCGGGGCGGCCATCGCCTTGGCGCTGCTCCGAAGGCGGCGTGCCGGCGGAACGGGTTTTTGGTCGTAGGTCGAACAAAGGAGAGGTAGTGAAATGATCAGAAGAGTTTTGGTAGTGGCCATGAGCCTGTGCCTCGTCCTGTCCGCTGCGGCGGCTGCGTTTGCCGCCGTGGACGTGAAGGCGTCTGCGGACACGGCGCAGGTCCCGATGCAGGCGGACTCCTTCGGTGAGGAGATCATAGAGCGCGCCCCGGGCGCGGAGGTGACATTCTCCTACGAGGCGGGCGGGCGCAGCGGCGGCGGGTGCGTGAGCATCGAGAACCGGGGCTACGCCTACGCCCGGCTCAGGGCCTGCGTGACGGGCTTGCGGCCGAACGAGATCTACATCGCCTCGGTCTACATCAAGGGCGAGGGCGTCACCCCTGCGGACGGGCAGTCGGCGAAGGGCGCGACCCTCAGCACCACCCCGTGGGCCGCGTCGCCGGACAAGGCGGGGACGTTCGGCTGGGAGCGCGTCGAGTACTACCTCAAGTCCGAGGCGGACGGGTCGACGGACCTGTGCCTGAACCTCGGCGGCTACGGCGCGCAGTGCTCCGGCAAGGCGTGGTTCGACGGCCTCGAGATCCATCCGATGAACGCGGAAAACCAGTTTGCCTCCGAGCATATCCGGCTGAGCTTCCCGGACGCCGCCCTGTTTTCCGGCGGCGCCTGGCGCTACGACCCGGCGGACATCCAGGACCTCGTGGGCCAACTCGACCGCCTGTACGTGGCCTACGAGGAGCTCACGGGCTACGCGCCGTACGGCGGGGAGCGGATCGACGGGATTGCCGGGAACTCGTACCCGGCCGGCATGTACGCGGGCAACGCGTTCGAGCTCCTGGGATCGGCCGATGCCGTTTTGAGCGAGATGCCGCTCGTCAACTTCGGCTTGATCCATGAGATCGGCCATGACTTCGACCACCCCGGGTGGACGTTCCACGCGGAGATGACGGCCAACCTGAAAGCGTGCTACGCGGCGGACCGGGCGGGCCTCCGCTCCTCGTCCTACGCCGACGAAAAAGGCAGCCTCTCCGACGGCTTCGAGGCGCTGTTCGAGGAGACGTACGAGCGGTATTTCGGCGACTACGAGTCGAACACCTGCACGTTCAACCACGACGCCCTCATGTATATCTTTTTGAAGGTCAAGGACGAGGTCAGCTGGGAGCCGTTCAAGCAGACGTTCCGCTGGTTCGTGGAGACGGGCACGAACCCCGAGAAGAACTCGGAGAAATTTGCGCTCTTCATCCAGAAGCTTTCGGAGTACAGCGGCCGGGACATCCAGACGGAGTTTTTCCCGGCGGCGATCTGGTACACGTGCATGGAGAGCGAGCTGACGAACGACGTGACGGTGACTTACACGCCGCCTGCGAAAGGCGACGAACTGCCGCTCGAAGAAATAATCATCGACGAGATGCCGGTCGTCCCAGAGCCGGCCGTGGTGGACGGGCCGCCGGCGGATGTGGTGGTGGACGATCCCGTGGTCGCGGACGATCCCGCGGTCGTGGATGAGCCCGTGGTCGCAGAAGTGCCTGCGGTGGCGGAAGAACCGGCGGTGCCGGTCGCGCCGGTGGTGGAGGTTCCGGCGGTCGTGGGCGTCGAGCCCGCGGTCGAAGAGGGGCCTGCGGTGGAAGTACCGGCTGTGCCCACGGTGGTCGTGCCGCCGACGGTGGAAATCCCCGCCGTGGTGGGCATCGAGGACATCATCCGCGCCTTGCCCGCAGAGGAGGTGCCGGTGGTGAGCATCCCGGCGCCGGAGATGCCTTCTTCGGAGGAATTGGATGCGGCGCTTCAGGACATCATCGCCTCGCTGCCCGAGGATTCCGCGCTTAGGGATCTGATCCAGCAGCCGGACGCGGCCGGGCAGGCGGAGGATCTCCTCCCGCCGGAATTGGCCGACTTTCTGGAACAGATCCTCATGCCTGGGGCGTCGGCCGCGTTTGCCGCGCTCATCACACCGGAATTCGTGGAGCAGCTCGATCAGCTCATCACATACAGCGACGAGGACATATCGCCGGAAACCGCCGCACAGATCCGGGAGGAGCTCGTGCCCGGCCTGATCGAGACCCTGGAGCGCGCCCTGCCTGCGGAGTTTTGGGAGCAGCTGAAGGGCATCTTCCTGCCGGGGGTGACCTTGCCGACGGACAAAGCTGCGGATGTGGCGAAAGACACGCAGGGCAGCGCGGTGCAGAAGACGCCGGCGGCCCCGGCCCCGGCACCGGCGGACCCGGTGCCTGCGGCGCCCGCGCCCGCGCAGGGATCGCAATCGTCCTCCTCCGGGTCGACGACGTACTACCCCGCGACGCAGCCGTCCTCATCGTATGCAAGCCCGTCGCCGTCGGCTTCGGCAGCGGCGCCGGCAGCGCCCGTGACGCCGGATGTTATTCCAATCGAAGAGGACGCCAGCGGCCTGTATGAAACCATCGCGCCCGAAACCCCCGCAGCGGAGGTGCTCGAGGACGTGAAGCAGGGGGAGGGCATCTTCTCCGACGCGTTCCTGCCGGTGATCTGGTTCATCGCGATCGGCCTCGCGGGCGGCCTGGCCGTGCTCCTCGTCCTGCGCAAAAGGGCGTCGGAGAGCGAGTTCGTCGAGATGGAGTGGTTTCCGGATTCGAAAAGGAGCAGGTAGAGATGTCAAACAAAATACATGTCAACTATGGCGAGATTTACGTGAAGGCCGCGGCCCTGCGCGCGCGGATCGAGGATGAGCTCGCCCGGATGGACGCGGCTTACGCGGAGGTCGTGCCGATGCTCGGCGAAGTGGACGGCGCGGCGGTGCCCGCCCTTTCGGAGATGATCGAGGCCAACAAGCGGAAGTCGCGCATGCAGGCCCTGACGATGCAGAAGCTGCTGACGGCGCTGGAGCGGTCGGCGATGCAGATGGAGGCGGCCGACGAAGCGATGGCGGCGGTCTACGCCCCTGCGGCCCATAGGCGGGCCGGGGCGAAGGAGTCGTGATGCCCAGCGGGTTTTCCGGGAAGCCGGCCGAGGGGATTCTCCTCGAGGTGACGGACGCCCTGCGCAAAGCAGCGGCGAAACATTCGGAAGCACCGCTTGCCGGGCAGGGCGGGGGCACAGTACCCAACCCCGCCTTGCCCATACCGAGAAATTTTGAGAACCCGTACGCAGGCGGCGGCGGGGGCGGCTACACCACGGGCGTGGGGAAGCACTCCAACATCGTGCTGGACACCGCGGCCTACGAGGGGATGTCGCGCAAGATCGCCGCGACGGACAGCCTTGTAAGCGAAGGGCTGCGCAGCGCGATGCAGGAGATAGAGACCCTGTGCGAGACGGCGTACGTGATGCCGCAGTCGCGTCCGAGCCTGCTGGGCTTGGTGGGGCGCCTGCGGTCCGCGCTCGGGGATTCGGGCGCGCTGGCGGATGAGGCAGGCAGGCTGCCGCTCCGCCTGGCAGGCGACCTGCTGTCAATCACATAGCATGTGTCATGGGTGTGTCATGGGGACGTATAATTTGACACACTGATACGTCCCTCGAAGGATAGGAGAGAGCTATGGGCAAGGAATTGGTGTTGAACGAGGTGTCGGCGCGGCAGGTGCTGGACGAGTGCATACGCGCGATGCGCGCGCAGGCCGACGAAATGGAGGCGAGCGCACGGACGTATGAGCAGACGGCGGCGCAGCTGGACACGCTGGCGGCCGCGCAGGAGGTGATCGCGGCGACGGCAATGAAGACCGTTTCCTACACGGATTCGGAAGGCCATACCCACACAAAATCCGTGCCCGACGAGGCGGCGCGCGCGGCGGCGGCGGCCAAGGCGAAGGAATACCGCACCCAAGCGGAGCTGCTCAGGGCTGCGGCCAAGAAGCTGCGCGGCGCCATAGAGACCCTCATGCAGGCGATGTTCGCCGTGCAGTTGCATTTCTCACAAATCCAAGGCGCGGTACAGGAGGCGGATCTGGCGTACGCCCGGCAGATCCGGCAGCAATGCGAGAACATCCTGCGCTTCACGGAGGAGATGCGGGCGGTGCGCGAGGGCATCGACGACTCGCTCCGTTCGGCCGGGGCCGACGGTCTTCCATCCATCGCGTGGGGGCCTCTGGCCTCCGTCATGGTGAGCGCTTTTGGGGCGGCGCAGCTTGCGGGCAAAGTCCGGTGCTGCGCCTACGGCGGCGACCCCGTCAACCTCGCCACGGGCAATTTTGTCTACTCCAAGACGGATCTTGAGATCCCCGGCAGGTTCCCCCTCGAATTCAAGCGCACCTACAATTCCTCGGGCGGGCAGGACGGCCCTTTGGGGCCGGGCTGGTCGCACAACTTTTGGATACGGCTTTGCGAGGCCGAGGGCGGCGCGCACGTCTTCTACGGCGACGGGCGCATGGAACGCTACGAGGAGCTCGAGGGCGGGCGCTACGCGGCGCCGCCCGGACGCCGCGCGCTGCTGCTGCGGGGGGAGGGCGGCGGCCACACGCTGACGCTGCTGGACAGCATGGCTCGCCTCGTGTTCAACGGCAGCGGGCTGCTCGTGAAAGCGTTGGACAGAAACGGCAACCACTCCGCCTACTCCTATAATGGAGAAGGGCGGCTTTGCAAAGTGCAGGGACCCGGAGGCGCGTACCTCTCCATCACATACGACGCGGACGGGCTCCTGACAGTGGTGACGGATGGAGCGGGCCGGCAGGCCACTTTTTCCTATGAGGGCGGGCTGCTGGTCCGAGCCACCCATCCGTCTGGCGCCACGTACGGCTACGGGTACGACAGGAAGGGGCGGCTGTGCACGCTGACCGACCCGTTCGGCACGGTCGCGCTCGAGAACAAATACGACGCGAGCGGGCGCGTGGCGCGGCAGCGCTTCGCCGACGGCGGGGAGATCTACTACGACTACAAGGACGACCGCGAGGGCGGGGGCGGCTCGACCACGCTCACGCGGCAGGACGGCAGCCGCGTCCGCTACGAGCGGGACGACCGGTTTCGCACGACGGCCATCGTCTGGCCGGACGGGGCGGAGCGGAAGACCTTCGACGCGGGCGACAATGTGACGTCCTCGACCGACAAGCGGGGCAATGTGCTGCGCCACGAGTACAACGTGCTCGGGCGGCGCACCCGCACGGTGGACCCGCTGGGCTACGAGACCCGGTATGAATACAGCCGGAACAAGCTGCTCAGCGTCACGCGGGAGGGGCGGAAGCTCGCGGCTTTCTCCTACGATGCTTTGGGGAATCTGACGGGGGCGCGCGACGCGCTCGGCAGGGAGATTGTTATTGAATACGGGGATATGGGACTGCCCGTGAAGGCGGTGGACGCGGCGGGATGCGAGACCCGTACGGAATACGACGAGCGGGGCAACATCGCCAGCGTGACGGACGCGCTCGGGGCTGTCACGCGCTACGAGTACGACGGGCTGAACCGGGTTGTCAAGGCGACGCGGCCGGGTGGCGGCGCCATGGCTTTCCGCCACGACGATATGGGGAATATCGTGGAGGTGGTGAACGCTGAGGGGAACACCAGGCGTTATGCCTACGACAAACGCGGCAAGGTCACGGAGGTCGTCGACTGGGACGGCACGCGGGTGCGCTACGCGTACAACGAGGTAGGCAAGCTCGCGCAGGTCACGGACCCCGCGGGCGGCGTCACGCGGTACGAATACGACAAGATGTGGAACCTCGCGAAGGTGACGAACGCCGAAGGCGCCGAGGTGCGCTACGAATACGACAAGGTGGGGCGGCTCGCGGCCGTGGTGGACCCTTGCGGGCACCGGACGTCGTTTGGTTACGACCCGGACGGCAACCGCGTGCGCGTCACGGGGCCGGGCGGCGCCGAGACGCGGATGGAGTACGACGCGCTGAACCAGTTGACGAGGGTCGTGGACGCGGGCGGCGGGGAGGTGCGCTACGCCTACGACGCTTTCTACAACGTCACGGAAATGCACGATGCGGCGGGCGGGGTGCACAAAAGCGAATACGACGAGGCGGGGCAGCTCGTGCGGAAGACGGACCCGCTCGGCAACAGCACCTCGTACACCTACGATGTGCGGGGGCTTTTGGCATCGGCGACGAATGCGGACGGCGCGACCATCCGGTACGAATACGACGCGATCGGGCGGCTCATCCGCTTTGAGGCCGCGGATGGGGCGGTGGAGCATTATGAATACGACGCGGACGGGCGGATGACCGCTTTCACGGACGCGCTCGGGGCGCGGCACCGTTACGAGCACGACGCGATGGACCGGGTCGTCTCGGTCAAGGATCCGCTGGGCGGCGTCACGCGGTTTTGCTACGACGCGATGGACCGCGTCACGCGGAAGGTGGACGAGAATGGCAACGCGACCTCCTATGCCTATGACGCCGTGGGCAATCTGACGGCCGTGACGGGCGCGGATGGCTCCGTGGCGCGGTACGGCTACGACCGCATGCGGCGGATGACGCGCCGGGAGCTCGTGCGCATGGTGGATCCCGCGCTGGATCCCGTGGGTGCAGCGGCGAGCGCAGCGGGCGCCGTCACCACCTACGCCTACGACGAAAGGGGGCTGCTGGCCTGCGAGACGGATCCGCTCGGCGCGGCGCGGCGCTATGAGTACGACGCGGCGGGGCAACTCGTGCGGAAGACGGACCGGGACGGGTCTTTGACGGAATACGAATACGACCCCGTCGGGATGCTGACGAAGGTCTCTTATGCGGACGGCACGGATGTGGAGCGCTCGTACGGGCCTCTGCGCCAGCTCGCCGAGGTGCGCGACGCGCTCGGCGTGACGCGGCTGGAGTCGGACGCGATCGGCCGGGTCACGGCGGTGTCGGACGCGCAGGGCGAGACCGTGCGCTACGGATGGACAGGCGCCGGGGCGAAGGAGTCCATCGGCTACCCGGACGGCACGGAGGTGCGCTACCGCTACGACGCGGCGGGCCGGCTCGCGGAGGTGCTGGACGACGGGGCGCTGGCCGCTTCCTACAGCTACGACGCGGTGGGCCATGTCGTCGAGCGGATGCTCGGAAACGGCGTGCGGTCGTCGTATGCCTACAACCCGCTCGGCAGGCTGGACCGGCTGGAGCACAAAGGGCCGGACGGGGCGCTCGAGGCGTTCCGCTACGCGTACGACGCGGCGGGCAACAAGACCGAGGTGGCGCGGGTGCGCCGGGCGGCGGGCGGCGCCGAGGCGGCGAGCATCCACGCCTATACCTATGATTCGATGAACCGGCTCGCGACGGTGGCGCAGGACGGCGCGCCCGTCCGGTGCTACGGATACGACGCGCTGGGCAACCGCGCGGTCATGGTGGACATCGCCCGGGGCGCTGAGACACGCTACGAATACGACGCCATGAGCCGGCTGACGCGGTTGGTCGGCCCGGGCGGGGAGGAGTCCGTCTACAGCTACGACCCGCGCGGCAATCTGGTGGAGGTCGCAAGGGGCGGGGTGTCCGAGAAGCGCTTCATCTTCGACGCGGCGAACCGGCTGGTCTCCGCTACGGCGGCGGACGGCAGCACGGCGGCCTACAGCTACGACGGCTTCGGCCACCGCGTGAAGAGCGTCTGGGACATCGCTGGGGGTGGCGGCCGCCCGGCACGGCACGAGGAGATGCGCTACGTGCTGGATATCACGAAACCTTATGAAAATGTGCTCGCGGCGATCGGCACGGGCGGCGCGCCCGGTATGGTTGGCGCGGGCGGCGCGGTTGGTGCACCCGGCGCGCCCGGTGCACCTGGCGGGACCCGCCACGTCTGGGGCAACGAGCTGCTCAGCGCGGCGCCGTTCGGCATCGCCGGGGCGGCCGCGTCTGCACCTTCCGTTGATGCTACGGCGGATGCTTTCCGCGCGGGCTCTTCCATCGGGGCGGGGGCCGCCTTCGGCGCAGCCCCCGCGCCGGAGCCGGCCTACTACCTGCTCGACGAACTGCGCAGCCCGGTGCGCACGTTGGATGCGCGGGGCCAAAGCCAAGATACGTTCACCTACGACGAGTT
This sequence comes from Eubacteriales Family XIII. Incertae Sedis bacterium, assembly GCA_031272365.1. Classification (GTDB taxonomy): domain Bacteria; phylum Bacillota; class Clostridia; order Peptostreptococcales; family Anaerovoracaceae; genus WRFF01. Next base: position 39,222 of record JAISTX010000016.1, read on the forward strand.
CGGCGTCCCCCTGCCGGGGGTGGGCGAACCCGAGGCCGCAGAGAACCTCTTCGGCTACACCGGCTACCAGCCCGACCCCGTGACCGGCCTGTGCTACGCCCAGGCCCGGTACTACATGCCGGAAACCGGCCGCTTCATCAGCGAAGACGCATACAAAGGCTCCGCCCTGTCGCCACAAACCCAAAACGACTACGCCTACTGCAACAACAACCCGCTGGTCTACATCGACCCGAGCGGGAATGAAAGGATTCCGGATTTCATATCGATGGCTGTTCCTCCATCAGCATCGGAAGGACAAATGGCACATTTGCAAATAGAAACGCTTTTCAATATTACGCACCTCGGAATCTATAATGGGGTCAATAAAGAGATTTATGCTAGAACATTTATGCTGAATAATGATTTATTTCTGAATTTTGACGATTTGCCTGCTTCAAAGGGCGGAAGGCCAGACATTATTTACAATCAGGGGCTGGCATCAACAACATGGGAAGAATACATGAATCCTATGAATAATATGATTGTGCCAATACACGTTTATGAAATCAAGCCAATAAGCTATTCTAACTTACCTCTATTCGGTTCACCTAAGAAAAATGCTGCTGCAAATGCCCAGATAGATGGTTACGTCAATTATATTCAGGAAAACAGTGTCCCAGGGGTTTTTGTGAAACGAGGCACTGATTTTCTTCCGAATGGTCTCGTGATGCCGTTTTGGGGCAATGCTTGGGTAGAGGATCTTGATAAGAAGAAAATGCTAGTTATCTATACGGACTATGCAACAGATCCAGGATTGGTGTACTATAAGTTAATTCGTATGCCAGATTATAGGAAATTATCATATGAAATGGAAACAGTCCCTTGGGAGGATAAGATGCCATCCCAGTTGGAAGCGATGGCGGTTGCTATGGGGATAACTGCAGTGGCTGTTGTTGCAGTTTGTCTTATAGCAGACGGTATTCCGGGCGATGAGTTGGCATTATCAGGCATTGGAGATGCAATTGCTCAATTACTGCAAAAGTACGTAATCGATCCACTGGCGAACTTATCACCTGTTTGCGCTGGTTAGAGTGTACGATAAGAAGCAGCGACATAAAATGGGCTTCCGGTTCGTGGGGAAAGACGCGCCCTGTTAGAACTGGCCGCGATTCCGCGGGTAGGCGCGCGCCCAACGCATGGCGGTGGCCAAGTCCAGTGTGGTTTTCTGGTTAACGAAAAAAGCGCGTTGACTTTCCATAACAAATTTGTTATAATCCGTGCATGAAACAAATGAGGGATGAAGCTGATGTTCGATGTAGATTTTTACGAAGATAAAAATGGCAAGCAGCCGGTGAAAGACCTCCTGCTTGAACTTAGGGGCAAAGCATCTTCGAGCAAAGACGCTAGAATTCAGTATCAACGGATTCTCACGCACATACGCGCACTTGAAACATACGGGACGCGTATTGGTGAACCGCATGTGAAGCATATCGACGGAAACCTTTGGGAATTGCGTCCGCAGCCGAACCGGATTCTATTCTTCTATTGGCGGGACAATAAGTTCATCCTGCTGCACCACTTTGTAAAAAAGACGCAGAAAACACCGCCAAAAGAGATAGAGCTTGCAAAGCAGTGTATGAGAGATTTCATAGAAAGGAATGAGTAATATGGCGAGCAAAAGCTTCCGGGATTTTTACAACGACGATGCAAACATATCTCCGGCGGAACGCGCCAAAATCGAGTTCGAAGTCGAACTCATTGGCAAGCTTATCGCGGCGCGTGAAGCGAACGGCATGACGCAGGAGCAGCTTGCAGAAGCGGCAGGGCTCAAACAATCAGCGGTTGCACGGCTTGAGAGTTTAAGAGCCACGCCGCAAATTGACACGCTGTTCAAAATGCTCACTCCAATGGGGTACAAACTCACCATCGTACCGTCTGAGGAGGATGTTCGTACGGTTTGACAGCTTATTATTTGAAGAGGGAGAAAACAACATGTTTCAGGTCTTGACGCAGAATTTGGAGAAGCTTGGCTACACGGTTTCCTGTTTCAATACGGCCGCGGAGGCCGCCGCCTACCTCGACGGCGCGGTCGACGGGCAGACCGTCGGCTTCGGCGGCTCGGTGACGCTGGACCAGATGGGGCTCTACGACACGCTCGGCAAGCACAACACCGTGCACTGGCACCAGAAGATCGCCGACAAGGCGGAGGGCTTGGAGGCGCGCCGGAAGGCGGGCGCCGCCGCCGTGTATTTTTCCTCGGTGAACGGCATCGCGGAGACGGGTGAGATCATCAACATCGACGGCACGGGCAACCGCGTGTCCTCCATCTTTTACGGGCATGAAAAGGTGTTTTTCATTGTCGGGAATAACAAAATCGCGCCTGACTACGAGGCCGCCCTGCACCGTGCCAGGAATATCGCCGCCCCGCTGAACGCGCAGCGCCTCGGGATGAAAACGCCCTGCGCGGAGAAGGCGGACCGCTGCTACGATTGCAAAAGCCCGCAGCGGATCTGCCGGGGGCTGTCGGTGCTCTGGGGCAAGCCGATGGCCTGCGCATTCGAGGTGGTTCTGATCGACGAGCCGCTGGGGTACTAAAGCCCGCCGTCCAGGTGCTCGCCCAGATACGCGCCCACGGCCTCACAGGCCGTAGACGAAATTGCCGATCTCTTCGTAGGTCTCAACGGTTGACGGCCAGTAATCATGGCCCTCCAGGGCGCCATCCGAGACGGGTATCAGGAAATAATCGTACCGCCCCTCTTCCCCGCCGCTCTCGCTGAACGTCACGTCGATCTGCTGCCACTGCAATCAAACAAAACCAAACTCTCCGCATCTTTCTGCTCCCCATTCTGTATGAACGATCATCTGATGCTCTATTATTGCATGAAAGCGGACGCGCCGCAACAAGATTCGGCATCGCCAAACGAGGTGGGTTGTTCTACTCGTATTCGTAGCCCCATTCGTCGACGATGACCGGCTCCTCCGCCCAGACGAGGATTTTGTCGACGCGCTCTTCCTCCCCCTGCGCCGCGAGGAACGCCACGTAGATGCCGCCCTTCGTGAAAACCTCAGCCGCGTAGCCGCCCTCCGCCAGTGCGCCCCGCACCGTCCGGGTATCCGCGCCGTCTGCCGCCGCATAGCCGTAGGCCGCGAGCGCGGGTGTCGCGCTCTCCATGGGGTCGCCGATGCCGACGCCGAACACATCCCCGCCGGCCGTCAGCGCGAAATGCGTGGCGGTGTTGACGCGCTCCTCGTGCCCCGCAGCCAGGAAGCTGCGGTAGTACACGACGCCGATCATCGCGCCGCCCTCGTCCAGCAGCGGGCGGTCGTCGTTGTGGTTGTAGATGGTGGGGTTTTCGACGAAGGCGTCCAGGGGCACCGGCCATCCGTAGGCCGAGCGCTCAAACAGCTTGACGTCGATATTGCTGTTCTCGGAAATCCTCTCCGCCTCCGCAAGGTCCTCGTCCGTCAGGGTACGCTCCGCGTTCGTCAAGTAGACCGGCATGATTTCGATGTCCAGAAGCTGGTGGTATTCGTCCCAGACGAGGAGGCCGATTTGTATGCCATCCTTGACGAACTGCCGGTAGGTGCCGCCGTCGAAGACGCGCATGTAGGCGGGGTCGTCCGGTTCCAGGAACAGCTCCTCGTACCCGTGGGCCGCCATCGTCTCCGTGATGCCGTCTGCGCTCCCGCCCGTGGTCAGCCCGAAGACGCTGGCGCCTTTCCCGTCCAGCAGCTGGATCGACCAGATCATCTGCTGCGCCGTGTTGTCCGGCACGCCAGTGTAGTTAGCTGTGCCGACGACCGCGCCGCTGTCGTTGTGGACGGTCTTCGTATTCCACCCCTCCTGGTAGTAGTCGTAGTCGGATGAATAATGCCCATCGGCATTCTTTTCGAGCAACGCCACGTCGCCGAGCTCGCTGTTTTCGCTCAGCTCCTGCGCGGTGCCCGCGATCTCCGGGTTGGCATACGTCACCGGCTCCGGCAGGTCCGCGCTCTGGTAGTAAAACTCGACCACGGTGCCGCCGTCCGTCGTCGGCGTGACGAGGCTCAGCATGACGCCGTCCTGCACCCTGAACTTCGTCATGTCCGACGACAGGTCGATCGCGCCGCCCTCCGACGTGGACATCTGCCAGTTCGTTTTGATCTCGATGTAGCCGTCCTCGACATGGGTGATCTTGAAGCGGAACGGGTCCTTCGCCTCCGACTCCGGCGGGCAGAGCTGCCAGTCCTTGGACGTCAGGTCGAATTCGTACAATGTGCGCTCCGGGAACGGGACGTAGGGCATGCCGCTCCAGTAGGTGTCGATCGCGTAGAGCTTGTGCGTGGCCGACGGCGGCAGGGCCTTGCCGTCGCCGCCCGGGGCTTCTGTCCCCGAACCGCCGCCGATCCCCGCAACCCCGCCGCACCCGGCCAGCGCAAACGCCAGCACGGCGCACAAGGCCAGCAAGCTGCAGGTTATTGTTATTTGATGCAATTTCTTTTTCATCGCACGCTCTCCTCTCTGCGTCATAGAAAGAAAACCCGCCGGGGGCCGGCAACATTACAGGCCAGCCGGTGTGTGATAATGCCTACAAACAGCGGGTTTCTCTATTATACAATAATGGGGGGCGCGTTCGACTCCAATATGGTATACTCAGCTTGTATTGATGGAGAGGTATTATGGCCGGAATAATCAAGTACGACCACGGATTTCCCGGGGCAACTCGACAGCGACATGGCAGCCGCCTGCCGGATAGTGAAAAAATGCATAGAAAGCGTTTGCTTGTTTCACTACTGATTGTCATGTTGTTAGCCACAGGAGGCTGCGGTACGGGAGAGTATGTGTACCACGACGGCCTGAAGCTGCCTACGCAAACCCAGAGGGATATTTTCAATGAGCCCGAACCTGAGAACTTCATGTATCATAATGGGGAGCTCGTTGAGATTCAATCTCCGCCTGGGGCGATCTACTACACGGTGATACCCCACAATTACGACCGGGACGTCGCGCAGGCGAAGGGGATGTACGAGGACGGGCAGTTCAACGACAAGTTCTTCTACATCCAGACGCTGTGCCGCAAAGGTCTCGAGGCGATGCTCGTCGCCGAGCTGGATTTGAAAAAATACGATCAGCAGATAACCGAATCGACAACTTCCATTTTGCCCCTTGCTTCAGCCGGGGTTGAGATGATGGAATCCTGGCTTTATTACTATGAGAGCTTTTCCATGATGAATCTCGACTACATTTTCCTTCGGAACAATATATATGTGGAGCGGCTGGAAGGCGCGGATCTCTCTGCTTTCGAGCGGGCTTATGGGGCGCAGGAAACAGAAGTCTCCACGGAGCTTCAGGAAACCATCGACCGCACGTGGAAGTCCATCATCAATGTAGACAAGAACGGCGATAGCAAAGACGCCAACTACCATGGCAACGCCATACCACCAGAACTCTATATCCCCTCGGATTCGCTTGTCCTTAAACTCAATCATCTAAGAAATACCGAG
>JAISTX010000022.1 GCA_031272365.1 Eubacteriales Family XIII. Incertae Sedis bacterium
GACGCCGTCGACGGGGAGCGCCTGCTCAAAGCGAAAGGCGTCCAGGTCCGCGTCATGCCGCTGCCGGTCGAAATCTCCGGCAGCTGCGGCATCTGCCTCCGCGTGGACGCGCAGGACGCCGAGGGCGCGGAAGCGCTGCTGCGCGGCGCGGGCATAGGCCCGCTCTCCGCCTTCCAGCGCTGACCAAGTGCAAACGATCAACCCTCGTCCAGCACGATCCCCAGCCGCAGCGCCGCCTCCCGCGCCGCCTCCAGCGACGGCCCCGCGTCGTGCAGGCGCACCCTCCCGCCGCCGCGGTTGCGCGCGTCCACAAAGACCGCCCCTTCGTCCGTCTCGAGCGTGACCTTCTGGAGCTGCGGCTCCGGGTTTTCGCGGATCTCCACCGCCACGCCGAGGTCCCGCACCTTCTGCACCGCCTGCGCGTACATCTCGTAGTCCGACGTCGGGCTGCCGAAGACCGCCCCCATCAGGATGCCGGGCACGTTGATGGCCCGGCGCGCGAACAGCTCCGGGTAGAGCTCGATGGACACCTTCCGCACGGGCGCGCCGCCCGCCAGCGCGTGCGCGATGCGGGCCGTGTTCGTCGGCGAGCCGACCGCCTGGCTGCTCCCGCCCACCACGGGCATGCCGAGCGTGTGGAGCAGGGACGGCGACCGCGCGGCGATGCCCGAGGCGACCTCCTCCGCGCGCGCGAGCGTCGCCGAGATCTTCTCGGCCTCGGCGTCGCGCACCTCCTGCGGCACCAGCTCCTCGACGAGCGGCTTGCGCCGGAAAAACGGCTCCATGAAATCGACGACCGTCGGCACGAGGCTCTTGGCCGCCTCCTTGTGCACCTCGCTCGCCATGGCGAACATGACGTCGACGGGGACGTTCACGTCGAGCCCCGTGCGCAGCACGAGCCGCGCGGCGTACATGCCGATGAGCACCGCGCCCGCCAGGTGCGTCGTGCACAGCGCGGGCACGAGCACGCGCGGCGTGCAGGGGACGCCGATGGTCGGCGACATCGCGAGCACCACCGCCTTCCCCATCTGCCCGGGCGTGCCGCCCTCCATGGCGGCCGTCCCCGCGGCGATGCAGGCCGCGCCCGCGCCGAACCCCTCCATATTGCAGCCCGTCGTGACCTTCCCGATGCGGAACAGGCCGCCGATCTTCAGGAACAGCGCGGCGGTCTCCGCGATCTCGCGCTCCCCCCGCCCGGCCTTCCCCATCGCCATCAGGAACCCCGTGTACGGGCACGAGTCCCCCGTGCCGGCGCAGGGGCGCAAGCCGATGCAGTGGTTCCCGACCTGCGCGGCCAACGTAAATAACAAAACGTCGTCGAGAAATGCGTCGTCGAAACAGCGCGCGCCGCCGGCGGCCAGCTGCGACGCGACCGTCCCGAGCAAAATGCTCTCCCCGTCCGCCAGGCCGATCTCGGCCGCGCGGATGTTGTGCTTGTATTCTTCGAGCACCGCCTCCAGGATCTCCTCCTCGCTGACGCCGTCGCGCACGGCGGCCTCGGCGAGCACCACGTCCACCGCCCGCACGCCGAATTCCTCCGCGAGCGCGAGCGTCTGCCCGATGGTGGCGGGCGGCATCCCCGAAAGCCTTTTTTTCAAATCGCCCATTGTCACCGCAGCCCGTCCTCCCCTTTGACCTCGCCCTTCGTCAGCCCGCCGATGCGCGGGTGCGGGCGGCCGCCGTCCGTCAGTGCGACGGCGACGACGATCTCGCTGTCCATCGGCGCGTCCGGCACGCGCACCTCCATCGCGTCGTAGTGCGTCCGCACGAAGGCGGCGTCCTTGTAGTGCAGGGGCACGTCCAGGGCCGTCCCGGCCGAGCCCTTCTTCTTCGCGGAGGGGATGATGGCCTTCCCCCCGCCGATCGCGTCGCGCATCGGCTTGCCGAGCTTCGGGTGCAGGATCGCGGCGCCGTGCTCAAGCTCGCCCGCGAGCCCGATGATGGCGCCCTTCCCGTAGTTTTCCACTTCCCCGGGGTCGACGCCCATCGCCGCCACCCCGATCTTCGTCAGCTCCCCGCCGAGCGTCTCCCCGACGTCCGAGAGCGCGGACAGATCCTCCGCGTACGCGCCGGCGAACGGGTTCTCGATGACGGCCGCCACGACGCATTTCTTGATCGGCTTCTCCAGCTCCTTGAACCCTTCGAAAAAGCTCTCCTCCACCGTGGTGACGATTTTCCTGATTTTCACGGACATTGTTTTCTCCTCCTTTTCCCTTGCGCCTAAAACTCGTCGATACCGTATTTTTTCATCCTCCGCCAGAGCGAGATCGTGCTGATCCCCAGGCTCTCGGCGGTGCGTTTCCGCGATCCGTTGTGCTTGAGCAGGGCGTCGCGCACGAGCTGCTCCTCGAAATCGTGGATCATGCGGCCGTACGGCTCGGACCCCTGCTTGCGCGCGGCCTTGGGCGGGGGCGCGGCCGGCCCCTCCTCCTCCCCGTCTGCCGGGAGCGCGAGCGACTGCGCCACGAGCCGGTAGTACAGCTTCGCGTTGAAGATGTCGTTCTCCGTCATTTCATAAAGGTTGGACGCCGAAAGGCAGATGATGCGCGCGCCGACCTTCTTTTTCTTGAAATCCCCCACGGCGAAAAACTCGCCGCTCTCCATCGCCTTGTTCAGCTTGATCTGCGTGTCCCGCCGGAGGTCGTGGGTGTTTTGGAGCACGAGCGTGCCCCCCTCCGCCGCGGAGATCGCGCCCGCGTTCGCGCCGTGGATGACGCCCTTGTAGATCCCGTCGTCGAACCCGAAGAGGATGCCGCCGAGGAGGTCCTGGTCGAGCGTGTTGCAGTTGAGGGTCACGAAAGGCTGCCCCTTCGAGGGCCCGGCGTTGTGGATCGCCTCGGCCATCAGGTCCAGCGCGCGCTCGTCGTCGCCGAGCAGCAGCAGGTGCCCGTCCGTGCGCGCCAGGCGCGCCGCCGTCTTTCTTATTCCTTCCAAATGCGGGAAGAGCCGGACCACGTCCTTCATCGTCGTGCTGGCCTGGCCCACGTGGTAGATGCTGTCCATCAATTTCTGCCGGTGCCCGACGGAGTCGTTGTTGTTGATGCCGAGCCCGTACTCCTCGGACAGGGGGACGCGCACGGCCTTCGCGCCGACGATGTAGGACGAGTCGCCGAGGACCGTGGTCTTCGTGCGCATGCTGCGCCGCGCCTTGTTGCTGACCTGCCCCATGTACTCCGCGTTTTCGTGGCCGAGCGAATTGACGGACACGAGCCGTTTGCCGTCCTTGTTGAACAGCACCGCCTCCCCGCCCGCGACCTTCGCGATGGCCGGCAGCGCGAGGGTGATGGTCTCCTTGAGGCGCTCGATGAACGCCGCCTCCCCCTCCGGGGCGCGGATGCAGAGCGCGAGGTCCCCGAGCGGGATCACGTTCATCGTGCCGCCGTCGAGCGGGGAGGAGATCCGTTTCGGCAGCGCTTCCTCCGCGAACAGCAGCGCCGCGAACTTCGCCCCCGCCGCTTTCGGGAGCTTCTTCTTCGCGCAGTCGGCGAAGGCGACCACGCCCTCGTCCTTGGAGGCGAGGATGGCGTGCCCGTTCGTCAGGGCCGCGAACTGCGGGAGCGCCGCTTTCAGCACGTCGCGCATCGCAGGCCCCCCTTCCCCTGGCCGCCCACGAAAACCGGCAGCCCGTCCGGCACGCGGACGACGACGTCGCCGACGCGGATCAGCGCGCCGAGGATGACGCCGCGCCCGAGCAGCGCCTGCGCGGCTCCCGCGCCCCGGGCGGCCGCCCGCAGGCGCTGCGCGCGCGACAGGGCGCCCACGCGGAGCGTCACCAGCTGCCCCGGGATGTCCGTCCCGCTGTCGATCTCCTCGGCGCGGCAGCGGAGGACCGTGGGGCCGTCCACCGTCACCTCGTTGGCGACGGCCGTCGCGCAGGCATCCGCCAAGGACGCGCTCCGGGCAAACACCGTCACGGCGTCCGCGACGCCCTTCGTGAAGCTGCGCCCGCCGAAGCCGCTCGTGCAGACGCCGCGGATCCCGTCCGCGCCCGCGCCCGCGCCCACGGCGAGGAAGCCCTCCGCGCCGCCCGCGAGGGGGATGGACACGCGCACCGGCCAGCCGTCCCCGGCCAGGATCGCCAGGTCCCCGCCGTTGTCGACGACCACGCGGTCCGCGCCGCCCGCCGCCGCCCGCTCCAGGGCGAATTCCGAAAAGGCCCCCGCCACGGCGGCGAGCGTGTTCAGGCCGCCCGCGTCCGCCGCGGAAACGGCCGCGATCATCTTGTTCAATACAGAGGGGTAGGCCGGGTCCGGCGCCGCGAACGCGCGCATCTCCCGCAGCCGCCCCATGTAAGGCGCGAGCCGGTCGAACTCCAGCGCGGCCTCCTCGCAGCAGCGCCGGCACAGGGCCGGCTGCGCCGCGCCCCCGCGCCACGCCCGGATGTCCATCCGTACGGGCCCGTAGGAGAGCGCCGCCCCCGCGGCCGTCTCGCGCAGCATCGCGCCGTCCGCCGTCATCGCCTCACCCCTGCTCCTGCTCCGCTTCCGCAAGCTGCCGCAGCAGCTCGGCCACCGTGATGATGTGCGCCGTGTGCCCGCCCAGCGCCTCGTACGTCGCCTTCTCCATCGTGTATTCGACCGGCGCGACGGTCGCGGGCGTCGGCACCCACGTGACGGCGTCCTCCGCCATGCGCCCGATGTCCACCATGAAATTGATGCCGCCGCCGGGCAGGAGGAACACCGGCGCCCCGCCGACCGTCATCCGCACGCGCCCTTCGTGGACGGCGTCGTTGAGCTTTTTCGGCGTCTTCGTGACGCCCGCCCGCGCGCTGCCGCCGGTCCCGCCCGTATAAATCACAGAGACGCATGCTTGCTCGCACGTCCCCCGGATGAGCGCCGCCGCCGCTTCCGCCTCGGGCGTCAGGGGGATCTCCTGGAACAGCCCGTTTTCCCGGAGCCGGAGCAAAGCGCACCGCTGCCCCGTCGTCTCCGTGACCAGCACGGTCATGCCGGGCCGCGCGACGGCCATGTCCACGGACGCGATCGCGTCCAGGGGCGACTGGATGTCCGTGCCGCCCCAGCCGATCCCCGCGTTCCCGAAATACCGGCCGCGCGAGCTCTTCACGCCCCTCGGCACGACGCCGCTGTGCACGAGCCCGATCTCCGCGCCCGCGAGGTGCTCCGTCAGCAGCCCGATCACATGGTAGTCGAGGACGATCGCCTCGTCCGCCGCCGCGCGCAGGGCCTCCGGGAACATGCCCACGGTCGCGCTGCCGCAGCCGACGCGCATCAGCGCCTCCTCCTCCCCGTCGATCACGGGCGGGTGCCCGTGCTGGAGCTCCAGCTCCGAGCCGCCTTCCACGCGCAGCTTCACGCGCCGCCCGTTCGCGAAATCCACGATCGTGCGCGCGACCACGAAGCCGTCGTTGCCGTGGCTGAGCAGGTTCGCGCCGCCGATCGACAGCATCTTCGACCCGTACTCCTCCGTCGTGACGTGGCCCACGACCTTCCCGTCGCGCTTCACCCGCGCGCCCTCCTCGCCGATGTAGCGGTTCGCGTCGATCTTGACCTTCACGCCGCTGTAGCTGAGCGGCGCCTCGGTCACGACCGTCACGACGTCCGCGCCTTCGAACCGGTCCTCGACGATGTACGGCGCCGGCCGGCAGCAGGGGTAGTTCGTCCCCGCGCCCACGGCCGTCGTCAAAGGCTCCGGGGGCAGCTTCGGCGCCGCGGGCCCGCCGCGCCCCGCCTTCAGGACGAGCTTCCTGGCCCGGCGGATCCGGCCGCCCCGGTTGACGTACCTCGTGCAGGCGCCGCTGTGGCCTTCTTCGATGCTGCACCCCACGGAGCAGTGGCTGCACGGGGCGTGCCGCGCGTCTTCGTCCTCCGCCCGTGAGGCCGCCCCGAACGGGCACACGCGCACGCACACGTTGCACGAGGCGCACCCGGGCCCGACCACGGCCAGCTTGCCCTCCACGCGGATCGCGCCCAGCGGGCAGTTTTTTTCGCAAATGCGGCACCCTTCGCAGATGCCCTCGTCAATGCGTATCATCGCCTCTCTCCCTTACCTTGCTGCGCGCCGGCCAAGGCTTGTCAAGCCGGCTCCGCCAGCGCGGCCTTGCGCAGCGCCGGCGGCGTGTTGCGGCTGACGCCGGCCGCCTGCTTGCCGTCGACGAGCACCATCGAGATGCCGGGCAGGTCCCCGGCCTCGAGCGCGCCGAGCGCGTCCGCGCCGACCGACCCGAGCGGCGTGTCCATGAAAACGAGGTCCGCCTCGCAGCCTTCCTTGATGAATCCCACGGGCAGCCCGTAGGCCCGCGCCGTGTTCCCCGTCGCGCAGCAGATCGCCTCCGCCGCGCTGACCCCGCCCAGCGACGCGACCGTCGCGAGCGTGCGCAGCACGCCCAGCGGGATGATGCCCGTCCCGGAGGGGGAGTCGTTGCCGACGATGAGCCGGCCGAGCGCGCCCTTCTCCTTGAGGCGGGAGGCCACGTGCAGCATCACCTTGTTGTTGCCGCACTGCACGATCTCGAGCGTCAGATCGGTGCCGTCGATGAGCTTGTCCGCCTCCTCGATGGGCACGGCCGTCGGCCCGCCGTTGATGTGCGAGACCACGTCCGGGCCCGCCGCGATCACGTCGGCCGCGGGCACGGTGCTGCTGCCGGGGATGGACGTCCCGCCCGTGTGCATGCAGGATTTCATCCCGTATTTGCGCGCCCAGCCGAGCATCTCAGCCGCTTCCAGGGGGTCCTTCACGGAGCCGAGGCCGACCTCGCCGACGAGCCAGACGCCGGTGGCGGCGAGCTCCGCAAAGTCCTCCTCCTTCAGCCCCTTCTCGAGGATGAGCGCCCCGCCGTGCAGCTTCACGCCGCCGGGCCGGGCGTTCGCCGCGCTTTTGTGCGCGAGGACCGCGAGCGCCTTCGTACCGGCCACGTCCTTCGGCCGCCCCGGGGTGTGCGGCTCCCCGGCGGAGATCATCGTCGTGACCCCGCCGTGCAGGGAGCTTCCGATGTAGCCGAGGATGCTCTGCCGCGGCGAGAAATCCCCGAGCACGGGGTGGACGTGGGAGTCGATGAGGCCCGGCGCCACCGTCGCGCCCGCCGCGTCGATGGTCTGCGCGAACCCGCCGCCCGCGAGCAGCGCCTCGCCCCCGACCTGCGCGATCTTCCCATCCTCGATCAGGATCGTCGTTGCGTCCGACAGGGGGCGCGCGATGTCCCCCGTGACCAATGTCCCGATGTTCTTGACAGCGATCTTCATCTTTCTCTCCTCCGTGATTCCATTATTCTACAACATACAGATCCTCTGCCTCGCGGTAGTCTTCGAGCCCCACCAGGCTGTTGAACTCGGAGAAGACCACCATCTTGTCCGTGCAGCCGGCCGTCGTGCGGTCCTGCGCGAGCTGCCGGTAGAGGTCGAGCAGCGCCTTCGTCACGACGTACGTCGAGGCGGTCGGGTAGATGACGAGCGCGTAGCCGAGCCGCTCGAGCTCGTCGTCGGGCAGCAGCGGCGTGCGGCCGCCCTCCACCATGTTGGCGAGCGTCGGCTTCGTCAGGCTTTCGTTGACGAGCGCCATCTCCTCTGCGGACTCCACGGATTCCACGAAGAGGATGTCCGCGCCGGCCGCCTCGTAGGCCTGCGCCCGGCGGATGGCCTCCTCGATGCCCAGCGACGTCCGCGCGTCCGTCCGCGCGATGATGCACAGGTCCGGGTCGCGGCGCGCGGCCACGGCGGCCTTGATCTTGCCCACCATCTGCTCCATCGGCACGACCTTGCGGCCCGCCATATGGCCGCAGCGTTTCGGCATCACCTGGTCCTCGAACTGTATGGCAGCCACGCCGGCCGCCTCGTACTCCTCCAGCGTCCGCATCAGCGTGATCGCGTTCCCGAAGCCCGTGTCCGCGTCCGCGACCACGGGGATGCCCACGGCGGACACCATCTTGCGCGCGCGGTCGAGCATCTCCGTCATGGACAGCAGCCCGATGTCCGGCCGCCCGAGCGCGCTCGCCGCCTGCCCGTAGCCCGTCATGTAGACGGCGCCGAACCCGCATCGCTCCACGATCCGGGCCGACAGTGCGTCGTGCGCGCCCGGCACCACCAAAATCTCCTTCGCCGCCAGCTTCTTCCTCAGCTCTTCTCTTTGTTTCATAGGCTCCTCACATTCGTCCGCTGCCTCCCCATCTCCAAAGGTTACGACAAGCTCTTCTCCAATAACGAAAACGCGTACTCCGGGGCTTTCTGCGCCAGCAGGCCCGCGGCGTACAGGACATATCCCCGGTCGACGAGGATCCGCCCCGCCCGCTCGGGCAGCAGCGAAATGCCGCGACGGGAAAATGCGCTTTCAATAATATGCCCGCCCTCCGCCGGCCCGCTGTGCGCGAAAAAGCCGCCGACGAGGACCACCGTCCCGATGCCCCGCAGGTCGCGGCCGGTCGGGGTGCCGGGGATCGTCCCCATCACAGGGTCCGCCCGGTCCGTGAAATGCCCCGCGTGCCGTTTCAGCGCGATCTCGACGGCGGCCTGCGCGAGCAGCCGGTCGAAGAGGCGCTCCTCCTCGTTTTCCGGGAGCGAGGCCGTCTCGGCCTCGACGCGCGCGCAATAGGCGTGGAGGCGCTCTTCCATCGCCGCGTCGCCCGGGCCCGCGCGCCGGAGCAGCTGCCGCGCGCCGGCGGCCATGAGGATCCCGCCCGCGCTCACGCGCATGCCGAGGTTGCCCTCCACGGTGCGGTAGCTCACCTGCCGCGCGCTCGCGACGATCAGGCCGACCTCCTCTTTGGGCAGCCCCTCGTATGCGGGCACGACGGAATGCACGTCCGTGGTCGCGCCGCCGAGGTCGACGACGAGGAGCGGGCCGAGCCCCTCGCGCAGCCCGTCGCCCTTCGCGAGCAGCTCCGCGCCGAGCAGCACGGCGCCCGGCGTCGGCACGACGCGGTCGTCCGTCAGCATGTCCGTGAGCGTCTGGAGCCCCTTCGCCTTCACGATCTGCCGGATGAACTCCCGGTGGATCAGCGCGCGCGCCTTGTCGACGCAGAGGTCGTGGATCGTCGGCAGGATGTTCTGCGTGCGCACGAAGCGGACGCCGCCCTGCCGCAGGATGTCCGCCGCCCTCGGCTGCGCCGCCTCGTTGCCCGCCAGCACGACCATCGCGCCGGCGCCGCTTTGGACGATGGCCTGGGCGTTCTCGAGCAGCGAATCCTCGTCGCCGAAATCCGTCCCGCCCGCGAGCAGGACCACGTCCGGCCGGATCTCCTTGAGGATCTGCACGCGGAAGTCCAAGGGATCCTCCGAGGAGATCACTTCGAGGATCTTCGCGCCGGAGTTCATCGCCACCTCCATCGCGGCCTTCGCAGTCACGCGCGCCATGTACCCCATGGCGACCATGCGCAGCCCGCCCGCGGCGCTCGAGGACGCGAGCGTCTGCGCCGCCTCCGGCGCGGCCCCAGCCTGGGCCCCGAGCGCCTCCAGCCCGCGCCGGATGCCCCGGCCCACGTCTTCGAGGTCCGTCGGCACCTCCGCAGCGGCCACTGCCGTGGCCCCGTCTATGAGGCGCAGCTTCGTGTAGGTGCTCCCGACATCGATGGCGAGGTAGTCAAACATGGTAGTAGCAGGTGCCCTCCATGATGCGCCGGGCGGTCCGGTTGACCTCCGCCTTCACGAGGGCCCAGCCGCCCGCCGTCTTCTCCGCTTCCACATTGAGCCCGATCACGCCGGCGGGGTGCCCGATGCGGATGAGCGAGCCGGGCTCATGCCCGCGCCCCTTCGCCGCCATCGCCTCCTGCACGACCGTGCCCTCGATGCGGGCGGCCGCGCCCGTGCACGTCGTCGCCGTGCCCGCGTACGTCTTGTGCGTCACCTGCATGAACATCAGCCGCGAGACGAAGTCCACGTCCCCCTCGCCGATGTCCTTCCCCGTCGTGAAGTCCTTGTATCCCTGCGCCGGCGCGACCACCGCGACCATCGGGAACGCGGGGATCTCCCGCGCGGCGGCCTCCCAGTCGGAGGTGAGCCCCATCAGCACGGCGCCCTTGCCGCGGATCTCCTCGAGCGCATCGAGCAGCTGTTTGTTTTCGTCGATTTGCGCCGGCGTTTCGATGCCTGTCATGCCGAGGTCCTTTGCGCGCACGAAGACGACGGGGTTCGCCGCGTCGACGAGCGAGGCCCCGATGGGGCCGAACGCAGCCGTTTCGATCGTGTCCACCACGTTGCCCGTGGGGAGCAGCTTCCCCGTCGCCGCGCCGGCCGTGCCCGAGAAGTCCACCACGACCTCCGCGCCCGTGCCGGGGACGCCCGCGATGGCGTAGTCGCCGTCCACCTTCGCGCGCCCGTCCTCCACCTGGACCTGCTCCACGAGGATCTTCTGCGTGTTCGTGTTGTAGACGCGCACGGTCGTCACGGGCTCCACTGCCGGCACGAGGCCCTCGTCCACCGCGTACGGGCCGACCGCGGACGAGATGTTGCCGCAGTTCCCCGAGTAGTCGATCGTCGGCGCCTTGTACGAGACCTGCCCGAACGTGTAGTCCACGTCCGCGCCCGGCACGGCGGATTTCCCGATGATGGCCAGCTTGCTCGTGAGCGGGTCCGCGCCGCCGAGCCCGTCGATCTGGCGGACGTCCGGGCTGCCGAAGACGCGCAGCACGATCTGGTCGCGCAGGGCCGGGTCTTCGGGCAGGTCCTCCGCCTTGATGAAGATGCCCTTGCTCGTGCCCCCGCGCATGATGACGACCGGGATTTTCGATTGCTTCATTTCTTCGCCTCCTGCTTTTCTTTCATCATTTCCGAGATGGCGACGGCCGCTTTGTCCACGTCCGACCCTGGGCCGAAAAACGCGTCCACGCCGAGGAACCCGGGGCCCTCTTCGGCGATTTTCTTTTCGAACATCGCGTGCTCCTCCTCCTTCTCCGCGATGCGCCCGCCCGCGAAGAGCACGACCTTGCCGCGCAGGCCGAGCTGCTCGAGCCGCCTCCCGACGCGCGGGAAGAGCTCGATGCCGAGGCCGAGCAGGTTGCTGACGCCGACGGCGTCCGCGCCCGTTTCGGCGACGACGTCCGCGACCGTCTCCGGCATGTTCATCCCCTGCAGGAAGATGATCTCGTAGCCGGCCCTTTGGAAGGCCTCCTTCGCCATGTTGATGCCGATCACGTGCGCGTCCGCGCCCACCGTCGCCATCACGATCTTTTCCTTTTTCGAGACCACCGGCTCGGGCGGCACGTCGAACATCTCCTGCGAGACCGGCATATGGGCCGGGTCGACGCCGAGCGGCGTGTAGCCCTTGATGTACCGCCGGATGCCGTCGCTGTCGCGGTGCGTCTTCACGTGCCGCTTCAGGTCCCAGCCCGCCGCGCGCGGCGTGTCGAAGATGCCGCTCTTGCCCGCGGCCACCGCGATGTCGATCAGCTGCTCGTCCTCGTAGCGGTCCCAAAACGCCGCCGTGACCTCGCCCGGCTCCAGGATACGGTCCAGGCCGAGCGCAGCCGACAGGATGGCCATCGCTTCGCTTTGGATCTCTTTCTTGCGCGCCTCGATGAACGGGTCTTGGATATCCACCTTGTACGTGTTGTCGAACACGTTGTACGTCGCCCACATGGCCTTGCTCATGGATTCCCCGGTCGGGATGCCGACGTTCTCGGCCGCCTTCGTGCGGTAGAAATTGACGCCCGACAGCTTGGCCGAGACCGCCATGCGCGCGAAATGCGCCTGCTCGGCGATCAAATCGGGCGGCGGGTTCTGGAACGTCTCGGGCACCGCGTTGATGAACTCGCTCCAGATCGTGTCGCGGAACGCCCGGATGAGCGCGATGTCCGCGAGGACGTTGATGCCGCCGAGGTTCATCTGGATCGAGCTGAGCCCCGGGTCGAGGCCCGCCTTCACCGCGAGCCCCTCGGAGAGGAGGCACATGGCCAGCGCCATGCCGTCCGTGCCCATGATGTTCACGATGTGTTTGTGCGTGTCGAGCTGCGCGAACATGTTGTTCTCCGCGCAGAGCTGGATCGCCTTGTAGCCGTTCTTCACCTTCGAGCGGAAGTCGAGGATGCCGCGCCCGCCGAAATGCACGTGGATCACCGGGCCGATGTCCGTCCCGTCGAACCCCGCGACCAGCGCGTTCAGGACGTTCAGGTGCGTCGTGTCCCCCGTCGCGTTGATGCGCACGGGGTGGACCGCGCCGCCGCCCATCTCGATGAACTCGCGCTCGCCTTGCGGCGTGATGCCGCCCTTGCCGCGCGATTGCTCGATCAGCTCCTCCCCCTCCTTGGGGTCGATGTGCCGCGTCGCCTCCGCGTGGATGAAGTGGAAGATCTTCCGGTCGAACCGCTCCGCCATCTCGTACAGCGGCTGCGACTCCGCCCATGTTTCCTCGCTGGTGTTCCGGCCGAGGATCGGGTTGAGCACCGGCGTCTGGTCCTGCGCCGCCTGCCGCCCGAGCGCGGAAATGCGGTAGCCGCTGCGCTCCACGCCGTTCACGACGCGCGGGTAGGCCTCGGGTAGGCGCACGATGTTCCCGTCCGCGTCCAGGCCGGGCATCTCCACGCCGAACACCCGCTCATAGGCGCGTATCGTCTCGATGTCCTCCCGGATGATTTTCTCTGTGTTGGGTCTTGATTTCTGCAATTGGTTTCATCCTCCTCTATCTCTATTGTTTCGTTTTTCCGGCCGGTCAGCCCCAGCGGCCGCCTTTCTTGATGATGGCGGAGATGTCCTCCCCGCCCATCCCGGCCGCGCGCATCTCCTCGAACAGCTGCTGCACGACGTTGCCGAGCAGCAGCGGGTAGCCCAGGTCCTTCGCCGTTTCGACGGCCAGCCCCAAATCCTTGTACTGGAGGTCGATGGAAAACCCGGGCGCAAAATTCCCTTTGGAAATGTATTTTTCGTATTTCGCGGTCAAGGCGTAGGATGCGCCGGAGCTCTGCGAGACGATCTCGTAGAGCATGCCCGGGTCGATCCCCGCCTTCGCGCCGAGCGCGAATGCCTCCCCCACGGCGGCCATGTTGATGCCGAGCAGGAGGTTGTTGACCAGCTTCACCGTGGCGCCCGCCCCCGCGCCGCCGGCGTGGATCAGCTTCTTGCCCAGCGCCTCCAGAACGGGCCGCGCCCGCTCGAAATCCCCCTCCGAACAGCCCACCATGATGGTGAGCGACCCCTTCTCCGCGCCTTCGACGCCGCCGCTCACGGGCGCATCCGCGAAGGAGCAGCCCTTTTCGGCGGCCTTCTCGGCGAGCATGCGCACCGTCTTCGGCGTGATGCTGCTCAGGTCCAGGATGAGTAGGCCCGGGGACGCGCCGGCGAGCACGCCGGCCTCCCCGAGCACGGTGTCTTCCACGATCTTCGAATTGGGCAGGGACAGCAGCACCGCCTCTGCGCCGCGGGCGGCGTCCTTTGCGCTGCCCGCGGCCACCGCGCCGGCGGCCGTCAGTCGCCCGACGGCCGCCGCGTTCACATCGAATACGTGCACGGAATGCCCCGCCTTCACGAGGTTTTCCGCCATTCTTGCGCCCATGGCGCCAAGTCCTATGAATCCGAGTTCCATGTCTGTATTATACCTTTTTCCTACGCCAGTTCTTCGGGTTCTTCGTCTTCCCAGTTGAGCTTCTCCGCCTTGTGCAGCGCGCCGTAGAAGGAGTCGAGCACCTTCCTGTCGACGGGCTTCGTGATCATGCTGACCGCCACGATCAGGACGGTCGAGACCGCCATGCCGTAGAAGCCGTACCACGAGCCGCCCTCGCCGAGCGCGTAGGTGAGCAGCACCGTGCCGCAGCCGATCGCCGAGGCCGCCACGGCCGCGGGGGCCGTCGTGCGCTTCCAGTACAGCGCGGCGACGAGCACCGGGAACAGGGGCATCACCATCGCGATCGCGAACATGATGAGCGTCCAGATCAACTCCGGCGGGTTCAGCGCCATGACGATGCTGATGACGCCCATGATGGAGATGACGATCTTCGCCATCACCATCTTCTTCGTCCCCGACGCCTTCACCTTGAAGAGGTTCGTCAGGAAGTCGTTGGAGAAGATCGAGCCGCTCACGAGCAGGAAGCCGTTGGCCGTCGAGAGGCCGACCGCCATCGCGCCGAGCATGAAGAGCATCATGAGCACCTTCGCGCCGCCTGTGCCCGCCGTCGCGATCACGTTGTTGATGAGGTACGGGATGATGAGCTCGGTGTCCGTGCTCGTCAGGTCCGGCAGGAGGCCGATCCCGACGAGGCCGATGAGCATCGTGCCCGTCCAGACCACGGTCTGCAGCACCGGCGTCAGGAACATCAGCCGCTTCTGCGACTTCAGGTCGTCCCCGGAGAAGCCGGAGCGGATGAAGACGTGCGGCAGCATGATGGTCCAGCCGATCGCGCAGGACAGCGGGTAGCCCATCCGGGCCGTGTACGGCACCCACTCGTTGGGGCCGGGGTACGAAAACCACGAGTTCGTGTTCTCCCAGACTGCGTCGAACGCGCCCACAAGCGAGCCCTTGAAGCCCACGGCGATGGCCGCGATCACGACCGCCCACAGCGCGCCGATGAAGAGCAGCCCCTGGCCGGTGTCGGCCCACGCGACGGACTTCATGCCGCCGACGCAGATGAACACGATGGTCGTGGCGCCGACGAACAGGATGATCGGCATGTACAGCGAGTCGTTGCCGCTCGCGATGACCGCCGCGCGGCCGCAGGCGATGAAGATCGACGCGACGTACGGCAGGGACACGCACATGAACACGATGCCGAGCACGAGGCGCAGCGCCGGGCTCTTGAAGCGGTCGTCGTAGAGGTCGGCCGGCGTCACGTAGCCGCGCTGCGTGTTCAGGAGCCATACTTTATTCATGACGAAATAGGTGATGACCGGGAACAGCGGGATGTAGCTGAGCTCGGAAATCCAGTATACGAAGCCGCCCCGGTAGTACCCGCCCGGCCCCGCGAAAAACACCCACGTGCTCATCAGCGCAGCGACGTAGGTCATGAGGAGGACGTACCAGCGGATCTCCCCCTTGCCCGTGAAATATGTTTGGATTGACTGCTGCTTCGTCTTGCGGTTGGCGTAGATCCCCAGGGAGATCAGCGCCACCATGTAGATCGCGAACGCCAGCCATACGCCAGTTGAAGAAATCATTGCGCCTCACCCCCGTTCGTCTTCGTTTCGCCGTCCCCTTTGGACTTCTCCTCGAGCTCCGCCACCTCCTGCAGAGACCGGGGCCTCCGGTGCCGGTAGATCGCGAACAGCCCCACGTACACCGAGACCCACAGCCCGATGACCGTGATGCCGCCGTGGATCAGCGCGCTCTTGGCGTCCCCGTAAGGCGGCACGCCCGGCAGATTGTACAGGAAATAAAATAGCACGACGCAAATGAGCCAGACTTTTTCAATATCCTTGTAGCGTTGTCTCATGACTCTCTCCTCCTTTCTTACAATTAAAATAAAAACACTGCGCCTATTTTTTCGCGAGGGCCGCGTCCGCCTCCGCCACAATCTTTGCCACTTCCGCTTTCACCGCGTCGTCCACGAGCGCGGGCGGCTCCTTTGCGATGAGCTTGTCGTAGACCTTGCGCGCCTTGTACAGGATGTCCGGCGTGTCCGCGTTCTCGCGGTCCTGCGCGGACGTGTGGATGAAGAGGTCCGACGCGTACGCCTCGCGGAAATAGTCCATCGTGTGGTCGCTCGTGATGAACGAGTCCTTCTCCCCGAGGGAAAGGATCGTGTCCATGCCGACCGTCGCGTCCGTGACCTCGTACCCCGCGCGCAGCTTCTTCGCCATGCCGAAAATATCATTGTCAATAATGAGCAAGAGCGGGCTGATCGCCTTCGCGGTCTCGAACTGGCCCGCGCCGCCGAGGACGTCCGCGCCGCCGAGCGCGACGAGCAGCGTCACCTGCATGCGCTCCGCGAAATTTTGCCCGTCGAGCATGACGGAGTCCGAGCCCGTGCCGTACGTGTGCGCCGGCAGGCCGTAGCCCTCCGAGAACAGCTGCATGGACATCATGCGCGCCATCGAGTTGGAGATGCTGGACTGGATCGTGTACGTGGTGCGCATGTCCATGTCGAAGGGCAGCGGCGTCGCGACGCACGGCGTCCCCGGGGCGATCATCTGCGCGATGAGGATCTGCGCGTAGACCTCCGCCGACGTGATGACGGCGAGCCCGGAGGGCGTCACCGGCGCGTTCGCGCCCGCGACCGGCAGCGAGCAGGGCTGGAGCGGCACGCCGTTCAGGGCCCCGTCGAGGATGATCTGCAGATCCATGAATTTGTACGTGAGCGTCGGCACCGAGCAGCAGATGAGGCTGACGATGGGCCGCTCCCGGAGCTTGTCCGGCCCGCCCATGACGGCCTGCGCCATGCGGATCATATAGCCCGCGTTGTAGGCCTCGTAGGGCTGGAGCCAGCCGTGCTTCTTCGTGTTGGCCAGCGTCACCTCGTACGTGTGGACGTCGATCGTCTCCGCCGGGAAGCCGACGGGGTCCGTCGAGAGGATCGACCAGAAGTCGATGTGCTCCAGGTCGTTCGTCAGCCGGATGATCTCCTCGGCCTGCCCCAGGCTGATGTTCGAGAAATTGCCGTCCACGTCGAGATAGCGGCAGGCCCCCGTGTTCACGCGCCCGTAGCAGTTCCCCTCGGGGTGCGGGAAGGGGATGTCGTATTTTGGGTCGGGCGCCGCGAGCACGAATTCCCTGGGCGCCATCGCCAGGTATTTCTCCTGCACCGCCTCCGGAAATTTCACGGCGTCGTCTTCAAAGACGCAGCCCGCTTCCTTCAGGTACTTCTCCACCTCCGGGTGGTGGATCCGGATCCCCTTCTTTGCCAAGAGCCTCGAAATCTGGTCTTTCATCAAGTCGATTTCCGATGCCGACAGCAGCTTTGCTTTCAGGTTTTTTGCCATTGCTCCTCTCCTTTTCTAAAAAAGTACGAAAGATACACCATTCCACCTACAAACCGGGAGGTTTGTGAAGCTTCGCAAGAATGCGGGCGGGCGTCATCGGCAGCTCGAAGATGCGCGCGCCGATCACGTTTTCCACCGCGTTCGCGTAGGCCGGGATGCCGGGGATGAGCGCCGGCTCGCCGACGCCCTTCGCGCCGAACGGCCCGTGCTCCCCCGCCGTCTCGACGATGACGGGGTAGACCTCCGGCACGTCCATCGCCGTCGGGATCAGGTATTTCGAGAAGATCGGGTTCTTGATCCGGCCCTCCGACACCTCCACCTCCTCGAAGACCGCGAAGCCCTGCGCCATGGCCATGCCGCCCTCGATCTGGCCCTCGACCATGGCCCTGTCCACGGCCGTCCCGACGTCGTTCGCCGACACGACCTTCTCGACGGTGACCTCGCCCGTGCCCGGGTCGACGTCGACGAGCGCGATGGCCGTCGCGTAGGAGTACACCTCATAGGGGACACCCGCCATGTTCTGCGGGTCGAGGTAGGTCGTCTTCGGGTTGTAGTAGCCCGCGCCGACGGCGAGCTTGCCCCATTTCTTCATCTCCGCCATCAGCTCCGGGTACGTCATGGACACGGAGGGGTCCTTCCCGCTGAAGACCTTCCGATCCCGGAAGACGAGGTCCTCCGCTGGGGCGTTGAGGAATTCCGCCGCGACCGCAAGGAGCGTCTGCTTCGCCTGGCGGCACGCGGCCCTCGTCGCGTTGCCCGAGATGAACGTCTGCCGGCTCGCGGACGTGGCGCCGCCCTCCGGCGTCACCATCGTGTCCGCCGCGACCACGAGCACGTCCTCGTACGCGAGGCCGAGCTCCTCCGCCGCCACGGCCGCCATCACGGTCGTCGAGCCCTGCCCGATGTCCGCGCAGCCAACCATCAGGTTCACGCTGCCGTCGCCCGTCACCTCGACGAAAGCCGCCGAAGGGTTCGGCAGGCCCGTGTTGCCGATGCCGTAGAACATGCACCCCACGCCGATGCCCTGCGTCGGCTTCGTGGCCCGGAGCACCTCGCCCGCCTTCGCGCGGGCCGCCTCCAGCGTCTCGACGAAACCGACGCTCTCGTCCAGGACCTGGCCCGTCGGGAGCACCGTGCCGGGGCGCTGCGCGTTCAGGATGCGCAGCTCGATCGGGTCCATGCCGAGCGCCTGCGCGAGCGCGTTCATCTGCCCCTCGTGGCAGAAGGCGATCTGCGGGACGCCGAAGCCCCGGAAGGCGCCGCTCATCGGGTTGTTCGTGTAGTAAAATGCCGCGTCCGCCCGCACGTTGGGGACGTCGTACGGCCCCGCGCACTGGACGACGGCCCGCGTGATGACGGCGGGGCCGTAGGACGCGTACGCGCCCGTGTCCGACACGATCTTCATCTCGACCGCCTGCAGCTTGCCGTCCTTCGTCGCGCCCGTGCGGCAGTGCATCACGAAGGGGTGCCTTTTCGAGGAAACCTCGGTCGACTCCTCGCGGCTGCGCACCATTTTCACGGGCCGGCCCGTCGCGTGCACGAGCAGCGCCACGTGGCATTGCACGGAGATGTCGAGCTTGCCGCCGAAGCCGCCGCCCGTCGTCGCCTGGATGACGCGCACGCGGTTGTTGGGGACGCCGAGCATCCTGGCCACCTCGCTGCGGTCGTAGTGCGTGTTCTGCGTGGACGCGCAGACCGTGACCATCCCGTCCTCGATCCAGCCCACGCCCGCGTCCGGCTCGATGAACATATGCGCGTAGGCGGGCGTCCGGTACGTGCCCTCCACGACCACGTCGCATGCGGCGAACGCCTTGTCGACGTCGCCGAACTCCAGGTGGCGGCTCATGAACAGGTTTGTGTCCCCGTGGACCTTCGCGCTGCCCGCCCGGGCGGCCTCGTCCGTCGAGAAGACGGGGGGGAGCTCGTCGTATTCGATTTCGATGGCCTCGAGCGCCTCGGCCACCGCCTCCTGCGTCTCCGCGGCGACGACGGCGATGGCGTCCCCGACCCGCCGCACCTTGTCGTCGACGAGGATCGGCTCGTCCTTCACGATGATGCCGATGCGGTTTGCGCCGGGGATGTCCTTGGCCGTGAGGACCCGGGCCACGCCGGGGATCTGGAGCGCCTTCGTGGCGTCGAAGCGCCGGATGGCCGCGTGCGGCACGCGGCTCCGGAACACGCCGGCGTACAGCATGTTGTCGAAGGTGTAGTCCGCCGCGAACTTGGCCGTGCCGAGCGCCTTTGGGACGGCGTCCTTGCGGATGTGGGAGTTGCCGACGACGGACAGGTTCCGGTTCGTCATGGCGCCCCGCCCCCCTCTTCGCCGGCCGCCATCCGGACGGCCTTGAATATCTTTGCGTAGCCCGTGCACCGGCACAGGTTGCCGGACAGCGCGCGGCGGATCTCCTCCGGCGCCGGGTGCGGGCTCTTCGCGAGCAGCGCCTTGGCCGTGAGCACCATGCCCGGGATGCAGTACCCGCACTGCACGGCGCCGGCCGCGAGGAAGCACTCCTGGAGGCGCGAGGGCCGCCCGTCTTCGCAGACGCCCTCGAGCGTCACGACGTCGTCCCCGTCGATCTGGCCCGCGAGCATCTGGCACGACGTCACCGGCTCCCCGTTGAGCAGGATGGTGCACGCGCCGCACTCCCCCTCCCCGCAGCCGTCCTTCACGCTGAGGCAGCCGAAGTCCTCGCGCAGGAGGTCCAAGACGCGCTTGCCAGGCGCCGTCTCGATCCGGACGGGCTTGCCGTTGAGCGTAAAGGCGACCACGATCTTTTGCATCTTCCCCGCTATCTCCTATGCGCCGCGCCGCGCTTGCGCTTCGATCTCGTCGAACACGCCCTGCGCGACGGCTTTGACGCTTTCCTTTTTATATGCGACCGAGGCGCGCGTCGGGATCATGCGCGCGACGGCGTCGGACAGCAGCTGCGGGCAGCGGGAGAAGGTCTCCGCGCCCACGGGCTTCCCGGCGAGGTAGGCCTCGACCTCGGGCAGCCGCACGGGCTTCGCAGAAACGGCGCCGATGGCCGCCCTTGCCCCGGTGATGGCCCCCGCGCCGTCCCATTCGACGAACGCCGCGAAATGGAGCACCGCGATCACGAGCGCCTTGCGCCTGCCGAGCTTGCGGGAGGCGGACGCCGCGTTCCCGCCCGGGAGGCGGAAGCGGATCTCCGTCAAAAGCTCGTCGGCCTCGATCTGCGTCTTCGCGCCGCCGGCGTAGAAGTCGCAGAGCGGCATCTCGCGCCGCCCGCGCACGCTCTCGAGCGCCACGGACGCGTCCAGGGCGAGCAGCGCCACCGGGCTGTCGCCCGCGACCGACGCGTTGCAGACGTTGCCGCCGATGGTGGCGAGGTTGCGGATCTGCGGGGAGCCGACGCCCGCCGCGCAGGCGTGCAGCGCCTTTGCGCGCTGCCGGATCGCCTCGTCCGCCTCGATCCTCGAGAACGTCACGGCGGCCCCGATCCGGGCCTCGCCGCCGTCCACCCGGATGGCGCGCAGCTCCTTGATTTTGTTGATGTTGACGACCACGCCGGGGCAGCGGCGCGCCTGGAGCTCGATGACCAGATCCGTGCCGCCCGAAATCACGGCGGCGTCGCCGCGGTGCTCGGCCAGAAGCCCTACGGCCTCGGGCACGGTCTTTGGGGTATAAAACAGAAAATCCTTCACCGAATTGCCCCTCTCCCGGAATGATGCGACTGTGTTTGACTTGCAATATACCACAAAAAAACGGCTGAAAACCAAGGCGCAAAGGAAAAGCGGATGTTTCAAAACTGAAACGTTTTTCACAGCAAAAATTATTCCTTTAATGTTGTTGTACTTCCTATGGCTTCTGATATATAATAACAGAAGAAAAGCCTATAATATTCAAAAAATTCAGATATTTAAGCACCGATGTGGGAGAATTAGAAGAATATGGTAAGAAGAGTCTATGTGGAAAAAAAGCCCGGCTTTGACGTGGAGGCGCAAAACCTCAAGAAGGAGCTGAAGGAAAACCTGGGGATCGCGGGGCTCAAGCGGGTCCGCGTCATCAACCGCTACGACGTCGAGAACATCGGGGACGAGCTGTACGAGAAAGCGAAGCAGCTCGTCTTTTCCGAGCCGAACCTCGACCGCGCCACGGACGAGGAGTTCGGGGCCCCGGAGGAGTCGTTCTCGTTCGGGATCGAGTACTTGCCCGGGCAGTTCGACCAGCGGGCGGACTCGGCGGCGACCTGCATCCGGCTCATCGACCCGGACGCGGACCCGATCGTGCGGTGCGCGAAGATCATCGTGATCGAGAGCGCGCTCGGGGAGGACGTCAAGGCCAAGATCCTGAAATACTGCATCAACCCGGTCGACTCGCGGAGGGCGTCCTCGCTGAAGCCGGCCACGCTCGCGATGGCGCTGCCGGAGCCGCCGCCCGTCAAGGTGGTCGAGGGGTTCCGGCGCATGGACGACGGCGCGCTGCGCGCGCTTTCGGCGGAGATGGGCTTCGCGATGAATTTCGAAGACCTCGCCTACGTGCGGGAGTATTTCATCAGCCAGGAGTTCCGCGACCCGACGGTCACGGAGCTGCGCGTCATCGACACGTACTGGTCGGACCACTGCCGCCACACGACTTTCCTCACGAACCTGACGGGCATCGAGTTCGAGGGCGGCGGGCTCGCCGACGTCGTGAAGGAGGCGTATGAAAATTATTTGAAGACGCGCGAAGAGGTCTACGGCGCGGAGGCGGCCACCCGGCCCGTGACGCTCATGGACATGGCGACGATCGGCGCGAAGGCGCTGCGGAAGCGCGGCCTGCTCGAGGACCTCGACGAATCCGACGAGATCAACGCGTGCAGCATCAAGGTGAAGGCCGACGTGGGCGGCAAGAAGGAAAACTGGCTCGTCATGTTCAAGAACGAGACGCACAACCACCCGACGGAGATCGAGCCGTTCGGCGGCGCGGCGACCTGCCTCGGCGGGGCGATCCGCGACCCGCTCTCGGGGCGCGCCTATGTCTACCAGGCGATGCGCGTGACGGGCAGCGGCGACCCGGGCACGGCGGTGAAGGACACGCTGCCGGGCAAGCTCACGCAGTACCAGATCACGCGCGGGGCCGCGAAGGGCTACAGCTCGTACGGCAACCAGATCGGCATCGCGACGGGGCTCGTCGACGAGATCTACGATGAGAGCTACGTCGCCAAGAGGCTGGAGATCGGCGCGGTCATCGGGGCGGCGCCCGCCGGGAACGTGCGGCGCATGGAGCCGGCCAAGGGCGACGTCATCCTCGTCGTCGGCGGCAGGACAGGGCGCGACGGCATCGGCGGGGCGACGGGCAGCTCGAAGGAGCACACGGAGGAGTCGATCTACACGGCGGGCGCGGAGGTCCAGAAGGGCAACCCGCCGATCGAGCGCGACATCCAGCGCCTGTTCCGGCGCCCGGAGGCGGCGAAGCTCATCAAGCGCTGCAACG
This sequence comes from Eubacteriales Family XIII. Incertae Sedis bacterium, assembly GCA_031272365.1. Taxonomy (GTDB): domain Bacteria; phylum Bacillota; class Clostridia; order Peptostreptococcales; family Anaerovoracaceae; genus WRFF01. Next base: position 22,225 of record JAISTX010000022.1, read on the forward strand.
ACTTCGGCGCGGGCGGCGTCTCGGTCGCGATCGGGGAGCTGTCGCCTTCCATCGACGTCGACCTCGACAAGGTCCCCAAGAAATACGAAGGCCTCGACGGCACGGAGCTGGCGATCTCGGAGAGCCAGGAGCGCATGGCCGTCGTCATCGCGAAGGAGGACGTGGCAGCGTTCTCGGCCTACGCCGAGGAGGAGAACGTGGAGGTGTGCCAGGTGGCGAAGGTCACGGACACGGGGCGGTTCCGCATGTACTGGCGCGACGACCTCATCCTCGACCTGTCAAGGAAATTTCTTGACACAAACGGCGTGGCGCAGCAGCGCAAGGCGCTCGTCCGCGACCAGGACATCCGCATCGGGCAGATCGAGCACCGCAAGCCCGGCGGCATCGGGCGCGTGAGCGAAGGCGACGAGGAGCTCCTGCCGGAGGTGCGCGAGCTGTACAGCCTCCTGTCCGACCTAAACTGCGCGGGCAAGCGCGGCCTCATAGAGTATTTCGACTCGACGATCGGCGCGGGCTCCGTGCTCATGCCGCTCGGCGGGAAGCACCAGCTCACGCAGGCGTCCGGCATGGCGGCGAAGCTGCCGGTGCTCACGGGCGACACGAACACGGCGACGCTGATGAGCTACGGCTTCGACCCGCGCGTCTCGAAGGAGAGCCCCTTCCACGGCGCGATGTACGCGGTGCTGGAGTCCCTGACGCGCATCGCGGCGATGGGCGGCGACATCAAGGGCGCCCGGCTGTCGTTCCAGGAGTATTTCCCGAAGCTCGGGCGCGTGCCGACGCGGTGGGCGAGCCCGGTGATGGCGCTGCTCGGTGGCCTGACGGCGCAGCTGGCGCTCGGCGTCCCCGCGATCGGCGGCAAGGACTCCATGAGCGGGTCCTTCCGCCACCTCGACGTGGCGCCGACGCTCGTCTCGTTCGCGGTGGCCGTGGCGGACGCGCGGCACGTCCTGTCGCCGGAGTTCAAGCAGGCCGGCAGCAAGATCGTGCTGCTCGAGTGCAAGCGCGACGCGTCCTTCGTGCCGGACTTCGCGGCGTTCAAGAAAAACGCGGCGCGCATCCACGACCTCGCGAAGAAGGGCAAGCTGCTCTCGGCGAGCCATGTCGGCGCGGGCGGGCTTTTCGTCTCCATCGCGCGCATGGCCTTCGGCAACCGCATCGGGGCGGTGCTGTTCGCGCCGATGAAGCGCCTGCTGCTGTTCGAAAACTACGGCAGCCTGCTCGTCGAGGTGGGCCAGGACCAGGACGCGGCCGCCCTCTTCAAGGGCCTGGGCTACCAGGTCATCGGGGAGACCGTGGACTCGCAGGGCATCGAGCTTAGGACGCGGGAGGGCTCGCTTGCCTCCGACACGTCCCGGTCCATCGTGCTGCCGCTGTCGGAGATCGAGGAGCGGTGGGAGACCCCCCTCGTCTCGACCTTCCCCGTGCAGGCGGACGCGGGCGCGGCCGAGGGCGGGGACATCCCCATGCCCTCGTTCAGCAAGAAGGGCTCCATTGGCGCCACCGTCAAGATCGGCGCCGCGAAGCCGCGCGTCCTCATCCCGGTCTTCCCGGGGACAAACTGCGAGGTGGACAGCCGCCGCGCGTTCGAGCGCGCGGGCGCCGAGGTCTGCGTCGTGGGCCTGCTCACGCAAAACCACGGCTCGCTCGCGGAGTCGATCGCGCGCATGGCGGAGGAGATCGGGAGGAGCCAGATCGTCATGATCCCGGGCGGCTTCTCGGGCGGCGACGAGCCGGAGGGCTCCGCCAAATTCATCTCGGCGGTCTTCCGGAGCCCGCAGATGCGCGAGGCGGTGTCGGCGCTGCTGGAGCAGCGCGACGGGCTCATGCTGGGCGTCTGCAACGGCTTCCAGGCGCTCGTCAAGCTCGGCCTCATCCCCTACGGCAGGATCACGGAGCCAGACGAGAACGCGCCGACGCTCACGTACAACACGATCGGCCGGCATATGTCGAAGCTTGTGCGCTCGCGCGTGGGCAGCGCGCTGTCGCCGTGGCTGGCGCACGCGGAGGTCGGGGCGGTGCACACGATGCCGGTCTCGCACGGCGAGGGGCGGTTCTTCGCAAACGAGGAGACGCTGGCGATGTTATTCAAAAACGGGCAGGTCGCGACGCAGTATGTGGACATGGACGACCGGCCCACCTACGACATCCGTTACAACCCCAACGGCTCGATCGGCGCGATCGAGGGGGTCACGTCCCCGGACGGGCGCATCTTCGGGCGCATGGGGCATCCGGAGCGCAACGCGCCGGGGCTCTACGTGAACGTCCCGGGCGACTTCGACTACGGGGTCTTCGCGTCCGGGGTCCGCTATTTCAAGTGAGCGCGCGGAGCGGGAAAGGGCAGTAGAGATGAAAGCCGGGATCGTGATGGGGAGCAAGAGCGACTACAAGGTCGTGGAGCGGGCCGAGCAGGTGCTGGACGGCTTCGGCGTCGAGTATGTGACGCGCGTGATCTCGGCGCATAGGACGCCGGCCGTGGCGGAGGCGTTCGCTTCGGGGGCGGAGGATGACGGCATCGAGGTGATCATCGCGGCGGCGGGCAAGGCGGCGCACCTGGCCGGCGTGCTCGCGGCGTACACGCCCCTGCCCGTGATCGGGCTGCCGGTCAAGTCGTCGACGCTCGACGGGCTCGACTCGCTGCTGTCGATCGTGCAGATGCCGAAGGGCGTGCCGGTGGCAACGGTGGCGATCGACGGGGCGGAGAACGCGGCGCTTCTGGCCGTGCAGATCCTGTCGGTCAAGTACGAGGAGCTGCGCGAGCAGATGCGGACGTTCAAGGAGAACATGGAGCGCGAGGTCCTATTGGCCGACGCGGAGTTTCAAGAGGGAATCTAAATCAGGAGGAATCATGCAATGACGGAAAAGCTGCAGCAGATCTACGAGGGCAAGGCGAAGAAGGTGTACGCGACGGACGACCCGACGCTGTACATCGTCAGCTACAAGGACGACGCGACGGCGTTCAACGGCCAGAAGAAGGGCCAGATCGCCGACAAGGGCGTCGTGAACAACACGATGACGAACATCATCTTCCGCATCATCGGGGAGCAGGGCGTGCCGACTCATTTCGTCGAGCAGCTCTCCGAGCGCGACACTGTCGTGAAGGCCGTGCAGATCCTGCCGCTCGAGGTGATCATCCGCAACGTGGCGGCGGGCTCGTTCTCGAAGCGCTACGGCGTGGAGGAGGGGACGGCGCTGCTGCGGCCGACGCTCGAGTTCTCCTACAAGAAGGACGAGCTCGGGGACCCGCTGATCAACGACGACCACGCGCTCGCGCTCGGGCTCGTGACGGAGCCGCAGCTCGCGAAGGTGCGCGAGTACGCGCACAAGGTGAACGAGATCCTCAAGGCGTTCTTCCTCGAGCGGGGGCTGAAGCTCATCGACTTCAAGATCGAGTTCGGCACGCTCGCGGACGGGACGGTCATCCTCGCGGACGAGATCAGCCCGGACACCTGCCGGCTCTGGGACGTGGAGACGAACGAGAAGATGGACAAGGACCGCTTCCGCCGCGACCTCGGCAACGTGGAGGAGACGTACCAGGAAGTGTTCCGCAGGGTCCAGGGCTGATGGCGAAAAAACTCACATACAAGGAGGCGGGCGTCGACACCAAGGAAGGCGAGCGCGCCGTCGGCCTCATGAAGGAGCACGTGAAGAAGACGTTCGACAAGGGCGTGCTCACGGGCCTCGGCGGTTTCGGCAGCCTGTACCAGCCGGATCTGACGGGCATCAGCGCGCCGGTCCTCGTCGCGGGCTCGGATGGCGTGGGCACGAAGCTCATGGTGGCCTTCCTCATGGACAAGCACGACACGATCGGGCAGGACTGCGTCGCGATGTGCGTCAACGACGTGCTGTGCCAGGGCGCGAAGCCGCTGTTCTTCCTCGACTACATCGCGGCGGGCAAGGTCGATGCGGAGAAGATCGCGCAGATCGTGAAGGGCGTGGCGGACGGCTGCGTGCTCGGGGAGTGCGCGCTCGTCGGCGGCGAGACGGCGGAGATGCCGGGGCTGTACGGCGCGGACGAGTACGACCTGGCGGGCTTCTGCGTCGGCATCGTGGACAAGGACCGCATCATCGACGGCAGCGGCATCAAGGAGGGCGACCAGATCATCGGCATCAAGAGCAGCGGGCTGCACAGCAACGGCTTCTCGCTCGCGCGCAAGGCGCTGCTGGAGATCGGCGGGCTCCAGGTGACGGACAAGCTGCCGGACGCCGGCCCCGCGGCCACCACCGTCGGCGAGGCGATGCTCACGCCGACGCGCATCTACACGAAGCAGGTGCGCACCATCCTCGGCCGCACGCACCCGAAGGCCTTCATCCACATCACGGGCGGCGGCTTCTTCGAGAACATCCCGCGCGTCATGCCCAGCGGGCTCGGGGCGCGCATCCGCAAGGAGGCGTGGGCGCCGCCGAAGATCTTCGAGGCGATCGCAAAGATCGGCGGCATCGACGAGAAGGAGATGTTCTCGACGTTCAACATGGGCATCGGCCTCATGGCGGTCGTGGACAAGGCGGCGGCGACGCCCGTCATCGAGCTGCTCGCCGCGGAGGGCGAGGCGGCGGCCGTCATCGGCGAGGTCGCGCTCGGCAGCGGGGTGACGCTGTGGTGAACATCGCCGTCCTCGTTTCCGGCGGCGGCACGGACCTGCAATCCCTCATAGACGCGGAGAAGGGCGGGCGCCTCAAAGGCGCGCGCCTCGCGCTCGTGGTCTCGAGCAAGGCGGGCGTCTACGCGCTCGAGCGCGCTGCGGCGGCCGGCATCGAGGCGGTGGTGATCGAAAAAAAGGGGTACGAGGACGAGGAGGCGTTTGCGGGCGCGCTCCTCGCCGCCCTGGAAGAAGCGGGCATCGGGCTCGTCGTGCTCGCGGGCTACCTGTGCATCCTCCCGCCGCGCGTGGTCCGCGCCTACCCGGGGCGCATCCTCAACATCCACCCCGCGCTCCTGCCGAAGCACGGCGGGCCGGGCTACTACGGGCTGCATGTGCACGAGGCCGTGCTGGCGGCGGGCGACTGCGAGAGCGGCGCGACCGTGCACTACGTCGACGAGGGCGTCGACAGCGGGGAGATCATCCTGCAGGAAAGCGTCCCCGTCCTCCCGGGCGACACGCCTGAGGCGCTGCAGGCGCGGGTGCTCGAGGTGGAGCACCGCATCCTGCCGGAGGCGGTCAGGATGGTTGTGGCTCGAGGAATTCCATGATGTAGCCGATCGCCTCCCCGATGTCGATCGGCTTGCCGGTGTGCGCGTTCATGCCGGCCGCGAGGCTTTTCTCGATGTCCTCCTTGAAGATGTTCGCGGAGACCGCGACGATCGGGATCGACCGGGCCTTCTCATCGTCGAGCGCGCGGATGCGCCGCGTCGCCTCGTAGCCGTCCATGACGGGCATCTGGATGTCCATGAAGATGATGTCGTATTTGCGCGGCGCGGCCGCGAGCATCTCCACCGCCTCCGCGCCGTTTTCCGCGCAGTCCATCCGGATGCCGGTCGGCTCGAGCAGCGTGATGAGGATCTCGCGGTTGATCTCGACGTCCTCGGCGATCAGCAGCCGGTACGCGGAGAAGTCGTAGCTTGCCGCGTCCACCGCCGCGCCCGCCGCGCCCGCGCCCGCGCCCGCAGCCGCGTCCGCCGCGCCGCCCCCCTCCGGTGCCCGCGCGAGCTTCACGACGAAGGAGAAGGTGGATCCCTTCCCGTATTCGGACTCGACCCAGATGCGGCCGCCCATCATCTCGACGATCCGCTTGCTGATCGTGAGCCCCAGGCCCGTGCCGCCGTACTGGCGCGACGTGCCCGACTCCGCCTGCTGGAAGGCGACGAAGAGCCGCTCCTGCTGCTCGGGCGTGATGCCGATGCCGTTGTCCGAGATGGACACCTCGATGGCGCAGAGGCCGCCCTCCTCGCCGCCCCACGCGGCGCGGATGCCGATCCTGCCGCCCTCGGGCGTGAATTTGATCGCGTTGGAGAGCAGGTTGCCCACCACCTGGGCCAGCCGCTGGTCGTCGCCGAGGAGCCGGCCCGGGATTTCCGGCGCGAGGTCGATCGTGATCGTCTGGCGCTTCTCGCCGGCCCGGAAGCCGAAGAGGTCGGCTGTGCGCTTTATTATTTCCGGAAAACAGAACGGGATGTTGTCGAACTCGAGCTTGTCCTCCTCGATCTTGCTCATGTCGAGGATGTCGTTGACGACGCCCATCAGGTGGTGCGAGGCGTTCTTGATCTGCATGAGGCTGTAGTCCTTGCGCGCGGGGTCGTCCGTCTGCTCGGCGATGGTCGTCATGCCGATGATCGCGGACAGCGGCGTGCGGATCTCGTGGCTCATGTTCGCGAGGAACTGGCCCTTCACGCGCGACGCCTCCTCGGCCTTGACGCGCTCGTTGTTGTACGTCCAGAGCTGGAAGCGGAAGATGCCGCTGATGAACAGCGAGCAGATGAGCAGCCCCTGCAGGATGTCGACCACGAGCAGCCGGCGGTCCTCGATGACGAAGACGATCGCCTCGGGGTGGAAGCCCGCGTAGAGGATGCAGCACACGATGATGGTGAGGTTGATGCCGGCCATGATGAGGAAGTCGGTGCCCCTGAACAGCAGCGACTGCAGCACGACGGCCAGCACGAGGTAGATGGGCAGCGCGCTCGAAAACCCGCCGCCGTAGAAGAACGTGTAAGGGATCAGGATGTCCGTCACGCCGACGAGCAGCACGATGATGCCGGCCTTGTTGTGGCCGGTCCTCGTGAGCGCCGCGTACAGGCCCGTCGAGGCCGCGAGCGAGACGAGCAGGAAGACGATGGCCCCGGACGGGATCCCCTGCGCCGCCTTGATCAGGATCGCGACGAGCGCGCCGAAGATCCCCGAGATGCACGCGAGGTTCGCGATGCGCGTCTCGAGCGGCAGCTTGTCCGAAAACAGCCGGTTCGCCGTTATTTTGTCAAAAAGTGTCTGTCGCATTCGCCTCCATCCGACTATGCTGTCAAAAAAACACAACTATACCTTTCCTTTTGATACCCAAAAATGGAGAATTCAATCACCCCCCTCATGATATACTATCCCCCATGGACAAACAATACGCGCATTTGAACCCCCAGCAGCGGGAGGCGGCGCTGCACGGGGACGGCCCCCTGCTCATCCTCGCGGGCGCGGGCAGCGGCAAGACCGCCGTCATGACGCACCGCATCGCGCACCTCATCGAGGACGAGGGCGTCAAGCCCTGGAACATCCTCGCGGTCACGTTCACGAACAAGGCCGCCGGCGAAATGCGCGACCGCGTCGCCAAGCTATTGAATAACAATTTGGAGGACAGCGTCTGGATCATGACCTTCCACGCCGTGTGCCTCCGGATCCTGCGCCGCCACGCGGAGCGGCTCGGGTACAAAAACGGCTTCGCGGTCTACGACCCGTCCGACCAGAAGGCGGTCGCGAAGCGCATCGTGAAGGAGCTGGACTACGACCCGAAAAAGTACGCGCCCTCGTATGTGCTGTCCACGATCAGCAAGTACAAGGAGCAGATGAAGACCCCCGCGAAGATCCGCGAGACGGCGGAGGGGGCGTACGCGCCGACGCTGTCGGACATGGCGGAGATCTACGGGCGCTACGAGAAGATGCTGCGCGGCAACAACGCGATGGACTTCGACGACCTGCTGCTCAATGTGGTGCGGCTCTTCGAGCGGGAGCCGGACATGCTGGAGGAGTACCGGCGGCGGTGGCGCTACGTGCTCGTGGACGAGTACCAGGACACGAACCGGCTGCAGTACCTCTTCGTGCGCGCGCTCGCGGAGGGGCATCGGAACATCTGCGTCGTCGGCGACGACGACCAGTGCATCTACCAGTGGCGCGGCGCGGACATCCGCAACATCCTCGACTTCGAGCGGGATTTCGCGGGCGCGAAGGTCGTGCGGCTCGAGCAAAACTACCGGTCGACGGGGCATATTCTCTCCGGCGCAAACTCGGTCATACGCGGCAACCGCGGGCGCAAGGAGAAGGCGCTGTGGACGGACCGGGGCGACGGCGAGAAGATCGTGTACCGCGTCGTGCGCGACGAGCAGGAGGAGGCGCGCTTCGTGGCGGAGGAGGCGCTGCGGCTTTCGTCTTTGCCCCGGGGTGCCTACCGGCTGGGGGACATGGCCGTGCTGACGCGCACCAACGCCCAGTCGCGCACGTTTGAAGAGGCGTTCATCGCGCGGGGCATCGACTACCAGATGCTCGGGCAGGTGCGCTACTACGACCGCAAGGAGATCAAGGACATGCTGTCCTACATGGCGCTCGTGCTCAACCCGGACGACGACGTCGCCTTCCTGCGCATCGTCAACGAGCCCCGGCGCGGGGTGGGGGCCAAAGGGGCGGAGGGGCTTATGCGTGCGGCGGCGGCCGGCGGGGTGTCGATCATGGCGTCGCTGCGCGCCTCGCTGGATCCCCGGGGCGCATCCGGGCAGGACGCCGGCGGGGGCGCCCTTTCCGGGAAGGCGGCGGCGGCCGTCGCCGGGCTGGTGGAGAGCCTCGCGGGCCTGACGGCGGTCCACGCCCAGATGAAGGTCTCGGAGGTCTACGACGAGCTGCTCGAAAAGACCGGCTACCTACGGGCCCTGCAGGAGAAGAACACGGTCGAGGACGACGTGCGCGCGGAGAACCTGCTCGAATTCCGCAGCGCGATATTGGAGAGCGAGGCGGAGGACCCCACGGTCGGGCTTTCCGATTTCCTCGAGAAGATCGCGCTGATGAGCGACATCGACAACCACGACCGCGCGGCGGACGCGATCACGTGCATGACGCTGCACTCGGCGAAGGGGCTCGAGTTCCCCGTCGTCTTCATGCCGGGCATGGAGGAGGGCCTCTTCCCGAACACGCGCACGCTCGACGACGAGAGCGGCGTGGAGGAGGAGCGGCGGCTCTGCTACGTCGGCATGACGCGCGCGCGGGAGCGGCTCTACCTGGTTCGGGCGCGCGAGCGCACGCTCTACGGGAACCGCGACTACACGGTCGAGTCGCGCTTCCTGCAGGAGGTCGACAAGGGGGCGCTCGACGAAAGCGCGGACATGCCGGGGCGCGACACGACGGGCTACCTGCATCAGGACGCCTGGTCGGACGACGGCTACGGTTACAAGCGCCGCTTCGGGAAGATCGGCGGCGGCTGGGGCGGCGGCGCGGCGGCGGCGCCCCGGACGGCCGCCCCCCGGACGGCGGCCCCCGCTCTCGCCCTGGAAAAGGGCGACCGCGTCGCCCACCCGAAATTTGGCGGCGGCCTCGTGCTCGACGCAGACGAAAACTACGCGACGGTCCTATTCGACAAGGCGGGCAAAAAGAAGCTCGCCCTTGACATCGCGCCGCTCGAGAAGCTGTAGTATTGCCGGAAATCCGCCGGAATCGGCGAAATGCTACGAAGCGTAGCAAAAACCTTGCGGAATGTCCGCTTTGTTTGCTTGCCGGCAAACCCGAATCGACATAGAGTGGTGCCAACAGGAACGCAGCAGCGCTTCCGAAGAACGGAAAGGCCGGGGCTCCGGCGAGTTGGAAAGGAGAGATCACTATGAAGCATTTTGGAGAAAAACTGCGGGCGATGCGCAAGCAGTGCGGGTTTTCGCAGGAGGCCCTCGCGGAGAAGCTCGGCGTGTCGCGCCAGGCCATCACGAAATGGGAGACGGACGGCGGCCTGCCGGACATCGAAAACATCATCGCCATCGCGGCGCTGTTTTCGGTGCCGCTCGACGACCTGCTTTCTGAAGAAAAAACCCTGCGCGCGCGCGAGGGCTTCGCCTATGAAAGCGTGACGGAATACGACATCGAACGCCCGCGCCACTTCGACATCAAGGCCACGGGCGCGCAGGAGGTCGTCGTCACGGCGGCGCCGGGCAGCGAGAAGCTGCGCGTGCGCCTCTGCTCGAACATACTGCAAAACCTCGCGCAGGATTTCAAAGTGAAGATCGACGAGCACGGCAGGCGCATCGACGTGGACATCCGCCGCGCGCGCGAGACCACGAGCGAGGCCGAGGCAAAGGACGCGCTGACCGTGCAGGTCTTCCTGCCCTGCGCCCTCTGCGAGGAGGCGGAGCTCTCCGCCGTCGCGGGCGCGCTCGGCCTGACCGGCCTGCCTTTCCCCTTCGAGTTTGACGGCCGTGCGGGCAAGGTGCGCCTGTCCGGCGTCACGGGGCGCGTCGCGCTGAACAGCAGCGCCGACATGGACATCACCTGCGACGCCCTCCCGCCGTCGCTCGAAATCAATCAGATATCCGCATCGTCCACGCTGCACATCCCGAAAGAGGTATGTTATTGCACGAAGATCAAGGGCAAATCGAATACGATCCGCTTCAGCGAGGACGGCAGGCCGGCGGAATCCGGCGCGCAGCCCGACGCGGCGCACCGGGTCGAGCTCGCCGGCATGAACGCGGAGCTGCTCATCGACGCATATACGATCGGGAGGTAGCGCCATGAAAAAGATGTATGACCCTGTCAAGTATTTCGGCTTGACATTCCTCCTCACGTGGGGCTGCTGGATCCCCGCCGCCGCCCTGAGCAAGCGGCCCGGCGCGGGGGCGATGGGCGAGGACGTGATGTCGCTCATGGCCATCGGCCTGTTCGGCCCGCTGTTCGCCGCCCTCATCCTGGTCTTCGCGCGGCGCGGCGCGGAGGGGAAGGCGCTGCGGCGCGACGTCCTTGGGAAGCTCACGTGCCTGCGCGGCATCCGCCCCGCCCGCGCGGCCTTCATGGTGCTCGTCATGCCCGCCGTCATCGTGGCGGCCGTCCTGCTCTCGCTGGCCTTCGGGCAGGGCTTGGAGCAGCTGCAGCTGTCGCCGGAATTCAGCATCGTCGAGGGCAGCGTCGCCATGAGCTGGGTCGTCGCCTTCCTCGCCCCCGCGCTCGAGGAGCTCGGCTGGAGCAGCTACGGCATCGACAGCCTGCGCGGGCGCGGCCGCCTGCTCTCCGCCATCCTCCTCTTCGGCGTGCTCTGGTCGCTATGGCACCTGCCGCTCATCTTCATCGACGGCTACTACCACGCGGGCCTGCTCGCCGAGAGCCCGGCCTACGCCGTCAACTTCTTCGTCAGCGTCGTGCCGCTCACGGTCATCACCAACTGGCTCTACTACCGCAACGGCCGCAGCATCCTGTCCGCCATCGTCTTCCACGCCATCGTCAACGTCTGCTCGGAGGCCTTCTGCGTGACGAATTTCACGAAATGCCTCGTGACCGCCGTGCTCGCCGCCGTCGCCGTTTGCGTCGTCTGCCGCGACCGCCGGTTTTTCCTCAGCCGCACGGAGGGGCAGGGCCCGTCGGCCGGGAGCCTCGGCCGCGCCGGATAAGCCGGGTTCGAATTTCGGACGCCGCAAGCTCAATTTGCGTCGAAATGTAAATATTATTGCAATAACGAAGGGAATTTTCGCTGATTTTGAAATAAACCTTGCATTTCGACGCACGTTGACGTGCCGCCTATGACAACGCAGGTGGTGGTATAATACCCGCATGGAAACCATGCAACGGCAGCGGGAACTGACCGCGCAACTGGCAAACGCGGCGCGCGCCTACTATGACGAGGACCGCGAGATCATGCCGAACATCGAATACGACCGGCTGTACGACGAGCTCGCCGCCCTCGAGGCGCGGACGGGCGTCGTGCTCGCGGGCAGCCCGACGCAGAAGGTCGGCTACGAGGTGAGCTCCGCGCTCGTGAAGCAGGATCACCCGGCGCCCATGCTGTCGCTGAACAAGACGAAGAGCGCGGACGACCTCGCGGCCTGGCTCGGCGGCCAGAAGGCGGTGCTGTCCTACAAGCTCGACGGGCTGACCGTCGCGCTGACCTACGAGGGCGGGGCGCTCGCCTCGGCCGTCACGCGCGGCAACGGCGTCACCGGCGAGGTCGTGACGGGCAACGCGCGCACCTTCGGGAACCTGCCGGCGCGCATCCCCTACCAGGGCCGCCTCGCCCTGCGCGGCGAAGCCGTCATCACCTACCCGGACTTCGAAAAGGTCAACGCGGAGATCGGCGACGCGGACGCCCTCTTCAAAAACCCGCGCAACCTCGCGAGTGGCAGCGTCCGCCAGCTCGACCCGGCCGTGACCGCCCGGCGCCGCGTGCGCTTCTACGCCTTCGCCCTCGTCTCCGCCGACCCGGAGGAGGACGGGGCCGGTTCGTCCAGGATGGCGCAGTTCGCCTTCCTGCAGGAGCAGGGCTTCGAGACTGTCGAATACACGCTCGTCGACGCCGCCACCCTGCAGGACGCAGTAGGCCGCTTCACCGCCCGCGCCCGCCACGGGCAGGAGGGCGGCGCCCCCTTCGACCTCCCCGTCGACGGCCTCGTCCTCGAATACGACGACCTCGCCTACAGCGCCACCCTCGGCGCGACCGCGAAATACCCGCGCGACGCCATCGCCTTCAAATGGGCCGACGAGGAAGCCGAGACCACGCTCCGGGAGATCGAGTGGAGCGCCTCGCGCACCGGCCTCATCAATCCGATCGCCGTCTTCGACCCTGTCCCTCTCGAGGGCACGACCGTCGCCCGCGCCAGCGTCCACAACCTCAGCATCGTCTACGAGCTCGCCCTCGGCATCGGCGACCGCATCAAGGTCTACAAGGCCAACATGATCATCCCGCAGATCTCCGAAAACCTCACGCGGAGCGGCACCGCCCGCCCGCCGGAAACCTGCCCCGTCTGCGGCGCGCCGACCGAGGTCAAGGACGCGGAGGGCGTGAAGACCCTCTACTGCACGAACCCCGCCTGCCCCGCCCGCCACCTGAAGGCCTTCGCCCACTTCGCCTCCCGCCCCGCGCTGAACATCGAAGGCCTCTCCGAGCAGACGCTTGAGAAATTCATCGCCGCCGGCCTTCTGCACGGCCTCGCCGACGTCTTCCGCCTGAAAGACCACAAAGACGCCATCGTCGTCATGGACGGCTTCGGCGAACGCTCCTTCGAAAACCTCACCGCCGCGATCGAAGCCGCCCGCACCGTCACCTGCGCCCGCCTGCTGACCGCCCTCGGCATCCCCGAGGTCGGCGCCTCCACCGCAAAAGAAATCGCCCGCGCGTTCGGCTATGATTGGAATAACATCGCCGGTGCCGGCGTGGACGCCCTGTCCGCCGTCGACGGCGTAGGCCCCGTGATCGCGCAGCGCTTCACCTGGTGGTTCGGCGACCCGGGCAACAAGGCCGCCGTAGCGGATCTCCTCGCCGAAGTCCGCTTCCGGGACGAAAAGGCGGCCGCCGCTGCGCAGGCCGCCGCCGCGCAGGGCAGCCCCGTCGCGGGCAAGACCTTCGTCATCACCGGCTCGCTTACAGGCTACGAAAACCGCGACGCCCTCAAGGAGAAAATCGAATCCCTCGGCGGCAAGACCGCCTCCGCCGTCAGCGCCAAAACCGACTACCTCATCAACAACGACGCCACCTCAGGCTCCTCCAAAAACAAAAAAGCCAAAGAGCTCGGCATCAAGATCATCACCGAAGCCGAGTTCGAAGCGCTCCTCAATAGCTCATCTATATAATCTGCATTTCGTCCCGCGAAAACAAAACACGTTTTTCCGCGAACTCTGGCACCCATTTTCTTACAAGCCGCTCGAAGCGTTTTTCGTTGACCGGCGTGACCGCGCCGCTGTGCAACATCGCAGCTAATGCGGTATGTCGCAGCCGATTTTGTGCAGGAGAACAAATAATGCGGTATGCTTTCGGATCTGTGCGCGGAAAAATACCGCATTACTTGCTGCGTTGCACATTGCCGCTTCGACCACAGCGAATTGATCAAGGCCTATCCGCCGGTTTCGTCGGAAAAAGTTGTCGAAGCGCGGCCTGCTGTTTGCCAAAGCATTTGGCCCGGATTTGCAGACGCCGCCCCAACCGCGCCGCAAGGTTCTCTGCGAACACTCGGAAGGAGTCCTTGTCGTAGAGCTGAATGGTGCTCAGCATCATCACGTCTATCCCTTGCCGCTCCAAGACGGACGCCCGCTGCAAGTCTTTGCCCTGCTTCTCCTCCGTTCCGTGGAAGGCGCGGCTCTGATACTCCACAGCGACGTTCTCCTTCCCATAGAACAGGTCCGCAAAACAGCAATGTTGCCCCAGCTGCCGGGCAAACCCCGGCGTCAACGCGATTTCGTGATTGAACGTCGCACCGCTCAGTCCGTAGCCGCCCCAAATCGCTGGCAACGTCAAGGCCATATAGGCCAGAGACTCCATGATGGAGCCGCTTCCATCCGCCAAATACTTAAGAGCCTTCTCGGCATTGCGATGCCCGCGATGCCCTCCAGTCTGTGCAACCAGCGCCGCAATTTTTCGCTTTGTGGTGCGCGCCATTTCCGGCCTGCCGACGCTATGCCCGCACATTTGCAGGCCGAGCAGCACAAGGCGCACGGTGTCGAGCGTCTCCGCCATCTGCAGGAATGTCAGCTCGGGCGAAGCCACCCAAAGCCCCTCCCCATCGATCAGAATGCTGCCGTGGGGCAAAGCCAGTTTCGAGTGATGCGAGACACGCCCTTTCACGTCGAATCGTGAGCCCGCCCTGAAAAAACATACGTCGGAGGGGCGTGTCTTCACGCCGATATTCCCGCCATCGCCTTCGCAGGCATCCTTGCGGGCACCTCCGTTGACGTCCCCGAGGATCCACTCGAGATTCGGGATCTTCCAATATTCTGCTGCTGCTCTGTGGCTGATATAGTATTTCATGCCCTCATAATAACATCAATTACCTGTAATGTCAAATATTACTATATAAAACAAATTCGCCTTGCTCTCGCTGCTGTGCAACATCGCAGCTAATGCGGTATGTCGCAGCCGATTTTGTGCAGGAGAACAAATAATGCGGTATGTTTTCGGATCTGTGCGCGGAAAAATACCGCATTACTTGCTGCGTTGCACATCGGGTTGTCGTGGTATCATATGCCTATGCAAGGAGGATCTTTGAGTGGACAGGAACAGCTGCAGCGGCCGGGGCGGCAGATTTCTCAGGCGGGGTGACCCATGCGCAACGTGCTTCTGACGATCGCCTATGACGGGACCGGGTTTTCCGGGTGGCAGCGGCAGCCGGGGCGGCGCACCGTGCAGGGGGAGCTGGAGCGCGCGCTTTCGCGCATCTGCGCGGAGGAAGTGACGCTCCACGGCACCTCGCGCACGGACGCGGGAGTGCACGCGCTCGGCCAGCGCGCCTCGTTTTCGGGGGATTTCGGTATCCCGGCAAACCGCATCCCGATCGCGGCCAACGCCCTGCTCGAGGACATCCACATCCTCGAGGCGCAGGACGTCCCCGAGGGCTTCCACGCGCGGTTCGACGCGAAGCGGAAGACGTATTTCTACCGCCTCGCCTACGAGGGGCCGCCGGTGCCCGACGAGGGGTCCGGGGCGGCGGAGCCGTCGCTGCGGCATGTTTTTATGCGAAATTATTTCTACTGGTTGCAAGATTTGCCGAATATCGGTAAGATGGAGGAAGCTGCGAAGCTTGTTGTGGGGACGCACGATTTCGCCGCGTTTCAATCGGCGGGTGGAACGCCAAGGGAAACGACGGTGCGCACGATTTCCGAGCTGCGCGTGTTTGCGCGGGGCCGGACGTTGTCGCCGGCGGTCGAGGAAATCGACGTGGAAGTCACAGGCGATGGGTTTCTGTACAATATGGTGCGGATACTCGTGGGGACGCTGGTGGAAATCGGGCTTGGGCAGAGACAGCCGGAGGAAGCAGGGAGCATCCTCTCGTCCAGGGACAGGGGGAGGGCCGGGCATACGGCGCCTCCGCAGGGTCTGTATTTAAAGGAAGTATTTTTTTGAGAGAAGACAGGGTACCGGAACAGCATATCACTTCTTTGGAAGACGTTCGTCTGTTCCTTGATTCCACGGCGGTCTATACTTACGTCGTCGACGACGCCACCGATGAGATCCTCATGGTCAACGAGTACTACGCGCGCAATATGGGCGTCGACCGCGCGCGCATGGAGGGCCGGAAGTGCTGGGAGTGCGTCACGGCCGAGGGCCGCTGCGACTTCTGCCCGCGCAACCTGACGGAGGAGGAGCGGGCCGTGCAGGCGCCGGGCCCGTGCATCGTCGAGGCCTTCAACCCGACGCTCGGCGTCTGGGGCAAGTGGACGGGGCAAAGGGTCCCCTGGACCGACGGGCGCCCCGCCTACATCATGACCTTCGTCGACATCAGCAGCGAGGTCCTGCTGCGCGAGCAGCTCACGCACCTCGCCTACTACGACCGGCGCATGAACATCCCGAACCGCGCCAAGATCGAGAAGGACCTCGCGGAAAGGCCCGACAACAATTTCTGCCTCATCGCCTTCGACTACATCTCGCTCCGCTACATCAACGACGCCTACGGGCGGATCCTCGTGGACAACCTGCTCGAGGCCGTCGTGAGCTGGATCAAGAGCTTCGAGCTGCAAAACTATGAAATCTACCGCGTGGACAGCGACGAGTTCTGCCTGCTGTTCGACGACGCGGACATGATGAGCGCGAGCGGCCTCGCCGACCGGCTCTTCGAGCGTTTCCAGGAGTCGTGGGAGATCGAGACCGCGGCCGGCCAGACGACGCTCTCCTGCCGCATCGCCGTCTGCGTCATCGACGGGCGCCTCGGCTTCAAGAGCCCCGAGGACATCCTGTCCATCGTCGACCGCACGCTCGAGATCGCGAAGGAGACCGGCGCGGTCGCCATCTACAACCAGGACATGGACGACGTCATCAAGCGCGACCTCGCGCTCGAGGTCAGCCTGAAAAACTGCGTCGAGGACGGCATGAGGGGCTTCGAGGTCTACTTCCAGCCGATCATCGACCCCCGCCGCGAGAAATGGATCGGCGTGGAGGCCCTCTGCCGGTGGAACAGCCCCGACTTCGGCCGCGTCCCGCCGCTCGTCTTCATTCGCATCGCGGAGCAGATCGGCGTCATCAACAAGCTCGGCTACTGGGTGCTGGACACCGCGATCGGCATCTGCTCCAAGCTGGAGCTGCAGAAGGTGCCGGACTTCTTCCTGGACGTCAACCTCTCCCCCTCGCAGATGGCGGACGAGACGCTCATCGGCAAGGTCCTCATGTCGCTGCAGCGGCACGGCTTCCCGCCGGGCAACCTCTCCCTCGAGGTCACCGAGAGCGAGCGCTTCACGGACAGCGACTACCCGCACACGACGGTGGAGCGGCTGAAGTCGCTGGAGGTCAAGATCGCGCTCGACGACTTCGGCACGGGCTACTCCAATTTCAACAACCTCAGGAACCTGCCCGTGAGCATCCTCAAAACCGAGAAGCAGTTCATCGACAACATCGCCTACGACGAGTACCAGCAGTTCCTGCTGAAGATCCTCGTCGAGCTCGCGAAGGCCGCGGACATGAGCCTGATCGCGGAGGGCGTGGAGACGCCAGAGCAGATGGTGGAGCTGCTCAACAACGGCGCGGACTATTTCCAGGGGTACCTGTTCGCCCGGCCGCTGTCCGCGACGGAGCTCGCGGACAACGTGCACCGGTTCTACGAAAGGGACGAGTTTTTGCATGCAGTAAGGGAGCAGATGGCAAATGGCTGATTTTTTCAATAACATGCTGGAGGAGCGCGGGACCGTGCTGCTCGACTGCGCGCTCGGGACGTCGATGATGGCCGCGGGCGTGGTGCGCGCCGGCGAGCGCACCGACAAGCCGAACCTCACGCACCCGGACGTGGTCCTGGGCCACTACCGGAGCAACATCGCGGCGGGCGCGGACATCCTCAAGGCCAACACCTTCGGCATCGGCCTGCTCAAAGCCGACGAGGCGAAGGACGGGTACAACAATATGGACGCCTTGCGCGCCGGCCTGAGGCTTGCGCGGCAGGCCGCGGAGGAAGGCGGGGTGGGCGGCAAGCGCATCTACGTCGAATTCGACCTCGGCCCCCTCGGGGAGCTGGTCGGCTTCACGGACGGGCTCGAGCACGACCGGGCGCGGGAGCTCTTCGCCGGGGCCGTGCGCGCGGCCATGGAGGAGGCCCCGGACCTCATGAACATCGAGACGATGTCGGACATCGAGGAGGTGAAGGACGCCCTCTGGGCGATCCGGACCTACGCGCCGGGCCTGCCCGTCAGCTGCTCGATGACCTTCGACGCCGGCGGCCACACGTTCATGGGCGCGACGCCGGCGATGTTCGCGGAGGCGATGCGGGATTTGGACCTGGACGCCATCGGCATGAACTGCTCGATCGGGCCGGATGAGATGGCCGGCATCTTCCCAGAGCTGATCGAAGCGGCGGGGGGCACCCCCGTCTTCGCGAAGCCGAACGCGGGGCTCCCGAAGGTCGTGGACGGGAAGGCGGTCTACGAGATGACGCCGGAGAGTTTCACCGCCGGCATGAAAAAGATACTGGACCAGGGCGTGCGCATCGTGGGCGGCTGCTGCGGCACCACCCCCGAGATGATCGCAGCCCTGGGGCGTATGATAGGGAAGATATGATAGGAAAGGAGTGTTTCTATGGATAGGCCCAGCTGGGACGAGTATTTCATGGGGATCGCGAAGCTCACGGCGGAGCGGTCGACGTGCCTCCGGCGCCGGGTCGGCGCGGTGATCGTGCAGGACAAGCACGTCGTCGCGACCGGCTACAACGGCGCGCCGCGCGGCATCGACCATTGCGCGGAGCGCGGCGGCTGCCTGCGCGAGGAGCTCGGCATCCCGTCGGGCGAGCGGCACGAGCTGTGCCGCGCCCTGCACGCGGAGCAGAACGCGATCATCCAGGCGGCCACCTTCGGCCACAGCATCGAGCGGTCCACGATCTACATCACGCACCAGCCGTGCATCATCTGCGCCAAGATGATCATCAACGCGGGCATCGAGAAGATCATCGTGGCGGAGGGCTACCCGGACCCGTACGCGACGGAGATCCTCGACGAGGCGGGCCTGCAGATCATCTCCCTGGAGGCTGAAGAGGAGGAATGATGGCGCCCGAGCGGGTACAACAGATCACGCTCCTCCTCCTGGCGCTTGCCATCGGCATCGGCATCGTCATGACGCCCCTGTCCATGCGGCTCGCGAAGCGCTTCGGCTTCATCGACACGCCGGACGACGACCGGCGCATGCACACGAAGCCAGTGCCCTGCTTCGGCGGGTTCGCGATCATCATCGCTTTCGCCGCCTCCATCCTGATCTGCGAGAAGCTCGTGCTGGCCCGGTTCCACTGGCCGTTCGACGCGCCGGCCTCGATCGACAAGCTCAACGCGGCGCTCATCGGCGGCATCGTCATGTTCGTGATCGGCGCGGTCGACGACCGGAGGAACCTCCGGTGGCGCGTCAAGCTCGGCGGCCAGGCCGCCAGCGCGGTCATCGCGTTCGCGCTCGGCGTCCGCATCCCGGCGTTCACCGTGCTCGGATGGCATTTCGACACGGACTCCCCCGTGAGCTTCATCCTCACGGTGCTGTGGATCGTCGCCATCACGAACATGATCAACCTCATCGACGGGCTGGACGGCCTCGCGGCCGGCGTATCCGGCATCGCGGCGCTCGCGATCGGTTATTCGGCCTATATCAACGGGCTGTACGTCGTGACGTTTTCCATGATCATCCTTGCGGGCGCGGCCCTGGGCTTCCTGCCGTTCAACTTCCACCCCGCCCGGTCCTTCATGGGCGACGGCGGCGCGATGTTCCTCGGCTTCATGCTCGCGGGCATCTCGATCATCGGCCCCGCGAAAGGCGCGACGATCATGGCGGTCATCGCGCCCGTCCTCGTGCTCGGCGTGCCGGTCTTCGACGTCGCCTTCGCGATGTTCCGCCGCGCGGTCAAGGGGCGGCCGATCTTCGCGCCCGACAAGGGGCATCTGCACCACCAGCTCGCGCGCATCGGCATCGGGCAGCGGCGCTCGGTGCTCATGCTCTACGGCATCAGCGGCATCATGGGGATCGCCGCGATCGTCTTCACGCGCGACCTCTACCTCGAAGCGGCCGGGCTGTTTCTCATCGCTGTCGTCTTTATCCTCGTACTGATATGGGGCTGGAATAAACCGAAAAATTGAAAAGCAAGCAGAAGTAGGAGTTTAAGGGGAAGGAGAGAAAGAAGATGCAAAAGAGAGGACTGCGCGCCGCGCTGGGCGCGCTGCTGACAGCTGTATTGCTGGCAGCCATGTTTGCGGTCCCCGCCGCGTCCTTCGCGGGCGAGGGGGTGCCGGCCCCCGATGCGGAGCCTGTTGCAATAACAGAGCCCGAGCCCGCCGCGGAGCCGGAGCCGGCCGCAGAGCCGGAGGCGCCCGCTGAGCCCGAGCCGGCCGAGGAACCTGAGCCCGCCGCAGAGCCCGAGCCCGCCGAGGAGCCCGAACCGGCCGAGGAACCCGAGCCCGTCCAGGCGCTCGCCCCCGCCGCCGAGCCCATCCCCGCCGAAGGGGCCATCACCGTCACGAAGGAGTTCCCCATCCGGACGGGCAACGACGACGCGATGGCCAACGCGACGCTCGTCAACCTCGTGAGCAGCGGCGCGTACCTCCACGGCAAATACGCCGCCCTCATCACCTACGACAACTACCTGCGCTTCACCGGCGTCGCGATCCCCGAGAGCGCGGTCATCACGAAGGCGACCATCGTCTTCACGCTGCGGGACAAGGCACCCTCGGAGGGGCGTCTGACCTTCCTCGCGGAGACGAGCGGCGCGGCGGCCTTCACGGTTTTGCCGTCCTCCTTCCAGGGGCGGTCCTACTCCGCGGGCAGCGCCGCCATGGCGACGCCGGCGCTCGCGGCAGGGGCGCTGTGGGAGACGGAGGACCTGAGCCAGCCGCTGGGCGAGGCGCGGGCCGCCATCCCCGGGCGCACCGACTACGTCTTCAAAATCGTGGGCGGCGACCCGGCCGCGGCCTTCGTGGCCCGTTCGTACAACGGCAGCGCCGCCGCCGCGCCGAAGCTCAAGATCGAGTACACCGTGGCCAGCGCGGGGGATCTGGAGACGCCGTTCAGCGGCCTTTCCGGCGTCAACGTGGCCCTGCGCGGCGACGCCTCGGGCGGCGCGTATTTCAACTGGTCCGGCGCGCGCCAGACGGCGGGCGACCAGCCGGAGTGCGAGCTGCTCCTCTGGGAGGGCACGGGCGGCCGGCCGGCGTCCGCGCAGGCCATCCCGGCCGTGCGCACGACCTACGACTACACCTCGTACTACAAGGCGGAGGCCACGGGCCTGAAACCGTCCACCGAATACTCCTACATGGTCCGCGACGTGACCAACCTGCGCATCTCGGGGCAGTACACCTTCCGCACCGGCCCGTCGGCCGGGGCGGCGGCGGCGGACGGCTGCTCCTTCCTCGTCCTGCCGGACCTCTACTACCGGACGACGGCTGGCTACGAGACGAGCTGGGCGAACACGCTGGAGAAGGCCTTGGAAAAATTCCCCGACGCCGGCTTCGTGCTCCACACGGGGGACTACCTCCTGACGAACAACGCCACGCACTGGTCGGAGGCCACGAAGGTCGCGACCGCGCGCGCCGCGGAGGTCCCCCTCGTGCCGCAGACGCAGTATGCGGGCGCGGCCAACCGCTACTTCGCCTACCACTTCAACGTGCCGCAGACGGCGGCCTTTGACACGCAGGACTACGCGGTCTCCTACGGCAACGTGCTCCTCCTCGTCCTCAACTCCGTGAAGAGCACGGGCAGCACGACGGAGGCAAACAAGCAGGCGCAGTGGATCAAAGACACCGTCACGGAGCAGGGCGGGGGCAAATGGGTCATCGCCTCCATAGGCACGAGCTTCTACGGCTCGGCCGCCAACGCGACGGTCATCAAACGCACCCTCGAGAAGGCCTTCGAGGAAAACGGCGTCGCCCTCGTGCTCCAGGGCAAGGACAAGGCCTACGCGCGCAGCTACCTCATCAAGGGCGGCCAGTACCTCGACGACTACCCCGGCGCCACGACCTTCTCGCAGAAGGACGGCGTCGTGTACCTGACGGCGGGCAACGCGGGCTCGCGCAACGAGAAGCTCTCATCGACGGCGAAATGGGTCGCCGTGACAAAGGACTACTACACGGACACCGCCACGCGCAACGCGCCGGACGCGAAGACGTACTCCTGCGTCGAGGCGGACGCGGACGCCATCCGCGTCTGGGCGTACACGGCGGGCGGGGAGCTCGTCGACCGCTTCGAGATCAACAAACGCGAAACGCCGGCGCCGGAGGCGCGCGCCCTGGTCTTCGATTCTTTGAATAACGCCTTCGGCAACGGCTCCGACGCGGATGCTGCCACGACGCGCAGCTTCAGCTGGAAGACGGACAAAGGCATGGGCACGCAGCCGTTCGTCGAGATCAAGGAGCTGGGATCCGGGCGGACGGCCACGTTCCCGGGCGCGAGCGCGGCGGCGGGCATCTACTTCCCGAGCGAGGTGATCCACAAGGTGTCCATCAAGGGGCTTGCGGCCGGCACGGCCTACCAGTACCGGATCGGCAACAAGGTGACGTCGGCCAAATCCGGCACGGTCTTCACCTACCTCTCCGACTGGTATTCGTTCCGCACGGCGGCGCCGGAAACGGAGAGCTTCACGTTCGTGCACGTCGCGGACTCGCAAGGCGGGTATCTCAATTATTCGAAATACTGGGGCAGGACGCTTGACGTGGCGCTGGACCGCGCCGGGGACGCCGCCTTCGTCCTTCACACGGGCGACATGGTCGACGCGAACACGGCTGGCCATTGGAAGGGCTTCCTGAGCGCGACAGGCACGAGTCTCGCGGAGCCGGCCTTCCTGCCGACGCTCGGCAACCACGAGGGCACCGACGCGACGATGATCAAGTTCACGCAGGGCATGTTCAACGTCCCGTCCGTCGGCTACCCGCTCACGTACTCGTTCACGTACGGCAACGCGCTGTTCATCGTCCTCAACTCAAACTACACGAGCACGGCCAGGAAGGCCGACCTGGAGAAGATCCGGGACGGGGTGCGCGCGGAGATCGAGGCGAAGGGCGCGAACAAATTCGTGATCGTGGCCTTCCACAAGGCGCCGTACGGCGGCTACCACCAGAAGG
>JAISTX010000079.1 GCA_031272365.1 Eubacteriales Family XIII. Incertae Sedis bacterium
TTTCCCGCAGGAACCCAAGATAAAGGAGGGAACCAAAATGAGTACGAACAATGCACCGACCAGAATCTATCTGCACGAGAGTGAGCTGCCGACGCAATGGTACAATCTGCGCGCGGACATGAAGGAGCAGCCGGATCCGATGCTGCTGCCGGACGGCACCCCCGCGCAGGAGGAGCATCTGTACCCGGTGTTTTGCAAGAAGCTCGCGCAGCAGGAGATGGACGGGCAGACGCGCTTCTTCGACATCCCCGGCGAGGTGCTCGACATCTACAAGGTCTACCGGCCGGCGCCGCTGTGCCGCGCGTACGACCTCGAGCGGACGCTGGACACCCCGGCAAAGATCTACTACAAATTTGAGGGAAACAACACGAGCGGCAGCCACAAGCTCAACTCGGCGGTCGCGCAGGCCTTCTACGCGAAGGACGAGGGGCTGAAGGGCATCACGACGGAGACGGGGGCCGGCCAGTGGGGCACGGCGCTCGCGGAGGCGGCAAGGTATTTCGGGCTCGATCTCATCGTCTACATGGTCAAGGTCAGCTATGAGCAGAAGCCGTTCCGCCGCGCCGTCATGGAGACGTTCGACGCGAAGGTGTTTGCGAGCCCGTCCGACACGACGAACGCGGGGCGCGCGATCCTCGCGGCCGACCCGAAAGACAGCGGCTCGCTCGGCTGCGCCATCTCCGAGGCCATCGAGGTCGCGGTGACGAACGAGGGCTACCGCTACGTGCTCGGCAGCGTGCTGAACCAGGTGCTGCTGCACCAGTCGGTCATCGGGCTGGAGACGGAGCTGGCGATGCAGAAGCTCGGCGAGTACCCGGACGTGGTCATCGGCTGCGCGGGCGGCGGGTCGAACCTCGGCGGCCTCGCGGCGCCCTTCCTGCGCGACAAGATCACGGGCAAGGCGAAGGACATCCGCATCGTCGCGGTCGAGCCGGCCTCGTGCCCGAGCTTCACGCGCGGCAAATACGCCTACGACTTCTGCGACACGGGCAAGACGACGCCGCTCGCGAAGATGTACACGCTCGGCAGCGGCTTCAAGCCCTCGGCCAACCACGCGGGCGGCCTGAGGTACCACGGCATGAGCCCGATCCTCTCGAAGCTGTACCATGACGGCTATATGGAGGCGGTCAGCTACGAGCAGACGAAGGTCTTCGAGGCGGCGAAGCTGTTCGCGCAGCGCGAGACGATCCTGCCCGCGCCGGAGAGCGCGCACGCGATCCGCTGTGCCATCGACGAGGCACTGAAATGCAAGGAGACGGGCGAGGCGAAGACGATCCTGTTCGGGCTGACGGGCACGGGCTATTTCGACCTCGTGGCGTACGACCAGTTCAACAACGGCACGATGACGGACTACATCCCGACGGACGAGGATCTCGAGAAATCGCTCGAGGGCCTGCCGCAGGTCGGGTAGCCGGGCAGCCGGATATAGGACAAGTTTTTACCTTTACAGTGCGGCGGTGGTGCTAGTAACATAATGTGCATGAACACTACTGCCGCACGCAAAACCTTGATCAGCTTCATCCTCGCCGCGTTCTTCATCGCGATGAGCTATGTGCTCGCGAACATAAGCTTCTTCGGCACGTCGATCGCGCTCGATTCGCTGCCGGCGTTCCTCGCGGCGCTGATCCTCGGCGTCCGCTACGGCGCCGCGGTCGGCGCGCTCGGGCATATGTTCACGGCGCTGCTGCACGGCTTCCCGTACACGCTGCCCGTCCATCTGCTGACCGCGCTGATGATGGCGGTCTGCATGCTGGCCTTCGGGTTCGTATACGGCAAGCTCGCATCGCGCAGCGTGACCCTCGCCTGCATCGTTTCCGGCGCTGTCGCCGTGCTGATCAACGGCCCCGTGGCCGTCCTCGTCCTGTCGCCGCTGCTCCTCCCGATGATGGGCGGCTGGCCTGCGCTGCTCGCCTTCATGGGCATCCTGAGTGTCGCGGCCGCAGTGAACGTCGCGCCCGTGCTCGCCGTCTACGGAATCCTCGACAAGCACATCGATTTCAGCCGCTACATCTGACCTTATTATTCCATCCTAAAAAATAATATTTGACCTTCGTGCTACGCGAAGCCTTACTTTACGATTTGAAATCGAAAAAGGAGGTTTTCAGTTATGAAGATTGCTATTGTTGGAGCGAACGGGAGAATGGGAAAATTGCTGGTCAAGGAGGCGCTGGACCGGGGGCACAGCGTGCTCGCGGTCGTGCGCGGCGGGGCTGCGTCGGTCGACCGGCGCGCGCGGGTGCTCGAGAAGGATCTGTTCCGGCTCACCTACCGCGACGTGAAGGGCTGGGAGGTGGTCATCGACGCGTTCGGCAAATGGGAGGAAGACCGGCTACGGGAGCACGTCACGTCGCTCCGCCACCTGGCGAATATACTTGCCGGGCGGCCGGAGCGGCTGCTCGTCGTGGGCAGCGCGGGCAGCCTGTACGTGGACGCCGCGCACCGGACGCGGCTGCTCGACTCGCCGCTGATGCCGCCCGAGTACGTCCCCCTGTCGACGGCGATGACCGCCGCCTTCGACGAGCTGCGCAAGCGGAAGGACGTGCGCTGGACCTATATGAGCCCGCCTGGGCTGTTCAACGCGGAGGGGGCCCGGACGGGGCGCTACCGCGCCGGCCTGGACGAGCTGCTCGTGAACGAAAAAGGCGAGAGCGCGATCTCTTACGCGGACGCCGCCATCGCGCTCGTGGACGAGGCGGAGCGCCGGGAGCATGTCCGGATGCGGTTCACAATCGCGGATGCGGAATGAGTGACGCGGGCCGGCGCAGGCAACCCGCGCAGTCTACACCAGCAGCAGGATCAGGAACCAGACGAGGGCGCTGATGGCGATGGCGAAGGGGAGCACGAGCAGCTCCGTCGCGAGCAGAAGGCGCGCCGCCTTGCGGATGTCCTCCGCTTCCGGCGGGCGCCCCCCCGCGTTGATGTAGGGGCGCTCGTGCCAGACGCCGGCGTAGGTCGCGCCGCCGCCGAGGCGGACGCCGAGCGCGCCGGCGCAGGCGGACTCGCTCTGGGCGCTGTTCGGGCTCTCGTGCTTGCGGCGGTCGCGCGACCAGACGACCTGGGCCCCGTGGATGTCGTAGCGCAGGATGCCGGCCGCAAGGACCATGAAGAAAGCCGTGAGGCGCGCCGGCACAAAGTTCGCCGCGTCGTCGAGCTTCGCGGCCGCGCGCCCGAAGTTCAGGTAGCGCGGGCTCGTGTAGCCGACCATCGAATCCATCGTGTTGATCGCTTTGTAGATGACGCCCCCGAGCGGGCCGCCGACGGCCATGAAGAGCAGGGGCGCGACGACGCCATCCGAGGTGTTCTCCGCGACGGTCTCGATGGTCGCGCGCGCGATGCCCTCCTCGTCCAGGTTGTGCGTGTCCCTGCCGACGATGCGCCCGACCGTGCGCCGCGCGGCGGGGATGGACCCCTCCTCGAGCAGGGTGCGGATGCTGTCGGCCTCCTGCGCGAGCGAGCGCGCCGAGAGCATGAACCAGTTCGTGACGGAGAAGGCGGCGAACCCCAGCAGCGGGTGGACGAGGAAGAGGCCGACGCAGGCCGCCACGCAGATCAGGCCCGACGTGAGGATCACGATGAACACGAGCCTCCGTCCGGCGGCCCGCAGCTCGCGCGCGACCTTTTTCGGCGGGCGTTTCTTCACCTTGATCCCGCTGCGCAGCGCGCGCTCCTCGTAGGCGATCAGAGCGCCGATCCACCGCACCGGGTGCGGCAGCCACGCGGGGTCGCCGAGCAGGAGGTCGAGGAGGGCGCCCACGAGCACGGAGATCGGCACCAGTATTTCAAACAGTATCCAGTCGATGATCATGACGCAAACACCCGGATCGCCTCCGCGATGCCGGGCTCGCCGCGCTCGCCCGTGCACACGTAGTCCGCCTCCGCCTTCAGCGCGGGGTCGGCGCTCTTCACGGCCACGCCGACGCCGGCGAAGCGCAGCATGCTGATGTCGATGTCGCTGTCGCCGATCGCCATGATGCGCCCGGCCGGGACGCCGAGCTGCCCCGCGACAAAGGCGAGCGCCCTGCCCTTGTTGGCCGCGCCGTCGATGATTTCCAGGAAGAACGGCGCGGAGGACCCGAAGGCCAGGCCCGGGTAGCGCGCCTCCAGCTCGGAGCGGATGCGCAGGATCTCGTCCGGCTCCGCCACGAGCAGCAGCTTCGCGGCGCGCAGCTCTTTCGCCAGCAGGTCCGGGTCGGCCGCCCCCGCATAGCCGAGCTGCGCCTCGTACTGCGCCGTGTATTCGTTCGGCTCAAGGTAGTAGAACCGGTCGTCCAGGTAGGCGTGGAAGTGGATGCCGCGCCGCGCCGCGCCGGTGAGGATCTCCCGTGTGACCGCCGGGTCGATATGGGTCGCGAAAACGATCTGGCCGCCCGCGTCCGCGACGTGCGCCCCGACGCTCGCGATCGTGTAGCCGCGGATGCCCAGCTCCCTGTTGTAGAGCGCCGCCCCGTCGTAGCCCCTGCCGGACGCCAGCACGACATGGATGCCGCGCGCCTGCGCCTCCGCGATGGCCGCCCGGTCCGCCTCCGCTATCGTGCTGCCGTTGCTGTGGTCGACGAGCGTGCCGTCTATGTCGATTGCGATCAATTCAATCCGGTCCATGCTCCTATTATAAACCATATTGACAACCTTGCCCCGGATGCAATATGATTCCCACATAGGGAATGCGGGAAAACCGCGTTTCCCACCAATAAGGATGGCTGTTTCAAGGGAAGCGGGTGCGAGGCCCGCGCTATACCAGTAACCGTGAAGCGGAAGAAATAGCAAAGCCGGGATACCTGGGCGGCCATCTCATCACGAGGGCTCTTCTGGGTTATGAGAGTTTCCGGTACCGTTCCGAAATCCATTCCCGCAAGGCGCCCGCCAAAGGGAAGGAGAGCCCCTACATGATCAGAAATAACAACAAACGGGCCGCGGCGCTTGCCGTCGTTTTGCTGCTTGCCATGGCGCTGCTCGCGGGCTGCGGCAGCGGCGGCATTTCATCGGGCAAGGCGGAGGGGACGACAGTGGTCGCGCTGACCGCGTCCTCGGCGGAGATCCTGTATGCGCTCGGCGGCGGGGACATGCTCGTGGGCCGCGGCGAATACTGCGACTGGCCGCCGGAAATCGCAGAGGTGCCGACGGTGAGCTCCGGCGACGAAACGAACGTCGAGCAGATCATCGCGCTGAAGCCGGACCTCGTCCTCATGGCGACGATGGCGCAGTCGCCCGAGCAGGCGGCGCAGCTGGAGGAGGCGGGCATCGAGGTCTACACGTCCGACGCGAGCACCATCGAGGAGACGTATGTCACGATTGAGGAGATCGGCGCGCTCATCGGCAAAGAGGCCGAGGCGGCGGATGTTATTGCATCCATGCAGGAGACGTTCGAGACGGTGGCCGCGGACAAGGTGGACGGCGGCACGATCTATTTCGAGGTGTCGCCGCTCGAGTACGGCCTGTGGACGGTGGGCGAGGGGACGTTCATGGACGAAGCGGCGGGGCTGGTCGGCCTCACGAACATCTTCGCGGACTTGGAGGGCTACGCAGAGGTGTCCGAGGAGCAGGTCATCGAGCGCAACCCCGACTATATCCTCACGATCACGATGTACTACGGCGAGGGCGCGAAGCCCGTCGACGAGCTGCTGGCGCGCAGCGGCTGGGAGAACGTGACGGCCATCCAAAATGGCGCGATCCTCGAGCTGCCGAACAACGAGCTCTCGCGCCCGGGGCCGCGGCTGGCGGAAGGCGTGCAGGCGCTGTCGGATTTCGTTCATGGAATTGAGAATGGTTGAAAGAGGGCGGTACCGGCCGGTTGTCTGGGTGCTCTTTGTCGTTGCCACTTTGGCGGCGGTCGTGGTTTGCCTGTCGCTTGGGAGCGTGCGCGTGCCGCTGCCGGACGCGGCGCGGGAGGTCGGGCGCTTCTTGACGGGGCGGCCCGCGTTCGACAAGACGGTCTGGTCGATCGTCGTGACCGTGCGCTTCCCGCGCGTCCTGGTCGCGGGGCTCATGGGCGCGTCGCTGTCCGTCAGCGGCTGCGCGATGCAGGGGCTGCTGAAAAACCCGCTGGCCGACGGCACGACGCTGGGCATATCGTCGGGCGCGGGGCTCGGCGCGGTCATCGCGATCGCGTTCGGCATCCAGATCCCGGCCCTCCCGTTTGCGGGGACGACGATCATGGCGGCGGCGTTCTCGTTCCTGTCGCTGCTCGTCATCCTGACGCTCGCCTACCAGATCGACCGGTCGCTCTCCTCGAACACGATCATCCTGCTCGGCATCATCTTCTCGATGTTCATCGCGAGCCTGAGCTCGATCATCATCACGTTCGCGGGCGAGAAGGCGGGCACGATCCTGTTTTGGACGATGGGCTCGCTCGCGAGCACGACGTTTGCCAACGCCGCGCTGCTGTTTTTTTCGCTGCTCGTGTTCGGCGGGATCCTCCTGTCCATGCGGCGCGAGCTGAACGCCTTCGCGATCGGCGAGGAGAACGCGCTCCACGTCGGGGTCGACGTGAAGCGGACGAAGCTCCTCGTGCTCATCAGCGTGTCCGCGCTGACGGGCATCTGCGTGTCCGTCGGCGGCACGATCGGTTTCGTCGGCCTCGTGACGCCGCATATGGTGCGGTACCTTGTCGGGCCCAACCACCTGCGGCTCATGCCCGCCGTCTTGTTCGGGGGCGCGATCTTCCTCATGCTCAGCGACCTTGCGGCGCGCACGCTGTTCTCGCCGCGCGAGCTGCCGATCGGCGTCGTCACGTCTCTCATCGGCGCGGTCATCTTCGTCAATATTATTGTAGCGGCCATGAGGAAGGTGAAATGAGCGGGATGCTGGACATCAGCGGCGTGACCGTGCGGTACGGCGACCTTGTGCTCGTGGACGACGTGCGCTTTTCGGTGGAGGAGGGCGAGTGGCTCATGATCTGCGGGCCGAACGGCGCGGGCAAGAGCACGCTCGTGAGCGCCATCGCGCAAAGCGCCCCGTATACGGGCGAGGTGCTGTTCGAGGGCGAGCCCCTGCGGCAGATGCGGCCGCGGCAGATCGCGCGGCGCATCGGCGTGCTGGCCCAGAGCAACGTGGCCCTCTACGCCTTCACCGTGGGGGAAGTGGTGCGCCTCGGGCGCTATGCCCACCGCGCGGGCTTTTTCGGGGGGCGCGGCGGCCGCCGGGGGGATCCGGAGCCGGGCGGCCCGGGCTATGACGACGAGGCGGTCGTGCGGGAGGCGATCGAGCGCACCGGCCTTGTGCCCTGCGAGCGCCAGTCGATCCTGACGCTGTCGGGCGGCGAGCTGCAGCGCACCTTCCTCGCGCAGGTCTTCGCGCAGGATCCGCGGGTGCTGATCCTCGACGAGCCGACGAACCACCTCGACCTGCCGCACCAGAAGCAGACGTTCGAGCTCATCTCCGAGTGGCTCCGGCAGCCCGGGAAGGCCGTCGTCTCCGTCACGCACGACCTGAACCTCGTGAAGGCCTACGGCTCGCGCGTGCTGCTCATGAACCGCGCGCACATCGTGGCCGGCGGCGCGCCGGACGAGGCGCTGTCGCCGGAAAATCTCCAGTCGGTCTACGGCATGGATGTCCATGCTTGGATGCAAAAACTGTTGTCTCATTGGTCATAAAGGAGGTCGTGGTAGAATAACATCATGAAAATACTATTGACAGGCGGAAGCGCCAACGGGAAAAGTACTTACGCGGAGCAGCTCGCGACGTCCTTCGCGCCGCCGCTCTACTACCTCGCGACGATGCGGCCTTACGGGGAGGAGTCGGCCGCGCGGATCGAGCGCCACAAGGGGATGCGCGCCGAGAAGGGCTTCGAGACCGTCGAGTGCGATACGGGCATCGGCTCGTTCAAGCCGAAGAAGGCCGCGACCGTGCTGCTCGAATGCCTGTGCAACCTGACGGCGAACGAGATGTTCGACGACGAGGGCAAGGCCGACGAGGCGGCGGAGGGGCGCATCCTCGAAGGCATCGGCGCGCTGGAGGCCCGGTGCGCAAACCTCATCGTCGTCACAAACGACGTCGGCGGCGGCGTGAACGAACAATACAATGAAGGCACGCGCCTTTACGTGGAGACGCTCGGCCGGCTCAACGCTGCGCTCGCCGCCCGGTTCGACGTGGTGTGCGAGCTCGTATGCGGCATCCCGCTCGTGCTGAAGGGGAAGGGGCTGCTGTGACCTTTTTCCGCTCGGTCTCGCTCTCCCTCACGATGTTTTCGCGCCTGCCGCTGCCGAAAGGCGAGTTTTCGCGCGCAAACGGCGCCGTCGTTCTGGCGGCCCTGCCGCTCGTCGGCGTCGTGAACGTGTTCCTCCTGTTCGGGTGGGTCCGGCTCGCGTCGGCGCTCGGCCTCGGCACGGTGCTCACTGCGGCGGGGCTCACGCTGCTCCCTGTGGCGCTGTCCGGGGGCATCCACCTCGACGGCTTCGCGGACACGGTCGACGCGCTGTCGAGCCGCGCCTCGAAGGCGCGCAAGGTGGAGATCCTGGGGGACCCGAACATCGGCGCCTTCGCCGGCATCGGGCTGGCGGCCTACCTGCTCGTGTATTTCGCGCTGGCCTGCGAGCTGTTGCGGCAGTCCGGCTGGTACGTGATCGACGGGCTCGCGGCGGATGGCAGCTTGGTGGGCGCGGTCGATGCGGCGGGGGGGCCGGCGGCTTTCGCCATCGTGTTTTCCGTGCCGGAGATATGGCTGCTCGGCTTCGTCTCCGTCATGAGCCGCGCGGCGGGCGCCTTCGCCAGCCTCGCGTTTCCCTTCGTGGAAAACAACGACCTGCTGCACACGTTCCGGGGGGGGCGCGCGGCGGTGTCCGCCCGCGTCTGCTGCGCCGTTTGGTTTGCGCTGGCGGCGGGCTTTTCTTTGGTTGTCAGCGGCGCGCCGGCGGCTTTCGCCATCCTGGCGGTGGCCTTCTGCGCGCTGTACGTCCGTTTCATGAGCCTACGGGAATTCGGCGGCATGACGGGCGATCTGGCCGGTTATCTAATTCAAATCTCGGAGTTGTGGGCGCTCGGGGCGGTTGTCGCCGTCACTGCCGGCGCCGGAAAGGGGACGATGCTATGATTTTGGTCATTGGGGGCGCTGCTTCGGGCAAGCACGCATATGTTCAGGGGCTCGGCTACACGGAGGCGCAGATGTGGGACGCGTCCAGCATCGCGGACGGCAGGGTGGAACCGCTGTGGGGCGCGGATCCGGCGGAGGGCTTCCCGGTCCTGCTCAACCTGCACGCGCTCGTTTTCGCGGATCCGGAGGGCGCGCCGCAGTTCTACGAGGCGCTGCTCGCGAAGGAGGTCATCACTTGCGACGAGGTGGGCGCGGGCGTGATCCCGGCGACGCGCACCGAGCGCGACGCGCGCGAGGCCACGGGCCGCCTCTGCAACCGCCTCGCGGCCGCCGCCGAAAGCGTCGTCCGCATGTCCGCAGGGATACCAGTCGTCATCAAAGGCAAATAAGCGCAGGCGCAAGCGCGGGCGCGCGTACGTGCAAGCGCGCGCGCCGCACAGTGCCGCCATGGTCAAATTTCGTTTAAATGAGTGAACCCGGTCGAGGCAGGCCCTCGAAATCGACGCATTTCCAGCATCAGGCTTCGTTATTCGACAAAAAACGCAAGCAAAAGGCGCGGCAGCCACACATATAAGCGAAATTTGTCCACAGGGCGAAAGCACAAGGAAGACTATGGATGAAAAACAATTGATGGAACGGATATCGGCCACGGTGCTGGATGACTCTGCGGGGGCGCTGGCGCCGGAGGTGGCCTTGCGGCCCGACCTCGCGGGCATGCGCATCTTCGGCGCGCCGCTGTTCGGGGTGGCGCGGGCGGACGACCCGCTGTTTGAAGCGCTTCGGCGTGAGGAGGCCGTCGGCCCGTGGCATATGCTGCCGGGGGACGTCTGCCCCGGCGCGAAGTCGGTGCTGTCCGTTTTCCTTCCATATATAGAGCGCATCAAGGCGAGCAACGCGGGTGGCGCGGAGCCCTCGGCCGAGTGGCTGCACGGGCGCATCGAGGGCCACAAGTTCATGGTGAGGGCCGCCGGCGCTGCGGTGGAGGCCTTGCGGGCGGCAGGCCACCGCGCGGCCCTGCCGATGGCGGACGGCCGCTTCTTTGCACAGGAGGGCGCCACCACGGACCCGGCCGCCTTCCCGGGCGTCCCGGAAGCGGCGCGCGGGGCGTACACGAGCAACTGGTCGGAGCGCCATGTGGCGTACGTCTGCGGGCTCGGCACTTTCGGGCTCTCGAAGGGGCTCATCACGGAGAAGGGTGCGTGCGGGCGCTTCTTCAGCCTCGTCACGGACCTGGAGATGGCGCCGACGCCGCGCGCGTACGGGGGGATCTACGACCACTGCATCCGCTGCGGCCGCTGCGCCGCGCGCTGCCCCGCCGGGGCCATCGACACAGAGAGCGGCAAGGCGCACCCGCCGTGCGGGGCGAAGCTCGTGGAGACGCGGGGGAAGTACGCCCCGCGCTACGGCTGCGGCAAATGCCTGTGCGGCGTGCCGTGCGAGGGGCGGGACCCGAGCCGGGAGTGATACGCGTGGAAGCGTGTGCACAATGCGACCGAGCAAATAATTGAAATATCAACGTTTTTCTCAGGAAAAACCGCGAAATTTCGAAAAAAATCGCAAAAAACCCTTGCATTCCCCATTTTTCAATAATATAATAGCCAATGCTCGCGCAAAAACCGAGCATGTTTTTGTGTGGCTTCCGGGATGAGCCCGGGAGGACGAGATGGTTTCAGGAGGAAACTGATGGCTGATACGCAAAAGATACGGATCAAACTGAAAGCTTACGAGCCGGAAGTGCTCGACAAGGCTGCGGCGGACATCGTCGACACGGCCAAGCGCGGCGGCGCGGTCGTCTCGGGGCCGATTCCGCTCCCGACCGAGAAGGAGGTCGTGACGGTCATCCGCGCGCCCCACAAATACAAGGACAGCCGCGAGCAGTTTGAACAGCGTACGCACAAACGGCTCATCGTGCTGACGCACGCGACGCCGAAGACAATGGATGCGATGATGAACCTCGACCTGGCGGCCGGGGTGGATATCGAGATCAAACTTTAGTATGAACGCGGGGACGCGTTCCGCTGTAAAGGAGGAGACTATCAGATGAAGACAATACTAGGGAAGAAGATCGGCATGACCCAGATCTTCACGGAAGACGGAAACGTCGTCCCCGTCACGGTCATCGAGGCGACGCCAAACAGGGTCGTCCGGATCAAGACGAAGGAGTCGGACGGGTACGACGCCGTGCAGATCGGCTACCAGACGCTGAAGGAGAGCCGCGCGAACAAGCCCACGAAAGGGCATTTCGAGAAGTGGGGCAGCCCGCTGTACAAGAAGCTCGCGGAGATCCGGATCGAGGAGGATGAGGCCTACGAGGCCGGGCAGGAGATCACGGTCGCGGATTTCGAAGAGGGCAAGCTCATCGACGTGACGGGCACGAGCAAGGGCAAGGGCACGCAGGGCAACATCAAGCGGCACGGCCACCACAGGGGGCCCATGAGCCACGGCAGCAAGCACAAGAGGCTCGCCGGCGCGCTCGCTGCGGGCACCTACCCCTCGCGCGTCTTCAAAGGGAACAAGGGCCCCGGGCGCATGGGGCACGACACGGTCACCGTGCAAAACCTCGAGCTCGTGAAGATCATCCCCGAGCGCAACCTGCTGCTCGTGAAGGGCGCGGTCCCAGGCACGCGCGGCGGCGTCGTCCGCGTCCGCTATGCGGTCAAAGGGAATTAAGAGGGGAGGCTGAGTAGAATGGCAACAGTTACAATGAAAAACATGAAGGGCGAGGACGCCGGGACGATCGACCTGAAGGACGAGATTTTCGGCATCGAGCCGAACGAGTACGCGGTGCACGACACCGTGAAAAACTACCTGGCGAACCAGCGCCAGGGCACGCAGTCTGCGAAGACCCGTTCCGAGGTCCGCGGCGGCGGCAAGAAGCCCTTCCGCCAGAAGGGCACGGGCCGGGCGCGCCAGGGCTCGTCGGTGGCGCCGAACCACGTCGGCGGCGGCGTCGTGTTCGCCCCCAAACCGCGCGATTACCGTTATTCGATCCCCAAAAAGGTCAAGCGTCTTGCGATGCTCAGCGTCCTCTCCGCGAAGGTGAAGGACGAGGAGATCATCGTGGTCGACGAGCTCAGCTTCGAGGCGCCGAAGACGAAGGAGATGGTGGCATTCCTGGGGAACGTCGGCGCGGAGAAGAAGGCCCTCATCGTGACGGCCGCGAAGGACGACAACGTCGTGAAGTCCGCGGGCAACATCCCGGGCGTCGAGACGACGTACGTCGGCCGCATGAACGTCTACGAGATCATGAAATATACGAGCTTCATCGTGACGAAGGACGCGGTAGGCAAGATCGAGGAGGTGTATTCCGCATGAGCAACATCGCGACAGCATACGACGTGATCATCAAACCGGTCATTTCCGAACGCAGCATGGACGACGCGCAGGAGCGCAAGTACACGTTCAAGGTGCACGTCGACGCCAACAAGACGCAGGTCAAGCAGGCGCTCGAGGAGATTTTCGGCATCGAGATCTCCAAGGTCAACATCATGAACGTGAAGGGCAAGAAAAAGCGCCAGGGCCGCAACGTCGGCTACACGGCGGCCTCCAAGAAGGCGATCGTGACCCTCTCGGAAAACAGCAAGGAGATCGAGTTCTTCCAGAGCTTGTAGGGAAGTAGGAGCAAAGGACTATGGGTATCAAAAAATACAATCCGACAACGCCCGGCCTGCGCGGCATGACGGTTTCGACCTTCGAGGAAATCACGAAGACGAAGCCGGAGAGGAGCCTTACGCAGACGCTGAAGAAGCATTCGGGGCGCAATGTGCGCGGCAAGATCACGGTGCGCCACCGCGGCGGCGGCTACCGCCTGAAGTACCGCATCGTCGACTTCAAGCGCGACAAGGACGGCGTCCCCGGCAAGGTGAAAGCGATCGAGTACGATCCCGGCCGCAGCGCCAACATCGCGCTCATCTTCTATGCGGACGGCGAAAAGCGTTATATCATCGCACCGCTCGCGCTGAAGGTTGGCGATACGATCATGTCGGGGCCTGCCGCGGACATCATGCCCGGCAACGCGCTCCCGCTTTCGTCGATTCCGCTCGGCACGATCATCCACAACGTGGAGCTTAAGCCCGGCAAGGGCGCGCAGCTGGCCCGTTCGGCGGGCACGAGCGCGCAGCTCATGGCGAAGGAAGGCAACTATGCGCAGGTCAAGCTGCCTTCGGGCGAAGTGCGCATGGTGCGGATCGAGTGCAAGGCGACGATCGGCGTCGTCGGCAACAACGAGCACGCGATCATCAAGATCGGCAAGGCTGGCCGCAAGCGCCATATGGGCATCCGCCCGACGGTGCGCGGCTCGGTCATGAACCCGAACGACCACCCGCACGGCGGCGGCGAGGGCAAGGCCGGCATCGGCCGCACGGGCCCGGTGACGCCGTGGGGCAAGCCGGCGCTCGGCTACAAGACGCGCAAGAAAAACAAGCCGTCGAACAAATACATCGTAAAACGGCGTGGGAAGAAGTAATCGGAGGACAAACTGAGCATGGGTAGATCACTGAAAAAAGGCCCCTTCGTGGAAGCAAAGCTGCTGGCGCAGATCCAGGAGCTCAACACGAAAAACCAGAAGCGCATCCTTAGGACCTGGTCGCGCGCGTCCACGATCTTTCCGGATTTCGTGGGGCACACGATCGCGGTGCACGACGGGAGGCGCCACGTGCCGGTGTATATCACGGAGGACATGGTCGGGCACAGGCTCGGGGAGTTTGCGCCGACGCGCACCTACCGCGGGCACGGCGCCGACAAGAGCGCGAAGGTCAGGCGGACCGGCGGTGGGGCCGCGAAGCTCGACTTCAACGCGGTGACGAGCACGACGGGCGAAGCGGTGGCGGAGGGCGAAGGCCAGGCTGCCGAGGCCGCCCCCGCGGCGGCGGAAGAGGCCCCTGCGGCGGAGTAGAAGGGAGATAGAGCAACACCATGGAAGCAAGAGCGATTGCCAAATACGTAAGGATGTCCTACATCAAGCTCCAGCCGGTTGTGAAATTGATTCGCGGCAAGGATCTTGACGAGGCGCTGAACATCCTGAAGTTCACGCCCGGGAAGGGCGCGGAGGTCGTGGAGAAAGTCGTCAAATCGGCGGCTGCCAACGCGGAGGAAAACCACAAGATGAATCCGGACAACCTGTACGTCGCCGAAGTGTACGCGCACAAAGGCCCGACGATGAAGCGGTGGAGGGCGGGCTCGCAAGGCCGGGCTTTCCCGATCTTGAAGAGAAGCAGCCACATCGGCGTGACGCTCAGGGAAAAGGAATAGGAGGAATCGCATGGGTCAGAAAGTAAGCCCGCACGGGCTCAGAGTCGGGATCATCAGCGACTGGGATTCGAAGTGGTACGCAGGCAAAAAGGATTTTGCAAATTATCTGATCGAAGACAATCAGATCCGTACGTTCATCAAGAAGAAGCTGTACGCGGCGGGCATTAGCAAGACGGTCATCGAGCGCAAGGCGGACAACCAGATCAAGGTCAGCGTGATGACGGACAAGCCCGGCATCATCATCGGCCGCAGCGGCGGCGGCGCCGACGAGATCAAGGCGGCGCTGGAGAAGATGACGAAGAAGACGGTGCGGCTGAACATCGTCGAGGTGAAGCGCGCGGAGCTCGATGCGCAGCTGACGGCGGAGAGCATCGCGCAGGCGCTGGAGAAGCGGATATCGTTCCGACGCGCGATGAAATCGGCGATCGGGCGCACGATGCGCGCGAACGCCAAGGGCATCAAGGTCTGCGTGGCGGGGCGTCTCGGCGGCGCGGAGATCGCCCGCAGCGAAAAATACAACGAAGGCAACGTGCCGCTCCACACCCTGCGGGCGAACATCGACTACGGGTTTGCGGAAGCGGATACGCAATACGGCAAGATCGGCGTGAAGGTGTGGATCAACCACGGCGAGCGCCTCGAGAAGAGTCTGATGAGCCAGGTGCCCGAGGACAAGTCGGGCGGACGCGGCGGGCGCGACGGGGACCGGCGCGACCGCAGGGACCGCAGGGACGGCGACCGCGACCGCGGGGACCGGCCGCGCAGGGACCGCGACGGCGGCGGGCGCGACGGAGGCCGTGGCGGGCGTGACGGCGGCAGAGGCGGCCGCGGCGGCCGCGACAGCGGGCCGGAGCCGGTCAGGGCCGTCAACCCGCGCAAGCGTCTGACGCCGAAGAAGGACCCCGCCCCGAAGGCGGCGCCCGCGCCGGAAGAGCAGGCCGAAGTGACGGCGGAGATCACCGCGTCCCAGGTCGAGGAAGCGGCGCCAGCGGCAGAGGAAACCGCAGCGGAAGAGTAAACAATGGCCATTCCCGGGCTGGCCCCGGGGAACCGGAGGATAAAGGAGCAAACAACCATGTTAATGCCGAAACGTGTAAAGAGAAGAAGGGTCCACCGTGGCCGCATGAAAGGCGTCGCGACGCGCGGCAACACGATTACGTACGGGACGTACGGCCTGATCGCGGAGGAGCCCGGCTGGATCAAGTCGAACCAGATCGAGGCGGCGCGTATCGCGATGACGCGTTCCATCCGGAGGGGCGGCAAGGTCTTCATCAAGATCTTCCCGCACAAGCCCGTGACGAAGAAGCCGGCGGAAGTCCGCATGGGTTCCGGCAAGGGCGCGCCCGAGTATTGGGTGGCCGTGGTGAAGCCGGGCCGCGTGATGTTCGAGATCGAGGGCGTCTCGTTTGCGGCGGCAAAAGAGGCCATGCGCCTCGCGTCGCACAAGCTGCCCATCAAGACGCGGTTCGCCGTGAAAGGCGAGGAACTCCAAGGGGGTGAAGCGAAATGAAGATGGAACAGGTCAGGGAGATGAACGACACGGAACTCCGCGAGGAGCTCCTGAAGATGAAAAACGAGCTGTTCAACCTCCGCTTCCAGCACGTGACGGGGCAGCTTGAGAACCCGATGCGCATGAAAGACGTGAAGCGCGACATCGCGCGGATCAAGACGGTGATCCGTGAAAAAGAGATCGCGTCGGCCACTGCGATCGGTTAACGGGAAAGGAGCGCGCGATGGCAGAGAAACAGGAAAGAAACAACCGCAAGACGAGGGTCGGGATCGTCGTCAGCGACAAGATGGACAAGACGATCACGGTTTCGGTGGAAGACTTCGTGCGGCACGCCCTCTACGGGAAGGCCGTGAAGCGGACGAAGAAATTTAAAGCGCACGACGAGGAAAACCGGTGCCAGGTCGGCGACCGCGTTCGGATCATGGAGACCCGCCCGCTGTCGAAGGACAAGAGGTGGCGCCTGGTCGACATCGTCGAGAAGGCGAAGTAAGGAGGCGCTCGCGAGATGATTCAAAACGAAACAAGGCTGAGGGTCGCCGACAATTCGGGCGCCAAGGAGCTCCTGGTGATCCGCATACTCGGCGGCACGAGCCGCAAATACGCAAACATCGGCGACATCGTCGTATGCGCCGTCAAGGAGGCGACGCCGGGCGGCGCCGTCAAAAAGAGCGACGTCGTCCGGGCCGTCATCGTGCGGACGAAGACAGGCGCGCGCCGCAGCGACGGGTCCTACGTGAAATTCGACCAGAACGC
Organism: Eubacteriales Family XIII. Incertae Sedis bacterium; assembly: GCA_031272365.1. Lineage (GTDB taxonomy): Bacteria > Bacillota > Clostridia > Peptostreptococcales > Anaerovoracaceae > WRFF01. The sequence goes on from JAISTX010000079.1 coordinate 16,536, forward strand.
GGCGGTCATCATCAAAGAGGACAAGACGCCGGTTGGCACGCGCATCTTCGGGCCCGTGGCCCGGGAGCTCCGCGAGCGGAGCTTCATGAAGATCGTGTCGCTCGCGCCGGAAGTGCTGTAGGAGGAGGCCCATGCAGATCAAGAAAGACGATACCGTGGTGGTCATCACGGGCAAGGACAAAGGCAAGAGGGGCAAGGTGCTGAAGGTGCTCACGAAGACGAACCGGCTGATCGTCGAGGGCGTCAACGTGCAGACGAAGCACCAGAAGCAGACGCGCAAGGAGCGCTCGGACATCAAGCATGTCGAGGGCCCGATCGATGCGAGCAACGTGATGTACTGGGATGCGAAAGCGAAGTCCGGCACGAGGGTCGGGCGGCGCGTCGAAAACGGCGAGAAGGTTCGTTATTCGAAAAAGACCGGCGACACGCTTGATTGACCAAGGTGATGGAACCGGGCGGTGTGATGAAAACTGGAGGCAGTAAGTAAATGGCAGCGAGAATGAAAGAAGCGTACAAAAACGAGGTCTTTCCGGCGCTCAAGGACAAATTCGGCTACGACAACCCGATGATGGTCCCGAAGCTCGAGAAGATCACGATCAATATGGGCCTCGGCGAAGCCAAGGACAATGCGAAGATCATGGAGACGGCGGTCGAGGAGCTGGCGCTCATCAGCGGGCAGCGCCCGGTCGTCACGAAGGCGCGCAAATCCGTCGCAAACTTCAAGGTGCGCACGGGCATGAGCGTCGGCTGCAAGGTGACGCTGCGCGGCGACAACATGTACGTCTTCGCGGACAAGTTTTTCAACATCGTGCTGCCGCGCGTGCGCGACTTCCGCGGGGTGTCGAAAAATTCGTTCGACGGGCGCGGCAACTACAGCCTCGGCCTGAAGGAGCAGTCGATCTTCCCGGAGATCGTCTACGACAAGGTCGACAAGATCAAGGGCATGAACATCATCTTCACGACGACGGCGAAGACGGACGAGGAAGCGGCGGAGTTGCTGCGGCTGCTCGGGATGCCGTTCGAAAAGTGAAGATAGTGAAGGAATAACGGGAAGAAAGGCGGAGAAGACGAAATGGCAAAGACTTCGTTGAAGATCAAGCAGGCGCGCAAGCCGAAGTACAAGACGCGGGCATACACGCGTTGCCGCATCTGCGGGCGGCCGCATTCGGTGCTGAAGAAGTACGGCATCTGCCGCATCTGCTTCCGGGAGCTGGCCTACAAAGGCGAGATCCCCGGCGTGAAGAAAGCCAGCTGGTAGTAAGGAGGGACAGTGCAATGACGATGACAGATCCCGTAGCAGACATGCTCACGAGAATCCGGAACGCGAACACGGCCGGCCACAAGACGGTCGAGGTGCCTGCGTCCAAAATGAAGAAGTCCATCGCGGCCATCCTCAAGGAGGAAGGCTACATCGAGGGGTTTGAGGTCACGGAAGACGGCAAGCAGGGCATGATCCGGATCGATATGAAATACGCGCCCGGCAAGACGCGCGTCATCAGCGGGCTGCGCAAGATCTCCAAACCTGGGCTGCGCGTCCATGTGCAGGCGCACGACGTCCCGCGCGTGCTCGGCGGCCTTGGCATCGCGATCATCTCGACAAGCAAAGGCGTCATCAGCGACAAGGAAGCGCGCAAGCTCGGCGTAGGCGGCGAAGTGGTCTGCTACGTCTGGTAGGGAGGAAGGAGAAAGATATGTCAAGAATCGGTAGACTTCCCATCACGGTTCCCGCCGGCGTGGATGTGACCATCGCGGACGGCGGCCTCGTGAAGGTCAAGGGGCCGAAGGGGGAACTCTCCGAGAGGATCTCGGAGAAAATCGGCGTGAAACTCGAGGACGGCGTCATTTCGGTGACGCGCGGAGACGACATGAAAGAGAGCCGTTCGCTGCACGGCCTGTCGCGTACGCTCATCGCCAACATGGTGACGGGCGTGTCCGACGGCTTCGAGCGCAAGCTCGAGATCGTCGGCGTCGGGTACAAGGCGGACAAGCAGGGCAACAAGCTCGTCCTCAACCTCGGCTACTCGCACCCGGTCGAGCTGCCGGATCCCGAAGGCATCACGACGGAGGTGCCGAGCGCGACGGAGATCGTCGTGAAGGGCATCAACAAGGCGATCGTCGGCAACTACGCGGCGAACATCCGCGCGTGGCGCCCGCCGGAGCCCTACAAGGGCAAGGGCATCCGCTACGCGGGCGAGAAGGTCCGGCGCAAGGAAGGCAAAGCCGGCGTGAAAGGTTAGAAAAGGAGCAGCAAGATGGCAAAAGAAAGCAGAAACGATATGCGGCTCAAGCGGCATCAGCGTGTCCGGAAAAACCTCTTCGGCACGCCGGAGAAGCCGCGGATGTGCGTGTACCGCAGCCTGAAGAATATCTCGGTGCAGATCATCGACGACGTGACGGGCACGACGCTCGTCAGCGCGTCCACGCTCGACAAGGACGTGAAGGCGCAGGCGGCCTATGGCGGCAACAAGGCGGCGGCGAAGCTCGTCGGCGAGGCCGCCGCGAAAAAGGCGCTGGACAAGGGGATCGGCGAAGTGGCGTTCGACCGCGGCGGGTTCCTGTACCATGGCAGGGTGAAGGAACTGGCTGACGGCGCACGCGAAGCCGGTTTGAAGTTTTAACAAAGGAGAAATTCGATGCAGGACAGAACAATCGACGCATCCAAGCTGGAACTCGAAGAGTCCATCGTCAACATCCGCCGCGTCGCGAAGACGGTCAAGGGCGGCCGCAACATGCGGTTCTCGGTGACGGTCGTCGTCGGCGACAAGGCCGGCCACGTCGGCGTGGGGCTTGGCAAGGCGCGGGAGATCCCCGAGGCTGTGCGCAAGGCGATCGAAGACGCCAAGAAGAAGCTCATCTACGTGCCGACGGTCGGGACGACGATCCCGCACCGCAACCTGGGCATCTTCGGCGCGGGGCGCGTGCTGCTCATGCCGGGCTCCGAGGGGACGGGCGTGATCGCGGGCTCCTCGGTGCGCACGGTGCTCGAGCTTGCGGGCGTCAAGGATGTGCGCGCAAAGTCCATCGGCTCCAACAACGCGGGCAATATGGCGTATGCGACGATTGAAGGGCTGAAAGGCCTCAAGACGATCGAAGGGGTCAGTAAGCTGCGCGGCAAGACGCCGGCTGAAATTCTCGGGTAGAAGCAGAGGTAGTGAACATGGCGAAGACGATAAAAATCACATTGACGAAGAGCCCGATCGGCGAGAAGCCTTCCACGCGGAAGACGGTGGTCGCGCTCGGCCTGCGGAAGATGCACCAGACGGTGGAGCTCGAGGACTCGCCCGGGACGCGCGGCGCTGTCCGCAAGGTGCGCCACCTCGTCACAGTGACGGAAGAATAGAAGCAAGGGGAAGCGAGTCGGTATCGTACGCCGGCGTTTAGCGGAAAGGAAGAAACGAACAGATGAAACTGCATGAACTGAAAAAGGCGCCGGGCTCGACAAGGGCGCCGAAGCGCAAGGGGCGCGGAACGGCGACCGGCCAGGGCAAGACGGCCGGGCGCGGCATGAACGGGCAAAACTCCCGCAGCGGCGGCGGCGTGCGCCTCGGTTTTGAAGGCGGCCAGATGCCGCTCTACCGGCGCATCCCGAAGCGCGGGTTTACGAATATCTGGCGCAAGGAGCCGGAGATCGTCAATGTCGGCGACCTCAACATCTTCGAGGACGGCACGGAAGTCACGGCGGAGACGCTGCGCGAAAAGGGGCTGATCAAAAAGGCGGACAAAGGCCTGAAGATCCTCGGCGACGGGAAGCTCGAGAAAAACCTGACGGTGAAAGCAAACAAATTCAGCAAGGCGGCCGCTGAGCAGATCGAAAAGGCCGGCGGCAAGGCAGAGGTATTGTAATATGGGCATGTTGGAAACCCTCGGCAAGGCATGGAAGATCCCTGACATACGTCAGAAGATGGTCTTCACCTTGTTGATGCTGGTCGTGTTCCGGCTGGGGTCAAACATCCCCGTGCCGGGCATTGACCGCTCGGTGCTCGCGGACGTCTTCGAAGGGCAGGGGCTGTTCGAGCTCTTCAACCTCTTCTCGGGCGGCGCGTTCCAAAACTTCACGATCTTCGCGCTGTCGATCACGCCGTACATCACGGCCTCGATCATCATCAACCTCTTGACGATCGCCGTGCCCTATCTTGAGAACCTCGCGAAGGAGGGCATGGAAGGCCGCAAGAAAATGACGCAGATCACGCGCTACTTGACGGTGGTGCTCGCGCTGCTGCAGGCGATCGGCTTCACGTTCGGCCTGTTCCGGAGCGCCGTCACGGACGACCGCATCTTCACGAAGATCGTCATCATCTTCTGCCTGACGGCGGGCACGGCGTTCCTGATGTGGCTCGGCGAGCAGATCAACGAGTTCGGCGTCGGCAACGGCATCTCCCTCATCATCTTCGCGGGCATCGTCTGCCGCGCGCCGAGCGCGGTGTCGAGCGCGCTGACGAGTTACAAAGGCGGCGATGTGTCGATGATCTCGCTCGTGCTCTTCTGCGTCTTCGCGATCGCCGTCATCGTCGGCATCGTGCTGGTCCAGCAGGGGCAGCGGCGCATCCCCGTGCAATACGCGAAACGCGTCGTGGGGCGCAAGATGTACGGCGGCCAAAACACGCACATCCCGATCAAGGTCAACCAGGCGGGCGTCATCCCGGTCATCTTCGGCCTCTCGATCCTGCAGTTCCCGCTGACGATCACGTACTTCTTCCCGGGCGGCAAGCTCGAGGCGTTCATGAACAAATGGCTGTCGCCGACGAGCACGAACCCCAGCGACCCGGGCGTGTGGATCTATGTCGCGCTCGACGCGATCCTGATCTTCTTCTTCACGTATTTTTACACGGCGATCACGTTCAACCCCGTGGACGTCGCGGAAAATATGCGCGCCAACGGCGGGTTTGTGCCGGGCATCCGGCCGGGCCGCCCGACCATCGAATACCTGAATACGGTCATGATGCGCGTGACGTTTGTCGGGGCGGTCTTCCTCGCGGCGATTGCCTCGCTTCCCTATCTGATCCAGATGGCGACGAACCTGCAGATCCGTTTCGGCGGCACCGCCCTGCTCATTGCGGTAGGCGTGGCGCTCGATACGATGAAGCAGATCGAAAACCAGATGGTCATGCGGAATTACAGGGGGTTCTTGTAAAATGGCACGGATCATGTTGCTCGGGGCGCCCGGTTCGGGCAAAGGCACGCAGGCGGAACGGATCACGCAGCGCTATGGCATCCCCGCCATCGCGACAGGCGACATCTTCCGGAAGAACCTTTCGGAAGGCACGCCGCTCGGCCTCAAGGCGAAGGGCTATATGGAAGCCGGCGAGCTTGTGCCGGACGAGCTGGTCATCGACCTCGTCGCGGACAGGCTGTCCGAGCCGGACACGAAGAACGGCTACCTGCTGGACGGGTTCCCGCGCACGATCGCGCAGGCCGAGGCGTTGGACAAGCTCCTCTCCGGGAAGGGCGAGGCCCTCGACAAGGTGTTTTTCATCGACGTGCCGAAGGACGTGCTGATCGACCGGATCGCGGGGCGGCGCGTATGCCCCTCCTGCGGCCGGGTCTACCACGTGACAGGCATGCCGCCGAAGCAGGCGGGCGTCTGCGACGACGACGGCGCGGAGCTGATCCAGCGCAAGGACGACGACGCGGCGACGGCGGAGAACCGTATCGACGTATACAACGAGCAGACGAAGCCGCTCGTTGAATACTATAAAAAGACCGGCTTGCTCATCGAGCTCGATGGCACGGCCGGCGTGGACAGCTTGGAAAATCAGATCGAAGAGATCCTCGGCTGAGGGATGATACGCATCAAGAACGAGGAGCAGATTCGTCTGATGGAGGCGTCCGGCAAAGTGGTGGGAGCGATCCTGCACGACCTTGCCGAGGTCGTCCGCCCGGGCGTGACGACACTGGAGATCGACCGCTTCGTGGAGAAACGCATCCATGAAGAAGGGATGGTCCCGACGTTCAAGGGCTATGGCGGCTTCCCGGCGAACGCGTGCGTCTCGGTCAACGAGGAGCTCGTGCACGGGATACCGTCCGAAGAGCGGGTCCTGGAGGAAGGCGACATCGTCTCGGTGGACATCGGGGCGACGCACAAAGGCTGGGTTTCCGACGCGGCAAGGACGTATTTCGTCGGCAGCGTCGATCCGGAGAAGGCGCGGCTTGTGGACATCTGCAGGCAGAGCTTTTTCGAAGCGCTTGCGCAGTGCCGGGCGGGGAACAGGCTCTCCGACATCGGGCATGCGGTGCAGGAGTGCGTGGAAGGCGCGGGGTTTTCGGTGGTGCTGGATTACGTCGGGCACGGCGTCGGCAGCAAAATGCATGAGAGCCCGCAGGTGAAAAACTACGGCGAGGCCGGCAAAGGGCCGAAACTGATGAGGGGCATGGCGCTCGCGATCGAGCCCATGATCAACGCGGGGACGGCGGATGTGCACACGCTGGACGACGGCTGGACGGTTGTCACGGACGACGGGAAGCCGGCGGCGCACTACGAAAACACGGTGATCATCACGGACAGCGAGCCGCTCGTGATCACATTGGACGAAAGGGACGTTGGATAATATGGCGAAAAAAGACGTCATCGAAGTCGAAGGCAAAGTGATTGAGGCGCAGCCGAACGCGATGTTCATCGTCGAGCTCGAGAACGGCCATCGGGTGCAGGCGCACATATCCGGAAAGATTCGCATGAATTTCATCCGGATCCTGCCCGGCGACAAGGTCCGGATGGAACTGTCGCCCTACGACCTGACGAAGGGCCGCATCACGTGGAGGGACAAATGACACGCGGTGCCGGGGTCCATATGAAAACAACTTGCTTGCGAGGAAAAGTTATAGTAAAATAATAGATTGCGCGGTCAATCCCGCATGAGTAGGAAGAAGCGGAGCGGAGGAAGAGAGAATGAAAGTCAGGGCATCGGTGAAGCCGATTTGTGAAAAATGCAAAATCATCAAGCGCAACGGCAAGGTGATGGTGATCTGCGAAAACCCGAAGCACAAGCAGACGCAGGGTTGAAGGAAAGGATAGGTTAGGATATGGCACGTATTGCAGGTGTGGATCTGCGAAGAGACAAGCGGATTGAGATCGGTCTGACGGACATCTATGGCATCGGGCGGAAAACGGCAACGGAAATCCTCGAGAAGGCGGGCGTGGATCCGGATATCCGCGTGCGCGACCTTTCGGAGGACGATGCCGGTAAAATCCGCAAGATCATCGATGCGGAATACACGGTCGAGGGCGACCTGCGCCGTGACGTCAGCCTGAACATCAAGCGGCTGATGGAGATTGGATGTTATCGCGGCATCCGCCACAGAAGGGGGCTGCCCGTGCGTGGACAAAACACGAAGACGAACGCCCGGACGCGCAAGGGTCCGAAAAAGACGGTCGGCAGGAAAAAGAAAGAAGCCAAGTAAGGAGGTCTTAAATGGCACAGGCCAAACGCACAACGCGCAAGAAAAGAAAAGAGCGCAAAAATATCGAACGGGGCCAGGCCCACATCCAGGCTTCCTTCAACAACACTTTGGTGACGCTGACGGACCAGAGCGGCAACGCGATTTCGTGGTCGAGCGCCGGCTCCCTCGGGTTCAAGGGGTCGCGGAAGTCCACGCCGTTCGCGGCGCAGATGGCTTCCGAAGCGGCGGCAAAGGCGGCTATGGAGCACGGGCTCAAGAACGTCGAGGTCTATGTGAAGGGGCCGGGTTCGGGGCGCGAGGCGGCGATCCGCGCGCTTCAGTCCGCGGGGCTCGAGATCACGATGATCAAGGACATCACGCCGATCCCGCACAACGGGTGCCGGCCGCCGAAGCGGAGAAGGGTGTAAGGAGGAAAAGATGGCAAGATATACGGATGCGTCCTGCAGGCTCTGCAGAAGGGAAGCGCAGAAACTCTTCTTGAAAGGCGAACGCTGCTATTCGATGAAATGCGCGCTCGAGCGCCGTTCCGCCCCTCCGGGGCAGCACGGGCTGGGCCGCAAGAAGACCAGCGACTACGGCCTGCAGCTGCGCGAGAAGCAAAAGGCGAAACGCTTCTACGGGCTGCTGGAGAAGCAATTCCACAACACGTTTGTGAAGGCGGCGGCGAAGAAGGGCATCACGGGCGACAACCTGCTCGTCATGCTCGAGACGCGCCTCGACAACGTCGTGTTCCGCATGGGCTTCGCGTCCTCCCGGAAAGAGGCGAGGCAGTTGGTCAACCACGGGCATTTCACGGTCAACGGGCGCAAGGTGGACATCCCTTCGTACCAGGTCGCGCCGGGTTCGGTCGTGGCGGTGAAGAAAAAGAGCCACAAGTCCCCGAAGTTCGAGGAGATCAAAGATATGCAAATCAGCGTTCCCGCCTGGATCAGCGTGGACGTCGCCAAGCTCGAGGGCACGGTGCTGAACCTGCCGGCGAGGGAGGAGATCGATACGCCGATCGCAGAGCACCTCATCGTCGAGCTTTACTCGAAGTAATGCGGCGGCGGGGAAACAGTATTCATGAAGGAGGGAATTGTTCGTGATAGAAATTGAAAGACCTACGATTGAACCCACCGAGATCGATGAGCGTTACGGGAAATTCGTTGTAGAGCCGCTCGAGAGGGGGTACGGGACGACGCTGGGCAACTGCCTTCGCCGCATCCTCCTGTCCTCGCTGCCCGGCAGCGCGGTGACGAGCGTCAAAATCGACGGCGTGATGCACGAGTTTTCGACGATCCCCGGCGTCAAAGAGGACGTGACGGAGATCATCCTGAACCTGAAGCGCCTGGCCGTGCGCGTCAACAACGACGACGAGAAGACCGTGATCATCGATGCGCGCGGGCCGATGATCGTCACCGCTGGCGACATCAAGGTCAGCGCGGACGTGGAGATCTACAACAAGGACCTGCACATCGCGACGCTGGAGGACGGCGCTTCGATCTACATGGAGATCAACCTCGCGAAGGGGCGCGGCTACGTGACGGCGGACCAGAACAAATCGGAAGCGACGCCGATCGGCGTGATCCCGGTCGATTCGATCTACACGCCCGTCACGAAGGTCAACTTCACCGTGGGGAACACGCGCGTGGGGCAGGTGACGGACTACGACAAGCTCACGTTCGAAGTCTGGACGGACGGCAGCGTCTCGCCGACGGAGAGCGTGGCCATCGGCGCGAAGATCATGCGCGACCACCTCGACTTGTTCATCAACCTGTTCGACAGCGCGAGCGGGATGGAGACGATGGTCGTGCCGGACAGCAGCGGCAAGGCGACCACGCTGGAGATGCCGATCGACGAGCTGGAGCTCTCGGTGCGCTCCTTCAACTGCCTGAAGCGCGCAAATATCAACACCGTGGAAGAGCTGACGCAGAAGACCGAGGACGACATGATGAACGTGCGGAACCTCGGGAAGAAGTCGCTTGAAGAAGTCAAAGAGAAACTGGCCGACCTCGGGCTCGGCCTGAAGGAAACCGAAGAATAAGAAAGGAGGAGCAGATGCCGGGCTATCGAAAACTGGGCAGGGACAGCGCCCATAGAAAAGCGATGTTGCGCAACCTTGTGACGGATCTTCTCCGCGAAGGACGCATCACTACGACGGACACGCGCGCCAAGGAAGCGGGGCGCATGGCGGAAAAGATGATCACGCTTGGGAAACGCGGCGATTTGCACGCGCGCCGCCAGGCGCTTGCGTACATCTTCGACGAGAGCGTCGTGAAAAAATTGTTCGAGGAGATCGCCCCGAAATACGCGGAGCGGAACGGTGGCTATACGCGCATTCTGAAACTGGGCCCCAGGCGCGGTGACGGCGCGGAAGAAGTCTTTTTAGAGTTGGTAAAATAGACATTGTAGAAATCGAAAATCTAGAATATTCGTACCCGACCGAAGAAGGGACGACTGTCGCACTCGCAGGCGTGAGCCTCATGGTAGAGCGCGGCAGTTTTACTTCTGTGATCGGCAGGAACGGCAGCGGGAAATCCACTCTGGCCAAGAACATCAACGCGCTGCTCCTGCCGACAGGCGGCACGGTCGTCGTCGGGGGCTACGACACCCGGCGCGAGGAGACTATATGGGAAATCCGCCGCATGGCCGGCATGGTCTTCCAGAACCCGGACAACCAGCTGGTGTCCGCGGTCGTGGAGGACGACGTCGCGTTCGGGCCGGAGAACCTCGGCCTGCCGCGCGAGGAGATAAGGGCCCGCGTGCAGTCGTCCCTTGCGGCGGTCGACATGCTGGAGCAGCGCAAGATGGCGCCGCACCTGCTGTCCGGCGGGCAGAAGCAGCGCATCGCGATCGCGGGCGTCGTCGCGATGAAGCCGGACCTCGTCATCCTCGACGAGCCAACGGCGATGCTCGACCCGGAAGGCCGGGGGGAGGTGCTCGCCATCGCGAAGCAGCTCCACCGCGAGGGCATCACGATTCTGCTCATCACGCATTTCATGGAGGAGACCGTGGATTCGGACCGCGTGGTCATCATGGACGAGGGGCGGATCGTGCTCGACGGCACGCCGGAGGAGGTGTACGGCCGGGCCGACGAGATCCGCGCCTACGGGCTGAGGCTCCCCTTCGCGGTGGAGGTGGCGGACGAGCTCCGCGCCCGCGGCGTGGCGGTCCGCGCGGGCGTGCTGCGGGAAGAGGAGCTGCTCGAGGAGGTGCTGCGGCTATGCCCATCTCGGTAGCGCACCTCACGCATGTTTACAACAAGGGGCTTGCGTACGAGACGTCGGCCGTGAAGGACGTGAGCTTTGAAATCGCGGACGGCGAGTTCGTCTGCATCGTCGGCCACACGGGCTCGGGGAAATCCACGCTCGTGCAGCACCTGAACGGCCTGCTGAAGCCGACGTCCGGCACCGTCTCCGTGGGCGGCGTGGACGTGACGGCCAAGAGCACGTCCGTTATTGAAGTACGAAAGAAGATCGGCATGGTCTTCCAATACCCGGAGCACCAGCTCTTCGAGGAAACCGTGTTCAAGGACATCGCCTTCGGGCCGTCGAACCTGGGCCTCCCGGAGGAGGAGCAGGCGGAGCGCGTGCGCGAGGCGATGGCCCTCGTCAGCCTCCCGTTCGACGCGTTCGCGGAGCGGTCGCCTTTCGAGCTCTCCGGGGGGCAGAAGCGCAGGGCCGCGATCGCGGGGGTGCTGGCGATGCGCCCCGAGGTGCTCATCCTCGACGAGCCGACGGCCGGGCTCGACCCGAAGTCGCACGACGACGTGCTGGCGCTGGTGACCGGCATCCGGGAGAAAACCGGCTGCACGATCGTCCTGGTCTCCCACAACATGGAGGACGTCGCGCGCCTCGCGGACCGCGTCTTCGTGATGAGCGGCGGGGAGATCGTGAAGGCGGGCACGCCGGAGGAGGTGTTTCTCGACGGGGCGTTCCTGGAGGGCATCGGCCTCGCGCTCCCGCAGGCCAGGGCCTTCGCGGAGAAGCTCTCCCAAAACGGGGCCGCGATTGAAGCGGGCCGCGTCCTGACGCGGGAGGCCCTTGTCGACGCGGTCGCGGGCCTGGGGGCGAGGCGATGATCCGGGACATCACCATCGGGCAATACTACCCCGGCTACTCCTTGGTCCACCGGCTGGACACGCGGCTGAAGATCATCCTCACCTTCGGCTATATGGTGTCGATCTTCCTCGCGGCGGATTTTCTCGCCTACCTCCTCGTCTTCATCGGCCTGGCCGTCGTGATTGCGAAATCGCAGGTGCCTCTCCGGTTCATTCTGCGCGGGCTGCGGCCGATTTTCATCATCATCGCCTTCACGTTCGTACTGAACCTCTTCATGACGCAGGGGGAGGTGCTCGTGACGCTCGGGCCGCTCCACATCACGCAGGCCGGCCTGTACAACGCCTGCTATATGGCGCTGCGCATCATATTCTTGATCATCGGCTGCTCGCTGCTCACGTTCACGACGAAGCCCGTGAAGCTGACGGACGGCATCGAGGCGCTGCTCAAGCCCTTCGTGCGGTTCGGGGTGCCGGCGCACGAGCTCGCGATGATGATGACGATCGCGCTCCGCTTCATCCCGACGCTGCTGGAGGAGACGGACAAGATCATGAAGGCGCAGCAGGCCCGCGGCGCGGATTTTGAAACGGGGAGCATTTTCCGGCGGGCCAAGAACATGGTGCCGATCTTCATCCCGCTCATCGTCGGCGCATTCCGCATGGCGGCGGACCTCGCGATGGCGATGGAGGCGCGGTGCTACCGGGGCGGCGAGGGGCGCACGAAGATGCACGAGTTCCGGTTCGGGAGGAAGGACACGGCGGCGGCGGCCGTCTTCGTCGTTTACCTACTGCTGATCGTCGCGGAGCGGGCGGTGCACGCGCAGGCGTGGCTCCTCGCCACCCTGTGAGGCGGGCCCGTGCGGCAGCGGCGCATCAAGGACATCGGGGAGAAGGTGGAGGCCTACCGGCCTCTGATCCTCGACGCGCAGGCGGTGCTGTCGATGGGCGACCACCCGGGGCGCTGGTACCAGCGCAGCGTGGAGCGGGCGGCGCTGCCGGAGGGGTTCGAAGAGGTCTACGTGGAGTTCGGCTGCGGGCGCGGCCGGTTCATCAACGCGCTGGCGGCGGGCGCCGGGGCGGGCGGCGGCAAGGCGCTGTTCGTCGGCGTGGAGGGCTGCCAGAGCGTGCTCATCAAGGCGCTGAAGAAGACGGCGGCGGCGGGGCTCGCGAACGTGCGCTACCTCGCCTCCTTCGTGAACGACGCTTCGGAGGCCTTCGCGCCGTCGAGCGTGGACGGCATCTACCTCAATTTCTCCGACCCGTGGCCGAAGGACCGCCACGAGATGCGCCGGCTCACGTCGCCGCGGCACAGCAAGGGGTATTTCACGGTGCTGAAGGACGGCGGCTTCCTGGCGCTGAAGACGGACGACGAGGGGTTTTTCCTGTATTCGAAGGAGAAGCTGGCGGAAGCGGGTTTTGCGATTTGCGGGGAGGGGGACGCGCAGCAGACGCCGATGACCGAATACGAGGCGCGTTTCCGCGCGCTCGGCAAGACGATTTATTATTGCAAGGCTGAAAAGCCTACAAAAAAGTAAAAGGAAAATATTTACAAAGCGAATTCGGTATGTTATACTTTTCTCAAGATTACTGGAAGGCGAGAGGGTGAGGCAGTATGAAGCAAACGTATGTGAAGGATTTGTTCGTCGGTGGGGATGTCACGGATTGGTTCCTGGTCAAGCGGTGCGAGATCAAGACGGGGGCCAATGGGAAGCAGTATTTCGACATCCTGCTCGCAGACAAGACGGGGGATATTTCGGGGAAAAAATGGGATGTCGAGGGCGCGGAGGCGACCCTCCTGTCGAAGATCAAGCCCGGGGAGCTCGTGAAGGTCAAGGCGCAGGTGACGGAATGGAACGGGCAGGCGCAGCTGCGGCTCGGGCGCATCCGGCAGCAGAAGAGCGTGGACGCGCTCCAGATGGCGGAGTTCATCAAGGCGGCGCCGGAGCCGCCGGAGGCGATGTTCGCCTATCTGCGCGGCAAGGCCGAGGGGATCGGGGATCCGGGGTACCGCGAGGTCTGCCTGAAGCTGCTCGACCGCAACAAGGAGCGCCTGCTGTACTACCCGGCGGCGAAGGCGAACCACCACGCGATCTTCGCGGGGCTCCTGTGGCACGTGAAGCGGATGCTCATGATGGCGGAGCGCTGCTGCGAGGTCTATGCCTTCCTGAACAAGGATCTGCTGATGGCCGGGGTGATCGTGCATGACATCGAGAAGCTCAACGAGATGGAGGCGGACGAGACCGGCGTGGTCAGCGAGTACACGCTGGAGGGGCAGATGCTCGGGCACCTCGTGATGGGCGTGCGGACGATCGACCGGCTCGCGGCGGAGATCGGCCTCCCGCGCGAGAAGGCGGTGCTGCTGGAGCATATGATGATCTCCCACCACTACGAGCCGGATTTCGGGAGCCCGAAGCGGCCGCTGTTCCCGGAGGCCGAGGCGCTGCACTATATGGACATGCTGGATTCGAAGCTGTACGATTTTGAGGACAGCCTCCTGGGGGTCACGCCCGGCACGTTTTCGGATTGGGTGCGGACGCTGGACGGCAGGAAACTGTACAAAGCCACAACATGAACGAAATCACCTGCCAGGTGGAGCGCGTCGTTTTCCGCAATGAGGAAAACGGTTTCGCCGTCGCGGACGTGCGCATAGCGGGCGGCGGGGGCGGCAGGCAGAAAATCCGCGCGGTCGGGACGATGCCTGGCCTGCACACCGGGATGCTGTGCGTGATGCGCGGGGAGTTTTCCGTGAACCCGAAATTTGGCGAGCAGTTCACGGTGAAGGACTACGACGAGGCGGCGCTTTCGGACGCCGAGAGCATCGAGGGCTTCCTCGCGTCGGGCGTCGTCAAGGGCATCGGGCCCAAGACGGCGGCGCAGATCGTGTCGCGGTTCGGCGAGGCGACGATGGATGTGATCGAAAACGAGCCGGAGCGGCTGCTGGAGATATCCGGGATCGGCGAAAAGAAGCTGCGGCAGATCACGGCGTCCTACATGGAGCACAAAGAGGTGGCGGACGTCGTGCTGTATTTCGTGCGCCTCGGCGTCGGGCGCGCGGCGGCCATGCGGCTCTACAAGCTCTATGGCGCGGCGGCGCCGGACGCCATCAACGAGGACCCCTACCGGCTCGTGCGGGAGGCGGAGGGGATCGACTTCAAGACGGCCGACCGCATCGCGCTGCGCATGGGGTTCGCCGCGGACAGCGAGCAGCGCATCCGCAGCGGGGTGCGCTACATCCTCTTCCGCGCGGCGATGGAGGGCGACACCTACCTCCCCGAGGGGGAGCTGCTGGAGCGGACGAACCTCCTGCTCGACGTGATGCGCGAGCGCGTGGAGGACGCCCTGGCCGTGCTGCTGATGGAGGGGGAGCTCGTGTGCGCGGATGTTTTCGGGGGGAAGGCATGGTTCTTGGATTTCTACTACCGCGCGGAAAAAGGGGTGGCGAACGGCCTCCTGCGGATCATGAACGCCGACGCGAAGCCCGTGCGCGCGGACGCGGAGGGGCAGATTTCGGCGATGGAGAAGGAACGGGGCATCGAGCTCTCGGACGAGCAGAAGAGGGCCACGCTTTCCTCGCTCGCAAACAACGTCTTCGTCATCACGGGCGGCCCGGGCACGGGGAAGACGACGATCCTCAGGGCAGTGGCCGATATCGTCAAATGGAACGGCTTCTCGCTCGCGCTGGCCGCGCCGACCGGGCGCGCGGCGAAACGCATCTCGGAGCAGACGGGCTACGAGGCGAAGACGATCCACCGCCTGCTGGAGTACAGCCCCGACAAAAACGCGCCGCCCGAGGAAGAGCGGTTCGCCTTCGGGCGCAACGCGGGCAACCCGCTGGACGTGGACGTCCTCATCGTCGACGAGGCGTCGATGATCGACGTGCTGCTGATGGACGCCATGGTGGAGGCGCTGCCCTCCGGCTCGCGCCTCATCCTCGTCGGCGACGCGGACCAGCTCCCGCCCGTCGGGCCTGGCAACGTCCTGAAGGACATCCTCGCCTCGGAGCGCGTCGACTTCGCGGCGCTCACGGAGATCTACCGGCAGGCGGCGGAGAGCCTCATCGTCACGAACGCGCACCGCATCAACCACGGCGAGAACCCGCACGTCAACGACCGCGGCGGCAATTTCTTCTTCTACCGCAAGCCGGATGAGGAGGCCTGCCTCCAAACGATCATCGAGCTGTGCCAAAAGCGGCTGCCGGAGTACCTGGGGCTGTCGGGGATGCGCGACATCCTCTCGGGCATCCAGGTCGTCACCCCCGTCAAAAACCGCGCGCTCGGCACGATCAACCTGAACGCGCGGCTGCAGGCGGCGCTCAACCCGCCCGTCCCCGGCAAGCGCGAGCGCGTCTACGGGCGCCGCGCCTTCCGCGAGGGGGACAAGGTCATGCAGATGAAAAACGACTACTCGCTCGCCTGGATCGGCCTCTCCGATTTCGAGAAGGGCGAAGGCGTGTTTAACGGCGACATCGGCTTCGTCGAGCGGGTCGATGAGGACGAGGACACGGTCTCCGTGGTCTTCGACGGCGAGCGGCTCGTGAAATACGACGCGGACGGGCTCGAGAACATCGAGCTCGCCTATGCGATCACCGTGCACAAAAGCCAGGGCAGCGAGTACCCCGCCCTCGTGATGCCCATGATGTTCGTGCCCCCGATGCTCGCCACGCGCAACCTCCTGTACACGGCCGTGACGCGCGGCCGCGACCTCGTCGTGCTGGTCGGCAGCGAGGACCGCCTGGCGCTCATGGTCGCGAACGCGGGCAGCAAAAGCCGCTACTCCGCGCTCGCCGCGTTCCTCCTGCCATGAGACTCCTGGATCTGCTCTACCCGAAAGCCCTCTACTGCATCGCCTGCGGCAGGCCCCTTTCGAATAACAAGAATGCGTTGCTGTGCGAGGCCTGCCTGGACGAAGTGCCCTGGGTGGGCGGCCGGCTGTGCGCAAAATGCGGCAAGCCGCTGGCGGAGGAGAACACGAAAGCGCTCTGCCGGGACTGCGCGGGCACGGAACACCTCTACCGGCGCGGGTTCGCGTGCGCGCGCTACGCGGGGCTCGGGGCGGATTTGGTGCGCGACATGAAATACCGCGGGAAGGCTTGGTACGCCGAGGGGCTTTCCGCCTTCATGGCCCGGCGCTATCTCGCCTTGGCGGACCCGGAAAGCGGGGAGCTGCCGGACTACGACTATGTCGTCCCCGCCCCGATGGCGCGCAGGAAGCGGGAGCGGCGCGGCTACGACCAGGCGGTGCTGCTCGCCCGCGGGCTCGCCGGGCGCATCCACGTGCCCTGCTCCCCAGGCGCGCTCGTGCGCAGCGGGGAGACGCAGGTGATGAGCAGCCTCGGCCGCGACGCGCGGCTGCGGAACCTGTCTGGGGCGATCCGCGCGGCAGAGGGCAGCGGCGTGGCGGGCAAGCGCATCCTGCTCGTCGACGACGTCTACACGACCGGCGCGACGGCGGACGCCTGCGCAGGGGCGCTGCGCGCGGCGGGCGCGGAGGCCGTGGACATCTTCACCTTCGCGACCGGCGCCGACGGCCGCCGCGCCGGGGGTTGAGCGGGGGGCGCCGGCCGGGCAACGAGCGGAACAGATTGCGATATGGTCAAAAAAGGGCCTGTTTTTCGACCAATATCGAACCTATTCCGGTATTTATCCTCTCAGGAGGTGACAGGATCAATGAAGGGATAAACACCCTGCGTCCGCGCCCCTGTGGTATGATGGACGTGGCGGGCGCCGCCCGGCTGTGATTGAAAGTCCATGCCAGCTGCGGGCGAAAGGACCCACGTAAACCTTGTGCCGCGCGGCGCAAGGCGAGCATGGCGCAGTTTAGGTGTAAGCCCCGAGGGCCAGGCCCCGGGCAAGTGTGGGGTCAAAGATCAGGTCAGCGGGCGGCGTCTGCCGATTTTTGAAATTTCCCCGGCGACGTAACATATTCTTCACAGAATTTTTGTCTTTTTTAAGGTAGATATGTTATCATGTATTCACAAACTCAACTTTTTAGGGAGGTATGCCTCATGAAGATCAACATTACGAGCAAGAATCTCAATGCAAGCGAGCATCTGCGCGACACCATCGAGAAGAAAATCTCGCGGTTGGACAAATATTTTTCGGACGAAGCGAGCGCGAATGTGACGCTTTCGCTGGAGAAAGGGCGGCAAAAAATCGAGGCGACGATCAACGCGAACCGCACGATCTTCCGCGCCGAAGAGGACACGCAGGACATCTACGGCGGCATCGACCGCATCGTCGACAAGCTGTCCGGCCAGATCAGCAAGTTCAAGAGGAAGCTCGCGGGCAAGCACAAGGACAACAAGGCGATCGTCTTCGAGGGCATCCCCGACTATTCGGAGACGCCGGAAGCGGACGGCGAGATCGAGATCGCGCGCCGCAAGAAATTCGAGCTGCTGCCGATGACCCCCGAGGAGGCCATCCTGCAGATGGAGATGGTCGGCCACAGCTTCTTCGTCTTCCTCGACATGGACACCGACGGCATCGGCGTCGTGTACAAACGCAATGACGGGAGGTATGGGCTCTTAGAAACGACGCTGTAGCGCCTGGACAATGAGGGCGATCGCTCATGGCTGTGATAGAGTTTTTTGAGTCGTTCATCTCGCAGATCAATGTCGTCAGCATCATCGACATAGCGATCATTGCTTTCATTATATACAAAGTCCTGGAATTCATCCGCGAGACGCGCGCGGAGCAGCTCGTCAAGGGGCTGATCATCCTGCTGATCGTGATGTTCGTGTCCGGCGCCGTGCACCTGTACGCGCTCAACTTCATCCTGAAAAACTTCCTCCAGTTCGGCATCATCGCGCTCGTCATCGTCTTCCAGCCGGAGCTCCGGCGCGCGCTCGAGTACATCGGGCGCAGCCAATTCCTCCGCGGCCGCGGCCGCTCCGTCGACAAGGAGCAGGCCAAAGCCTCCGCTTCCGCGATCACGGACGCCGTGAAGTACTTCTCGGCGAACAAGACCGGGGCGCTCATCATCGTGGAACGCGAAGTGACGTTGAACGACTACGCGGAGACCGGCGTGACGCTCGACAGCGCGCTGAGGCCGGAGATCCTCGAGAACATATTTTACGAAGGCGCGCCGTTGCACGACGGGGCGGCGATCATCCAGAACGGCCTCGTGCACGCGGCCGCCTGCGTGCTGCCCCTGACGCGCAGCCGCGACCTGCCGCCGGAGCTCGGGATGCGCCACCGCGCGGGCATCGGGATCACGGAGGTCTCGGACGCGTTCGCGATCATCGTCAGCGAGGAGACGGGCATCATCTCGACGGCGCAGGACGGGAAGCTGACGCGCTTCCTCGACGTGCGCGACCTGGAGAAGACCCTGCTCGACATCTACCTGAACGAGACCATGACCCTCCAGGCGGGCATCATACGCGCCTTCTCGGAGCGCGCGCCGGAGGGAAGGAAAAAGAAGAAACCGGCGGGGTCGGCCGAGCCGGTCGAGCCGGTCGAGCCCGCGGAACCCGCGGAGCCGGCAGAGGCTGGGGAGACGGAGGGGCAGGATGTTTCAAAATAACAAACTCAACCTCCTGATTTCGATCGTTGCCGCCATCGTGCTCTGGGCATGGGTGACGATGGCCGTCAACCCGTCCGTGGACCAGACGATCAGCAAAGTGCAGGTCGACCTCGTCAACATGGAGTGGCTGTACGACCGGGGGCTCACGGTAGACAGCGAGCAGAGCTACTCCGTGGACGTGGTGCTCAACGGGCCGCGCTCGGAGGCGACCCAGCTCACCGCCTCGGACATCCGCGCGACGGCCGACATGACGGGCTACCCGAAGGGCGTCGTCGACGTCAAGGTCAACATCATCGTGCCGAGCGGCATGACGGTCGTGCAGGTCAAGCCCGAGACGGTGCGCGTCGAAGTCGTCGACCGCATCACGGTGATCAAGCCGGTGCGCATAGAATATCAGGAGACCTTCCCCGAGGACGTTGAGCCCGGCTTCGTGACCGTGATGCCGGACGAGATGGAGGTGGCCGGCGTAGCGGAGGCCGTCGACAGCGTCGACTACATCCGCGTGCAGGTGCCGGAGGGCCTGCTCTCCGAAGAGCCGAAGACGTTCACCCTCGAAGCGGTGCCGATCAAGAAGGACGGCGAAGAGGCGTACAACGTCAGCCTGTCCCAGGACAGCATCCAGGCGACGGCGACGCTCTGCACCGTCAAGAAAGTGCCGCTCATCATCGACCAGGTCGGGCAGGCGGACGAGACCATCGACATCACCGAGCTGTCGGTCCCGAACACGATCACGATACGCGGCACGGAGGAAGCCGTCGCCGACGTGACGGAGATCCGGGGCAAGGAGATCGACCTCTCCACCTTGCGCGACACCACGGAGATCCCGGTGGAGCCGTACCTGCCGGAAGGCGTCGAGGTGGCGGACCGCTCCAAAAATCTCGCGGTGATCGTCGAGGTGCAGGGCATCGTGAAAAAAGAATTCGAATACACCGCGGAGCAGATCGAAGTCGCGGGCCTCAGGCAAGGCCTGTACGGCCACGTCAACACGGGCAGCGTGACGGTCATGCTCCTGGCGCCGGAATCGGAGATCGAGAGCTTCGCCAAGGAGGACATCCGCATCTTCGTGGATGCCACGGAGATCGCAAGGGCCGTCGAAGCCTTCGAGATGCCCGTCCAGTACGAATGCGAAAAGGCGCACAAGAGCATCACCATCAACCCGGACAAGGTGCGCGTTTCGTTCAACGGCGAAAGCGGGAACAGCAGCGGGACGGCCAAGCAGTCGGAGGTGACCGGTGGGTAGGCTGTTCGGCACAGACGGCGTCCGCGGGATCGCCAACAGCGACCTGACGGGCGAGCTCGCCTACGGCCTCGGCGTCGCCGGCGGGTTTGTGCTCGGCAAGGCCGTCACCGGCAGGCGCCCCCTCGTGCTGATCGGGAAGGACACGCGCGTTTCGGGCGATATGCTCGAGGACGCGATCAGCGCCGGGCTGCTCGCGATGGGCTGCGACGTCGTGCGGCTTGGCGTCGTCCCGACGCCCGGCATCGCCTACCTCACGAAAACGATGAAGGCGACGGCGGGCGTCGTGATCTCCGCCTCGCACAACACCTTCGAATACAACGGCATCAAATTTTTCAACGGGGAGGGCTTCAAGCTCGACGACGCGATCGAGGACGAGATCGACGAGATCATCCGCACGGGGCGCGATGTGAACAGCCATATCACGGGCGCGCTCGTCGGCAGGCAGCAGGACTCGGAGGAGGACGCGCTCAGGCAGTACGCCACCTTCCTGGCAAACAGCGCGAAGGCGGACATCTCCGGCCTCAAGGTCGTCGTGGACTGCGCGAACGGCGCGGCGTGCAAGCCCGCGAAAATGGTCTTCGACATGCTCGGCGTCAGGACCGTCTTCCTCGGCGCGAAGCCGGACGGCACGAACATCAACGCGGGGTGCGGATCCACGCACCCGGAGCGCATGCAGAAAGCCGTCGTGAAGGAAGCGGCGGACGCGGGCGTCGCCTTCGACGGGGACGCCGACCGGCTCATCGCCGCCGACGAAACCGGCGCGCTCATCGACGGGGACAAGCTCATGTACCTCGCCGCGAAGGCGATGAAGCACGCGGGGGATCTGGAGCAGGACCTGCTCACGGCGACCGTCATGAGCAACGCGGGCCTCGCCGAGGCGCTTTCGAGGGAAGGCATCGGGTTGCAGCGCGCCGACGTGGGCGACCGTTATGTCCTGGAAATGATGAAGCGGACGGGCAGCGTGCTCGGCGGCGAGCAGAGCGGGCATATTATTTTCCTCAAAGAGAACACGACGGGCGACGGCACGTTTGCGGCGCTCCGGTTTTTGTCGCTGCTGGCGCAGAGCGGGGAGAAGGCCTCCGTGCTTTCAAAGGAAGTGACGATCTACCCGCAGGTGCTGAGGAACGCGAAAGTGAAGAACGAAAACAAGTACAGCTTCGACAAGGACGAGAAGATCGCCGCCGCGATCGCCTCCATCGAGGACCAGATGGAGGGGAAGGGGCGCGTGCTCATCCGGCCGTCGGGGACGGAGCCGCTCGTGCGCGTCATGCTCGAAGGGGAGGAGCTGAAAGCGCTCGAGCAGATCGCGGAGAAGCTGGCCAAACTGATAGAAGATCGTTTGCGGTAGAAAGGGATGGTATGTGTGGAATCGTAGGCTATGCGGGGGCCGGTAGCGCAAAGGCGATGATCCTCAGCGGGCTGAGGTCTTTGGAATACCGCGGGTACGACTCGGCCGGCATCGCGCTCGTGCGCAAGGGCAAGCTGCTCGTCCGCAAGGAGTCCGGCAAGCTCGACGCGCTCGAGTCGAAGGTCGGGGCGGCGGATTTCGACGCGCAGCTCGGCATCGGGCACACGCGCTGGGCGACGCACGGCGCGCCGACGCGCGAGAACGCGCACCCGCACACGAGCGTGGACGGCAGGATCGCGATCGTGCACAACGGCATCATCGAAAACTTCATGCAGCTCAAGCAGGAGCTGATCACCAAGCACGGCATCCGGTTCCAGTCCGAGACGGACTCCGAGGTGATCGCCCACCTGATCGGCGTCCACTACCGGGGCGACCTCGTGGGGGCCTTGCGCGCGGCGGCGAAGCGGATGCACGGGGCCTACGCGGTCGCGGTGGTCTGCGCGGACGAGCCGGACCAGATCGTCGCCATCCGGAAGGACGCCCCGCTCGTCGCGGGCATCTGCGAGGAGGGTGGGCTGCTCGCCTCCGACATCCCCGCGCTGCTCAAATACACGCGCGACGTCTACCTCATCGAAAACGACGAGATCGTGATCGTCACGAAGGGCGCGGTCCAGATCTTCGACGAAGAGATGACGCGCATGAACCGCACGAAGACGCACATCGACTGGGACGCGCAGGCGGCCGAAAAAGGCGGCTACGAGCATTTCATGATCAAGGAGATCAACGAGGAGCCGATGGGCGTCCGCGAGACGCTCCGGCACCGGCTCGACGCGAACGGCGAGCTGCTGCTGGACGACCTCGAGTTTACAAAAGAGGAGCTGGACGCCATCGACCGGATCTACATCGTGGCGTGCGGCACCGCGAGCCACGCGGGCCTCGTCGGCAAGCCTGTTATTGAAAAATACGCAAGGATACCCGTCGAGGTGGATCTGTCGTCGGAGTTCCGCTACCGCAACCCGATCGTGACGGAGCGGACGCTCGTCATCTGCATCAGCCAGAGCGGCGAGACGTCCGACACGCTCGAGGCGCTGCGCGAGGCGAAGCGGCGCGGCGCGAAGATCCTGTCCATCGTGAACGTCGTGGGGTCGAGCGTGGCGCGCGCCTCCGACCACGTCTTCTACACCTGGGCGGGCCCGGAGATCGCCGTGGCCTCCACGAAGGCGTACACGACGCAGATCGTCTCGCTCTACCTCATCGCGCTGCATATGGGGCGCCTGCGCGGCACGGTGAAGGAGGCCGAGAGCAAGAAGCTCGTAGGCGAGCTGCTCGAGGCGCCGGACCTCATCGCGAAGGTGATCAAGGACGAGAAGCGGATCATGGAGCTCGCGAAGGCGCATTACAAAAAGGAGAAGATCTTCTTCGTCGGGCGCGGCTCGGACGTGGCGACGGCGCAGGAGGCGAGCCTGAAGCTGAAGGAGATCACCTACATCAACTCGTTCGCGATCGCGGCCGGCGAGCTGAAGCACGGGACGATCGCGCTGATCACGCGCGACGTGCTGTTCTTCGCCGTCGCGACGCAAAACTACCTTTACGAAAAAATGCTGTCGAACATCGAGGAGATGAAGGCGCGGCAGGCGCAGGTCGTCGCCGTCGCGAAGAAGGGCGACAAGCGCATCTCGCAGGCGGCGGACGATACGTTCTTCTTCCCCGACTGCAGCGACGAGGTCGCCCCGATCGTCGCCATCATCTTCTTCCAGATGTTCGCGTACCATGTCGCGAAGCTGCGCGGCCGCAACATCGACCAGCCGCGCAACCTGGCGAAGTCTGTGACGGTGGAATAGCGCAAATAGAGAATCGAGGGCTGATATGCGGATTGACAAGGATCATTTTAGGGGGTGCCTGCTGGGGGGCGGCACGGGCGATGCCCGGGGCTTTGACGAACGCGAAGGCGGCAAGGACCTGATATCGGACAACACGCAGATGTCCATTTTCACGGTGGACGGGCTCGTGTGGGCGGACGAGCGCGCGAAGCGCAAGGGCATCTACGCCTACACGCCGTGCCTGTTCTACTCGTACGAAAAATGGTACTACACGCAGACGGGCAACCTCGCGGACAAGGACTACAAATTCATCCTGAAAAGCGAGGTGCTGCAGCACGACGCGCTCTTCGCAAGGCGCGGCGAGGGCGTGACGAGCTTGAACGCGCTCGGCGCGAGCATCAAAAACGGCTACGGCACGCTCGACCGGCGCGCGAACAACATGAACACCTGCGGCTGCGTGATGCGCGTGGCGCCCGTGGGCCTGTATTTTGCGAATAACGAACGCATGGCCTTCCGCATCGGCTGCGAAAGCGCTGCCCTCACGCACGGCCACGAAGACGCCGTGCTGGCCACGGGCTTCACGGCGGCCCTGGTCTCCCTGCTCGTACAGGGGGCGACGCTGAAGGAGGCCATCCAATCGGCGCTGGCCATCGTCTGCGAGAAGGAGGATGCCAAGAACACGAAGGACGCCGTCGAGCTCGCGATCTCCCTGTCCCGGAAAAACCTCGCGCCGAGGGACGCCGTCGAGACGATCGGCGAGGGCTACGTCGCGATCGAGGCGGTCGCGATCGCCGTCTACCTGTCGCTCGTTTTCGGCGAGGACTTCACAGGCGCGATCGAAGCCGCCGCCGACTTCGACGGCAACAGCGACACGATCCCACCGCTGTGCGGCAACATCATCGGGACGATCGTCGGCAGCCTGGAAATCCCCGCAACCTGGATCCTGGACCTCGAGCTCGCGGACCTCATCATCCGCGGCGCGGACCGCCTGCTCTCCTGCGCGAAGGAGCGCATGACGGACGACCTGTAGCCCCGCCCAAAGCCCCCTGCATCAGTATCGGTGCAGGAACGGCGACAGCCGCTTGTACAGCAGGAAGACCACGACGCCGTCGATGGCGACCTTGATGAGGTTGAACGGCAGGATGACCGTCGGCAGCATCGCAACGACCGCCTCGACCGGCACGCCCATGAAATGCGGCGTGATGAAGAGGTTTGCCGGGATCATCGCCGCCGTCATGCTCAGCCCGCCGACCAGCAGCGCGATGAGCGCGCCTTTCTTTGTCTTGTGCCGCTGGTAGATGGCGCCCGCGATGAGCACAAAGGCGGCGTTGGCGACCAAGTGCATGATCATGCCGTAGGGCCCGCTCGCCATGCCGATGATCACGTCGTGCAACAGGATCGACACGGCGCCGACGATGAAGCCGGGGATCGGCCCGAACGCGAACGCCGCGATGAGCACGGGGATGTCGGACACCTCGAACTCCAGAAACGGCGCCGCCGGCAGGATCGGAAAATGGAACATCGAGCAGATCAGCGCGATCGCCGTCATCAGGCCCATTTTCGCAAGCAAAACAGTTGAAATACGGGTATTAGGCATTATATGTTCCTCCCTTCCGGACTGTAACCGTCGGTGCTGGATTCCCGCCATGAAAAACGGACCAACTCGGCCTCTCGGCTCGCGGACTCGTCGCTCTCGCGCCTTACGGCTTCAAACGCTTCACCGCCGGTGGGGACTTCCACCCCGCCCCGAAACAATATCTGATTGAGTACTACTATAACGGATGAAGGCGCGCCCGTCAACAATCTATGTTAAAATTGGTGCATGCGGATGACGGAAAATGAAATGCGGGAGTATGGCGAACGCCTTGGCTCAGGGCTGCCCGCCGGCGCGGTGGTCGCGCTGTACGGGGATCTCGGGGCCGGGAAGACGACGCTCGCCCAGGCGATCGCCTGCGGCCTCGGGGTCAAAGAGCCGGTCACGAGCCCGACGTTCACCCTGATCCATGAATACGGGGGCGGGCGGCTCCCCCTATACCATTTCGACGTCTACCGGCTTTCGGACGCGTCGGAGATGGACGAGCTCGGTTACGAGGAATATTTCTATGGCGACGGCGTGTGCGTCGTCGAATGGGCCGACCGCGTCGAGGGGCTGCTCCCGGACGGCGCGGTGCGCATTGCGCTGGCATACACGGATGACGAGGGTGCGCGGGAGGTGGAGGAGTCTTGAGCCTGCTCGCGATCGAAACCACGGGGCCGGTTTGCTCGGCCGTGCTCCGGCTCGAAGACGGGCGCCTCTTCCGCCGCAAAGGGACGGAGGGGCTCCGGCATCTGACCTCCCTGATCCCCATGGTCGAAGGCGTGCTTGCCGAGGCGGGGCTGCCGGCCCGGGACCTGGAGTGCATCGCCGTGTCGGCGGGCCCGGGCTCCTTCACGGGCATCCGCATCGGCGTCGCGACGGCGCGGGCGCTCGCGCAGACGCTCGGCATCCCCGTGATCAAGGTGCCGACGCTCGAAGCCTTCGTGTACCTGCGGGAAAGGGAAGAGGGCCAGCCGCCGGACATCGTCTGCCCGGTGTTCGACGCGCGGCGCGGCCAGATGTACGCCGGCGCCTACGCCCTCGAGGAGAACGGGCGCATCATGACGCTCGTGCCGGGCGCGGCTTGGGATCCTGTGGATTTCCTCGCGTCGCTGGAGGCGTCCATGGCCGCCTACGCGCGCTACCGGAGGCACCGGGCCCGCGGCGAGGACGCCCCGCCCGCGCCGGGCATCTGCTTCATGGGCGACGGCGTGCCCGTGTTCAAAGACGCCCTTGGCATACCGGGCGCGCAGTTTTTCCCGGAGGCGGTGCAGGACGCGGAAGCCGTGCTCTCCTGGGCGCTCGACTTCGGGCGGCCGGAGCGGTACGACGCCCTGCTGCCGATCTACATGCGCAAGGCCGAGGCCCAGCGCAAGCTCGACGAAAAATCAAGCCAAGGGGCGGCCTCGGCGCCGAACCTCCCCTTGCGGGAGGCCGGCGAGGAGGACGTGCTGGGGATCAGCGTCGTGGAGCAGCTGTCCTTCGGGGAGCCCTGGCTGGAAAAGAGCATCCGCGACGACCTGGAGCTGGACTACAGCGACTACGTGGTCTGCGAGCGGGACGGGGTCGTGCTCGGCTACGCGGGTCTGCACCGGATCGGCGAGGAGGGCGACATCACGAACATCGCCGTCCACCCGGCCGTGCGCCGCAAAGGCATCGGGACGGCCGTGCTCGCGGAGCTCATCCGGCGCGCGGAGGCGGCGGGCGTGAAGGACTTCTCGCTCGAGGTGCGCGTGTCGGACAAAGGCGCGGCCGCCATGTACGAAAAAGCGGGGTTTTTGGGGGAAGGGCACAGGAAGAGCTACTACCCGACGGATGACGGCGCGCGCGAGGACGCTTTGATCATGTGGCGCCGGGGGTCGGGGAAGAAAGCGGAGTACATCATCGTATGAACGACGGGATTTTGGTTTTGGGGATCGAGACGAGTTGCGACGAGACGGCTGCCGCTGTGACGGTGGATGGGCGTACGGCGCTCTCGAACGTGATCGCGTCTCAGATCGATGTGCACAAGGTGTTCGGCGGCGTGGTGCCGGAGATCGCCTCCAGGCACCACCTCGAGGCCGTCTGCGGCATCGTCGAGGCGGCGCTTGAGGACGCCGGCGTCCGGCGGGACGAGCTGGACGCGATCGCGGTCACGAAGGGCCCGGGCCTCGTCGGCGCGGTGCTCATCGGCCTCGCCACGGCGAAGGCGATGGCGTTCGCGCTCGGCAAGCCGCTCGTCGGCGTGCACCATATCCGGGGGCACATCTTCGCGGCGTTCCTCGAAAACCCGAAGCTCGAGCCGCCCTTCCTCGCGCTCGTGGCCAGCGGCGGGCATACCTCGCTCATTGACGTGCGGGGCTACGACGAGCTCGCCGTGCTCGGCGGCACGCGGGACGACGCGGCGGGCGAGGCCTTCGACAAGGTCGCGCGCGTGCTCGGCCTCGGCTACCCGGGCGGCCCGATGATCGACCTGGCCGCGGGGGAAGGCGACCCGGACGCCGCCCGTTTCAAACGCACCATGCTGGAGCCCGGCAGCCTCGACTTCAGCTTCAGCGGCATCAAGACCGGCGTTCTCAATCATGTGAATACGCAGAGGCAGGCGGGCGGGCCCGTGGACACGGCGGACATCGCCGCCTCCTTCCAGCAGGCCGTGGTCGACGTGCTCGTGGAGAAGACGCGCCTTGCCCTCGAGCAGACCGGCCGCAGCGCGCTCGTGCTCTGCGGGGGCGTCGCCGCAAACACGGCGCTGCGGGAACGCATGGAGGGGGCGTGCGCGCAGGCAGGCGTCCGGTTATTCATGCCTTCGCCCGTGTACTGCACGGACAACGCGGCCATGATCGCGTGCGCGGGGTATTACGATTTCAAGGCGGGGCGGCGCGACGGGTACGACCTCGACGCGTACGCGGAGCTGGATTTATGATAGAATAAGGCATCGCAAAAGGAGCGGGTTTCGCTCGGGGGGTAGAAATGAAAACATTGCCAAATCTCAAGTTTCTTGCGATCTGGAATATCAGCTTCGGCTTTTTCGGTATTCAGATCGCCTACGCGCTGCAGACGAGCAGCCTGTCGCGCATCTTCACCACGATCGGCGCGGACCCGAACGACCTGTCGCTGTTCTGGCTCGTGCCGCCGATGGTCGGGCTCATCGTGCAGCCGCTCGTCGGCAAATACTCCGACCGCACGTGGAACCGGGTCGGGCGGCGCAAGCCGTACCTCATCCTCGGCGCGGCGATCGCGGTCGTCGTCATGCTCCTGCTGCCGAACGCGGGCAGCTTCTCGTTCGCCGTCGCGCAGGCCCTCCTGTTCGGTGCGATCTGCGTCGTCTTCCTCGACGCCTCCTCGAACATGGCTATGCAGCCGTTCAAAATGCTCGTAGGAGACCTCGTCAACAACGAGCAGAAGACCTTCGCCTACTCGATCCAGTCGTTCCTCAACAACCTCGGCAGCGTCGTCGCCTACGTCTTCCCCTTCGTCTTCGCGGCGGCGGGGATCGCGAACACGGCGGCGAAGGGCGTGGTGCCGGACACGGTCAAGATCTCGTTCTACATCGGCGCGGTCATCCTCATCCTCTGCGTGCTCTACACGATGTTCACGGTGAAGGAGATGCCGCCCGACGAGTACCGGCTCTACCACAAGCTACCCGAAAAGGGGGAGAAGACGAGCTTCGTGCAGCTCCTGAAGACGGCGCCGCGCGTGTTCTGGACGGTGGGGCTCGTGCAGTTTTTCTGCTGGGCCGCCTTCCTGTTCCTGTGGACGTATTCGACCGGCGCGATCGCGACGAACTGCTTCGGCGTGACGGACCTGCACGACACGACGTCGCCCGCCTACCAGGACGCCGGCAACTGGTTCGGCATCTGCTCGGCCGTGCAGGCGATTGGCGCGGTGGTCTGGTCGCTCGCCATCCCGCGCTTCCGCACGCACCGAGCGTCCTACACGGTCAGCCTCGCGCTCGGCGCCGCGGGCTTCGCGTCCGTCTTCTTCGTGACGAACCAGTACGCGCTCTTCTGCAGCTTCTTCCTCATCGGCTGCGCGTGGGCGTCGATGCAGGCGCTGCCGTTCACGATCCTGACGAACGCGCTCAGCGAGGGCAACATCGGCTCCTACCTCGGGCTGTTCAACGGCACGATCTGCCTCCCGCAGATCGTCGCGGCGCTCGCGGGCAAGGCGCTCATCGTGCTCTTCGCGGGGCACCAGCCGGCGATGTTCCTCGTGGCCGCCGTGCTGCTCGCGGCCGGCATCGTCTCCGTGCGCTTCGTGCGGGAGGCGGCCGCCGCGTCGGAATAGGGAAAGGGAAAAGGGGGTACACCGCAATGGCAAAATGGTATGAAAACGCTGTCTTCTACGAGCTGTACACGCGCAGGTTCCGCGACGCGGACGGCGACGGCTTCGGCGACTTCGCCGGCGTCTACGAGAAGCTCGATTATTTGAAGGACCTCGGCATTGACGCGATCTGGTTCCCGCCGTTCTTCGCGAGCCCGCTCCGCGACGGCGGCTACGACATCGCCAACTACCGCCTCGTCGACCCGCGCTACGGCACGATGGAGTCGGTAGAGCGCGTCTTCGCCCGGGCGCACGAGCTCGGCATGCACATCATGATCGACCTCGTCATCAACCACACGAGCGACAAGCACCTGTGGTTCGAGTCCTCGCGCCGCAACCCGGACGGCCCCTACGGCGACTACTACGTCTGGGCCGACGACGACAAGGGCCACGCGGGCACGCGCGTCATCTTCTCCGCGACCGAGCCGTCGAACTGGACCTACGACCCCGTGCGCGGGCAATACTACTGGCACCGCTTCTACAAAGAGCAGCCCGACCTCAATTTCGACAGCCCCGCCGTCCACCGGGAGGTGTTTGAGATCGTGGATTTCTGGGCGGAGAAGGGCGTCGACGGCTTCCGGCTCGACGCCATCCCCTTCCTCTACGAGCGCGAGGGAACGAATAACGAAAGCCTGCCGGAGACGCATGCCTTCCTCGCCAAGCTGCGCGCGTATCTGGACGAGAAATACGGCGGCGAGGTCTGCCTGCTGGCGGAGGCGACGACGCCCGCCGACGAGAACCTGCGTTATTTCGGCACGGACGACGCGCCCGAGTGCAACCTCTGCTTCAACTTCCTGCTCATGACCGACCTGTTCCGCGCGCCGCGGCTCGGGGACGCCGCGGAGATCCGGCAGACCTGCCGCAAGCTGTTCTTCGGGCTGCCGAAGGGCGCCGCGTGGTCGAATTTCTTCCGCAACCACGACTTCCTCACGCTCGAGCTGCTGAAGGAGAGCCAGGTGCGGGAGATGCTCGCGTGGTACGCGCCGCCGCAGGGGATGCTCAACGGCGGCATCGCGCGCCGCCTCGGGCCGGTGCTGGAATACGACGAGCGGGTGATCCGCGCGCTGACCGCCCTGCTGATCTCCCTGCCCGGCGCGCCCTGCTGGTACTACGGCGACGAAATCCTCATGGGCGACGACCCCTCGCTGCCCGACCGCGACTCCGTGCGCCTGTCCATGCCCTGGGACGCGGTGGAGCGCGCCCAGGCCGACCCGAACTCCTTCCTCAACTGGCTCCGCAAGGCGCTGCGCACCCGGCGCATGTGCCCGCCGCTGCTCGAGGGCGGCTTCGAGATCCTGGAGGGCGGGCCGCCGCAGGTCTTCGCCTTCCGCCGCAAGGCGCCGGACGGCCAGAGCGTGACCTTCTCGATCGACTTCGCGACGATGGAGTACGAATGGCGTTGACGCGCACCGCGCAGATGTGATATCATAACAACTTGCGCGGGGGCGTAGCTCAGTTGGTTAGAGCGCTTGCTCGACAAGCAAGAGGTCATTAGTTCGACTCTAACCGTCCCCACCAATACTGGAAGAACCTGGGAATGCCCCGGGTTCTTTTTTGTTTGCTGCTCATGCCCGGCAACCGATTTTCAATCGAGTTCGCGAGTCGGCGCACAATCCGCGAACTCGATGCAAAATCGGTAGGAAATCCGGCCCCCAGACTACCATATTTCAATCGAGTTCGCGGATTGGCAAATCATCCGCGAACTCGATGCAAAATCGGTATGCAGCCCAACATTGGAGAAGAAGTAATGTGTCAAATTATACGTCCCCATGGCACCTCGTCCCCATGACACCTTTGATGCAGGTGCAGGGGCGGTCTTGATTCTCAGGCCTTTTTATGTATAATGTAAATATTAGATTTAATGTATTCATTACAGAGGGAGGCGACATGGAACTTGCAAAAGTTACGTCACAGGGGCAGATCACGATCCCCTCGGACATTCGGAAATATCTGAGCCTCAAAGGGGGCGACAAGGTTGTGCTCATCAAGGAGAACGGCCACGTGCTCATGGCCAATTCCACGATGCTTGCCCTGCGCGAGGTGCAGGATGCGTTTGCCGGCGTTGCTGAGAGCATGGGTTTGAAGGACGAGGACGATGTTGTGGCGCTCGTCAAGGAGCACAGGAAAAACAGGAAGGCCGGACGCTAACGTTGCGGATCATGCTCGACACGAATGTCCTGCTGTCTGCAGCGTTGTTTCCGAATGGGCGTATGGACGGCATCATCGAGTTCATCGTGAAAAACCCTCGCTCGTTTTGTCCGACCTCGTTGTCGAGGAGTTTATCGCGGTAGCGGGGTATGAGAAATTCGGCAAGGTTTCCGAGGCGAAAGAGTTTTTGAAAAAGCTCAGTTTCACGGCGTATGCGACGCCGAAGGTGACGAGGATCAAAAGCGTTACGATACGGGACGATTCCGACTACGGAATCCTGTTTTCCGCGATAAAGTCGAAGGTCGATATTTTCCTCACGCGCGACAAGGACTTTTTAGAATGCGGCGTCGGCAGGCCGCGCATGATGACGCTCAACGAGTTCGAAGCGGAGTTTATTCTTGGGAAAGGCTGATTACGTGCAGCCCCGCTTTGGAGAAGAAGTAATGTGTCAAATTATACGTCCCCATGGCACGCCCGCGTCGCTGACGAAGCAGAAGAACCGGTTCGCCTGCTCGCGCGTGATCGTCTTGTAGCCGATCTCGTCGAGTATCACGAGCTGCGCTTTCCTGATGTTCTTCATCCTGAATCCGGCGGCCCTCTCATGGTCGGCGGCGGCGAGCAGGTCGAAGAAGTCGGCCATCTTCTCGAAGCAGACCGTGTACCCCTCGTCGATTGCATGCAGGCCAAGCCCGAGCGCTATCATCGTCTTGCCGAGCCCCGGAGGGCCCGCGAGAATGATGTTGCCGCATGCGTCGAGCCACGAGAGATCCTTCAGCTGCCTGATCTGCCCAGCGGTGATCCCGGACTCGAGCTCGGCGGGGTCGAATTCATCGATCGGGCGCACGGACGGCGGAAAATGCGCGCCCGCGTAGTTCCGGTGGCGTCGACGCTCGTTCCTGCCGCGCACCTCGGTCTCCAGCGCGTCGGATAGGAACTCGCGGCAGGATTGCTCGCCGGTTTCGGCGGCGTCGAGCAGCGCGGAAAGATTCTTGGACACGTGCTTCAGTCCGAATGTGTCGAGCATGGCGTGTAGGCGCTGCTCGTCCGCCTTTGTGTTTGTCTTTCTCATGGCATCTCACACCTTTCCTCGAAAGCATCCTGATAGGTCTTCATCGTGGCCTTCTGGACATCGTCCATTTCGGGCGCGGCCGAGGGCGCACGCCCTGCCTTCGCAGCGGCGTAAACTGCCTGAAACTGCGTGAACCGGTATCTGAACTGTTGGCAGCATTCCTTCATTACATCCGCGACGAGGTCGCGCGGCGGTGCCTCGGTTTCCAGGAACTTCTCAACGGCGCTAAGCTGGCTGTACAGGTGGCGGGGGTTCTCTTTCTTGAATCCGTTGATGAAATGCTGAAAGTCATAGCAGTTCCACTTCTCGCGCATCCGCTCGCACACCGCGAGCCAGTCCGTGCTCTCCTCCTTGGCGTGTTCGGGAAGCTTGCTCGGCACGCCTTTGCAGGGGCTGATGTCGTGCGTGCATTCGTGCCGCATGTCAGGGCCGTAAATATGTAGCTTGCCGCCGATTGCCTTGTAGTAGATGGTTTTGAAACAGAACTTGCCCGGAATCGAGTACCTCGACGACTTGTACACGATGTATCTCTGCGCGCCCACGTCCACCTTCGTGAAGCTCGTCGGCAGCGTCTCGTACACTGACGGCACAAGCGGCGAGAGCGCGGCCGCCTCGATCTGCGCGAACACTTCTGCGGGGACGCGGAACGTCGCCTGGTGGATCCGTTTGTTCTTCCTCTCCACCCATCCCGGCAGCGAACGCCATACGTCCTCGATGTCCGCGATCTTGCCTTTGCGCGCGCTGAAGAAATTCTTCTTGACGAAGCCCACGAGATTCTCCACCGGACCCTTGCTCTCCGGGTCGCTTTTGTTGCAAACCCAGAGCCTCAGCTCCTGCTCCGCCGTGAAATCGCGGAACGTCTGCGTCTGGATGACCTCGCCGTACAGCTCGGAAGCGACGAATACGGAGTCTTGGTCAATGACGAGCGTACGCGGGCGGCCTCCCAGCTTGCAGAAGCCCCTGTACATCGCGCGGCACGCCTCCTCCGAGTTGAACCGGTGGTCCTGCGCGAACACGCACAGCACCCTGCTGTAGCGCAGCAGCATGCAGACGAAATGGACAGCCAGACCCCTGCGGATGCGCATCTCCCCGAAGTCGATGAGCATCTGATCGCCCGGCGGCGTGTCGAACACCATGTCGTAGGTCCGCGGATTCTCCTGCTTTGTTGGAACCTGCCCGGTCTCCAGCAGATGGGAGACGTAGTTGCGTAGCGTGCGCTCAGTACCAGGGAGCGTCTCCTCTTTGCCGTTCTCGACGAAGTGCTCCACAAGGACGTCGTAGACTGAGCTGCTGTACGCCCCGGGGTTGTTCGCGAGGATATCTATGACCGCGCTCCTCCATGGTTCGGCGTCGAACGCCTTCTCCTTCGCCAAGGCCGCACCGATGTCGCCGGGCACGGAATCCATCCCGTAGTACTTCCTGATCGTCGGGCGCGACGGGGGCTTGCCCGGCCTGCTCTCGTAGTATTCGATGATCTCGTTCACCGAATACCCTTGTTGCTTCATGTCGATGATTTCCTGCATCATTTGTTTTTTCAGCATCTCGCACCTCCTTCGCACACTGCTATTACACAGTATACGGAGGCCGATCCGCATCCCTCCTTCCTCGCAAAAAGAAAAAACTGCCTTCCGCAGTCCAGAAAAAAGTGCTTTCCGAGCTATGAAAAAAAGTCCCTTCCGAGCTACGAAAAATTCTGCCTTCCGAGCCCCGGAAAAAAGTCCTTTCCGAACTCCGGTAAAATCACCTTACCACGCACATCTTTTGCTTCTGCGGCACCTGGCAGAGCACGTTGCGCATGAAGTGCACCGTGCAGCGTTGCCACCCCGCGCCGGTGAACACCTCGGAAATCGCCTTCTTCAGGCCGGCGTGAGCGTCGCTGATCACGAGCTTGACCCCGGAAAGCCCGCGGTCCACGAGGGACTGGAGAAAGGCCTTCCACATCTCGCCGTCC
>JAISTX010000019.1 GCA_031272365.1 Eubacteriales Family XIII. Incertae Sedis bacterium
TACCACCAGTACGGCTGTGCCATTTGCCTGTGTCACAGAACGAATCCGACGCTTCCAGACTCTTCGACCGAAAAATCGTTTGTTTTGCGGTTTGGCAAGGCCGCAGGACGCAGCCGTACCCGGCGGTACGGCAAGGACGACAACGCAGCATGCGTCCAAATCCGGCGCTTTCAGGCGTGTTCGAGTGGGTCACATATGGTATAACATATCACATGGCCTTCTCGCGCCACTCGATCGCCGCGCTGAGCATCGCGGCGATGTTCTCGGGCGGGACGTCGCTCATCACCTCCTGCGAGGGGGCGATGATGTAGCCGCCGCCCTTGCCGAGGATCTTGATCGTCTCCGCCGTCATCTCCCGCACCTGGTCCGGCGTCATCTGCCCCATCGCCTTCTCGTCGACGCCGCCCATGAAGACGAGATCCTTCCCGTACTCGCGCTTCACCTTCGCCAGGTCGTTGCACGGCTGCACCGGCTCCCAGCCCGTCAGCCCCGCGTCGATCAGCTGCGGCAGGTAGTCGGCCATCTGCCCGCACGAGTGCATGAAGACCTCCATGCCCAGCCGGCGGTACTCCCCGAACAGCCGCTTGAAATGCGGCAGCAGCTGCTCCTCGAACATCTTCTCGGAGAAGAACCCGCAGTGCTCCATCGCCAGGTCGTCGCCGTGGTGGGCGATCTTGTAGCCCAGGTCCGCCTTCACCTTCGCGAGCCCCATGCGGTAGTCCGTGATCTTCTCCATCAGCGTGTAGGTGATCCTCGGGTTGCCCGCGATCTCCGTCATGAAGTTTTGGAAGCCCATCAGCGCGTAGGCGCGCTCGTAGATCCCGAAATACCCCGAGGGGATCGCGCACAGATCCCCCGCGACCCCGTCCTTGTCCCGCTCGATCCACATCGTATTGTGCTCCCGCAGCGGGTCGGGCGCCTCGTACGCCTCCACCGCTTGCTCCAGCGGCATCCCGAAGAGCTTCGTGAGGTGGTCCGGCAGGTAGTTGCCCGCGATCTTGTCCATCTCCTTGTCCCCGCGCAGCACGCCGTAGTTCGTGAAGAACCCGTCCTCCCCGCGCAGCACGCCCATGCCCCAGCTGTCGAAGACCGTCCGGGCCTCGCGGTCCATCCACATATAGCCCAGCTTCGTGCCGTCCTCGATGATCTCGTCGAAATTGCTGAAAAACAGCGGCCAGTCGTCCGTCACGAACGTCCACTGGATGTGGTTTTCGAGCACCTCGTTGAGATCGGCGTCCTCGGGCAGCCCCATCCCACGCAGGATCTCCTTGTCGCGCGTCCGGTCCGAGAGCGTGATCTGGCTCGGCAGGTAGTCCACCGGCTTCCGCAGGAATTGGTTCATCACGCGCTCCGCTTTTGTCATTGCCATCGTCTCATCCTCCATTCTCTTTTGATGATACTACCACAGGCTGTAGCCGCCGTCGACGACCACATCCGCCCCCGTCGTGTACGTCGACGCGTCCGACAGGAAATACAGCACCGTGCCCGCGAGCTCGTCCGGATCCTCCAGGCGCCCCATCGGGATCAGCCCCTTCCACTGGTCGATCAGCTCCTGCGAGAACGACGCCGCCAGCTCCGTCATCGTGTAGCCCGGCGAGAGCGCGTTCACGCGCACCCCGTACGGCGCCCACTCGGCCGCGAGGTTCTTGCTCATCGTCACGACGCCCGCCTTCGTCATCGCGTAGTGGCTCGTCTTCTGCGGCACGTTCACGATGTGCGCGCTCATCGACGCCATGTTCAGGATCGACCCCTTCCCCTTCGGGATCATCACCTTCGCCGCCTTCTGGCAGCACAGGTAGGTCCCGACCAGGTTGATTTGAATGATCTCCTGCAGCGCCTCGTACGGCATATCCTCCGCCGGCTCCATCGCGTTGCAGACGCCCGCGTTGTTGAAGCACGCGTCGATCGTGCCGAACTCCTTGAGGACGAAGCCGAACATCGCCTCGACCTCGTCCGGCTTGCTGATGTCCGCGCCGTACCACACCGTCCGCGCGCCCGTCTTCTGCGCCGCCTCGGCCGCGGCCGCCTCCGCCGAATCGTCGTGCTGCGCGATGAAGGCCACCTCCGCGCCCGCCTCGCAGAGCGCGATGGCGCAGGCCTTGCCGATGCCGCGCCCCGCGCCCGTCACGTACACCTTCTTCCCGTCCATCTTGAACCGGTCCAAAATACCCATCCTTCCATCCTCCTTCACAGCATCTGGTTCAGCTCGACGCGCTCGCCGCTGGGCCCTTCCAGCATGATGAATTTGATCCCCCTCTCCCAGAACGGGAGGAAATTGATGCCACCGCCCTCGACGATGGTGTACCCCTTCTCCTGCGCCTCCGCGAACACCGCCTCGATGTCCGTGACGTCGATCGTGATGTGGTCGACCACGCCCGTGCCCGGCGCCTCCTTCGTCTCGATCAGCTCCACGATGAGCCCCTTCTGCTCGAGGTAGACGACGCGCGTCTCCTCGTCCAGGTTCGTCCGGTGGGCGACTTTGAACCCGAGGTCCTCGTAGAACGCGGTCGACGCCTCGATGTCCTCCGCCTTGATCCCGACGTGCTGCAGCCCTGTGATGTACTGTTCCATTCTTCTCCTCCTTTTGCTCCTTCCCGGGCGGCAGAAGCCTACACGCCCAACTTCTTCAGCACCGCAATCGCCGCGATCTCGTCCGCGACGATCGAATTGATATACCCGCCGCGCGCCGCCGCAAGGATGGACAGCGCCTTCTCCTCGCCGCTGGCGACCGCGAGGACGAGCGGCAGCTTCTTCAGCGTCTCCGGCTCGATCGAGATGATGCGGTCGTTGAGCGGGATGTCCGCCAGCTCCCCGTTCTCGCGCAGCCGGTAGCCGCAGACGTCCGCCGCGCAGCCGCTCTCCGTCAGCTCCCGCGACTCCTCCAAACTGATGTAGTCCGCCAGATAGGTGATGCTCTGCGCCGGATCCGAGGACCCCAGGCCCACGACCGCCACGTCCAGCGCCTCGAGCATCGAGAAATGGTTCCTTATCTCCGGCTCCTCCAGCAGCAGCTGCTTCATGAGCTTCCCGTTGACGACGAACGGCGCGTTGAGCACGTGCGGCTTGCCGGAGAGCGCCTCCGCGAGCTGCTTCGTCGTCTCGTGCCCGTCGAGGAACAGCTGGTGCGCCGACACGCCCGCGCACAGCTGGTAGACGCCCACGCCGCTCCATTTGCGGCGCGGGATGTACTCGATGATGCCGCTCGTCGTCGTGCCCCACGTGATGCCGACCCGCGCGCCGTCCCTCACCACCTGGGAGAACTGCTCGGCCGCCGCGCGGCAGACGCTGCGCTTCGTCTTTTCCGGCGTCAGCTCCGTCGGCACGATCACGGCCTTGAGGAGGCCGAGCTCCTCGCACAGCTTCTTTTCGAGATTTTGATAATGGGATTCCGGCGTGACGATGTTGATCTGGACGATCTTCTTGTTGCGCGCGTCCTGCAGCATGCGGGACACTTTCGGCCGCGACAGCCCCGTCAGCTCCGCGATGCTGCTCTGCTTCATATTGCCATAGTAGTAGAGCTTTGCGACGGCGATGAGGGCATCCTTGTATTGCGATGGTGGCATGGGCCGACCTCCATTTCCCGGACGAGAATCTGTTCAAATCTATTCTTGACGATTCTTGCAACAATGTCAATACGAGCGGCAACGTGTTCAAAATTTTTTTATTATTTATAAATAATCATTGAATTTTCAACGACCGCGCCGCGTCAACCGTCAAAATTCCACCCAAAATTCTCCCCGATTTTCGAAAAATAATTGAACAAAATTTCATTTATTTTCCCAAATCCCTTGCAACTATGACTTTGGCGGGATTAAAGTTGAGCCAGTTGGAAGTTTGCGGGGATCGTAAGGAGAGCACATGAACAGCAGAGAAAGGGTCAGGGCCGTCATTTCCCGTAGGGTGCCGGACGTCATCCCAACCGATATGTGGGGCAGCGCTTCGCGCATCCACAACGACCTCTATTTCGACCTCCTCTCGAAACTCGGCATCGAAGACGAGGGCGAGCTCATCCGCCCGTCCGCGCTGACCAGCTACGAAAACTACACGCTGTCCGACATGCTCGGCTGCGACTTCCGCCACATCAACATCCGCAAGCCGGACGGCTTCCAGGGCCGCACGGACGCCGACGGCATCGTCTACGACGAATGGGGCGTCGGCCGGGACGTGTCCGCCGGCTACCCCACCATCGCGCGCTTCCCGCTCGCGGACGCGCTCACGGAGGGCGACATCCGGGCGTACCGCTGGCCCACCATGCGCGACGAGGGCCGGATCCGCGGGCTTCGTGAGAAGGCGCAGGCCTGGCACGAGGGCACGGACAAGGCGATCACCGCCACCGCCGCAAACTCGGGCATGTTCTTCGAGCTCGGGCAGTTTCTGCGCGGGCCCGAGCAGTTCTTCATGGACCTGGCGCTGAACGAGAAGCTCGTGCGCGCCCTGTTCGACAAGCTGACGGATCTCTTCATCGAACTGAACCTGTACTATCTGGAGCCGGTCGCGCCCTACCTTGAGTGGGTCGAGTTCACGAGCGACCTCGGCACGCAGAACGGCCCGTTCTTTTCGAAGGGGATGTTCGACGCCTTCTTCAAGGAGTCGTTCCGGCGCATCTTCTCCGAGATCAAGCGCAGGCACCCGCACCTGAAGATCATGCTGCACAGCTGCGGCGGGGTGTACGACTTCATACCGGGCTTCATCGAGGTCGGCGTGGACATCCTCAACCCGATCCAGCCGCGCGCGCACGGCATGGACCCCGCGCGCATCAAAAGCGAATTCGGCGACGCGCTCGTGTTCCACGGCGCGATCGACATCCAGGGCGCGATGCGCGGGAGCATCGAGGAGGTGCGCGAGGAAGTGCGCCTGCGGTTCTCGCAGATGGGCGGCGGGGGCGGATACGTCATCTCCCCGAACAACCACCTGCTGACGGACGTGCCGGCGGAGAACGTGATCGAGATGTACCGCTACGCAAAGGAGATCGGACGATACTGAAAAGTATTCACGATAAAGGGACGTTGTCACCAATGGAATTGTTTTGAATGTGAGGAGGATTTGAAATGAAACGGAAAACACTTGCTTTGCTGCTCTGCGTCTGCGTGGCGCTGATGTTCACGCTCGGCGCCTGCGGCGGCGGCGGCAGCTCGGCGGGCGGCAGCAGCGCGCCGGCGGAGGAACCCGTGGCGGAAGAGCCCGACGTGGAAGCGGACGTGACGGCCGCGGACGGCCAGGGCGTGCCCTCGCAGCCGCCTTCGGGCGACACGAGCGCGGTCGAAGGCACGACGGTCGGCGTCATCCCGATCACGCTCTCCAACGGCTTCCACCAAGCGGAGAAGATCTGGCGCGAGAAATACGCCGAGGAGTACGGCATCACGCTCAAATACCTCGACGGCGAGTTTGACCAGCAGACGATCGTCAACAACCTCGACCAGCTGATCGCCGAGGGCGTGGACGCCATCATCCTGCACAGCTACGAGGTCGACAGCGTCGTGCCGGGCATCGACGAGGCGCGCGCGCAGGGCATCCCGATCATCGAGTACTACCTCGAGACGCCCAACGAGATCCCGTTCGTCGCGATCAACGAGGCGACGGCGGCGCTCAAGATGGGCGAGGCGGCCGCGACGGCTTGGATCGAGGCGCACCCGGACGAGCCGATCGTCTACTCGGTCGTCGACTACATCGACAGCCCGGTCGTGCAGACGATGCGCACCCAGCCCTTCATCCAGGGCATCAAGAACGTCGCGCCCGACGCCAAGGAAGGCGCCATCGTCGACGGCGGCGGCACGCGCGACACCGGCTACAAGGTGGCGCAGGACATCATCCAGTCGCACCCGGAGACCAACATCTTCTACGGCGCCTCGTCCGACTACTCGCTGGCCATCTACCCGGCGCTGCAGGAGGCGGGCCGCGGCAAGGCCACGGACGGCGTCCCGGAGACGGAGATCGTGGTCGGCACGGACGCGACGGGCGAGGAGATGAAGCTCGTCTACGACCCCTCGTCCTCGTTCAAGGTCACGATGGGCCTGACCCCGAAGGACAACGGCAAGGCGATCATGGACACGATGGTGCGCGTCATGATCGGCGAGCTCGACGCGGACACGAAGATCCAGATCGACACCTTCGACCAGGAGTTTGACTACTGGTCCACGACCGTGGAGGACGCCCGCACCTGGTACACCGACCAGTACGGCATGGAGCCCGAGTTCTAAAACCGATCGCAAAAAACGCCTGCGGCGCCACCGGCGCCGCGGGCGCGCAAACAGTGGTACAATCAACGCAGCAAACGGAGGATATCCTATGGATGCTGTCTTGCAGATTCAGAATATAACGAAGACCTACCCGGGCGTCGTCGCCCTGGACGATGTCAGCTTCGACATCGAGCGCGGCAGCGTCCATTGCCTGCTCGGGGAAAACGGCGCCGGCAAGTCCACGCTGATCAAGATCCTGACCGGGGCGCAGATCCGCACGAGCGGCGCCATCCTCATGAACGGGGCCCCCATAGAGGCGAAGAACACGAAGGAGGCGCGGGAGATCGGCATCAGCACCCTCTTCCAGGAGCTCAACGTCGTCGACCAGCTGACGGTCGAGGAGAACCTGTCGCTCGGCATGGAGCCGACGCGTTTCGGGTTCTTCCGGAAAAACCCCGACATCGGGCGGATGCTCCAAACGCTGGCGCGCCTGGAGCCTAGCATCGACGCCAAGCAGCTCGTCAGCAAGCTCAGCGTCGCCAAGA
The DNA here is from genome assembly GCA_031272365.1 of Eubacteriales Family XIII. Incertae Sedis bacterium. Taxonomy (GTDB): domain Bacteria; phylum Bacillota; class Clostridia; order Peptostreptococcales; family Anaerovoracaceae; genus WRFF01. Next base: position 6,722 of record JAISTX010000019.1, read on the forward strand.
AGCAGATCGTCGAGATCGTCAAGGCGGTCGAGACGAAAGCGGAAGTCATTATTATGGACGAGCCGACGGCGGCCATCTCCGAGGGCGAGGTGAAGCGGCTGTTCGAAATCATCGCGGGGCTCAAGGAGCATGGCGTCACCGTCATCTACATCTCGCACCGGCTCGACGAGATCTTCGAGATCGGGGACTATGTCACCGTGCTGCGCGACGGGCGCCACGAGGGCACGAAGAAGATCGCGGAGATCGAGGGCCGCGAGGAGCTGATCCGCATGATCCTCGGCAAGACGGTCGTCGAGACGTACCGGCCCAGGGAGGTCCAAAAAACGGAGAAATACATCGAAGCGCAGCACATCACAAACGGCAAGCTGAAAGACGTTTCGTTTGACGTATACAAGGGGGAGATCGTGGGCTTCTACGGCCTCATCGGCTCGGGCAAGACCGAGCTGTCCAACGTCCTCTACGGCATCGACGCCTACGAGGGGGCGCTGCGGATCAAGGGGCGGGAGGCCCGCTTCAAATCAGTGGCGGAGGCGGTCGCGCAGGGCATCACGCTCGCGCCCGAGGAGCGCCGGTCGCAGGGGCTGTTCACGATGCTCTCGATCCGCAAAAACATCATCTCGATGAACATGAAGAAGATCTCAAGGAGCGGCATCATCAACGCCGCCCTGATCCGCAGCGTGTCCGGCGAGTTCGTGGAGAAGCTGAACGTCGTCACGGACACGGACGAGAAGGAAGTCGGCTTCCTGTCGGGCGGCAACCAGCAGAAGGTCGTCTTCGCGAAATGCCTCAATTCCGAGGCGGACATCTTCCTGCTCGACGAGCCGACGCGCGGCGTGGACGTCGGCGCCAAGGAGGAGATCCACGGCATCATCCGCCAGCTCGCGGACGAGGGCCGGACCTGCATCGTCTTCTCCTCGGAGCTGCCGGAGGTGCTGGCCTGCTGCGACCGCATCTTCCTCCTGCACGAGGGCGCGCTGAAGGCGGTGATGGACAACGCGCCGGACATCGACAGCGACGAGATCATCCATATCGTAGCCGGGGGAGGTGAAGCCTGATGGACGGGAACAAGAAAAAAGGCCTGCAGCTGAGCGAACAGGGGCGGCTGACGCTCTGGATGTTCGGGCTTCTGATCATCGTGCTCATCGTGCTCGCGATTGTGCAGCCCGCCTTCCTGACGCAGGGCAACCTGCGCAACGTCGTCAACCAAAACGCCGTGCTCGTCATCGTGAGCATGTCTGTCACGATGCTCATGATCACGGGCAATTTCGACCTGTCGATCGGCGGCATCATCGGCATGGGGGGCGTGCTGTGCGCCTGGTTCTGCCAATCGGTCCCGCAGGGGGGCGCCGGGCTGCCCTACGGCGTGGCGTTCGTCCTGTCCCTGCTCGCCTGCACGGGCATCGGCTGGCTCAACGGCTTCCTGACGATGCGGCTCGGCGTCGCTTCCGTTATTGCCACACTCGGCACCATGTCGATCGCGCGCGGCATCGCCTACATCGGCGCGTCCGGGTCGATGGTCGAGCTCGGCGTGCCGGACGTCTTCAAGGTGGTCGGGCGGCAGGAGTTCGGCTCCTTCCTCACCCTGCCCTTCGTCATCATGGTCATCATCGTGATCGCCTTCTTCTTCGTGGAGACCAAGACCGTCTTCGGGCAGAAGATCTACCTGATCGGCGCCAACATCAAGGCGGCGCAGCTGTCGGGCGTGAAGGTGCGCAAGCAGATCAACACGCTGTTCATCCTGAGCGGGCTCCTGTCGGGGCTGGCGGGCATCATCCTCGCCTCGAAGCTCGGCGCGGGGGACTGCAAGGTCGGGCTGGAATACGAGTTCAACGCGGTCGTCGCGATCATCCTCGGCGGCACGAGCATCGCGGGCGGGCGCGGCACGGTCATCGGCACGGTCATCGGCGTCTTCATCATCGGCATGATCTCCAACACGCTCAACCTCTTCGGGGCGAGCACCGAATGGCAGCCCATCGTCAAGGGCCTCGTCATCGTGGGCGCGATCCTCTTCCAGCGCTTCGCGATGGGGTTCGGCGACCGACACAAACTCAGGCTGGAAGCGGCGTAAAGGAGGCGGTCACATGCATAGCATTCAAGGGCAATCCTGGAGAAGCGTCGTCAAGAACGTCTATGTGTTCGGCATCTTGGCCATCTTCTTCATCGTCTTCACGGCGATCAACCCGAAGTTTATCGCGGGGCCGTCGCTCTCCTTCATCATCCAGACGGTCGCCCCGCTCCTCGTCGTGTCGCTGCCGGCGACGCTGCTCATGATCTCGGGGAACATCGACCTGTCGGTCGGCAGCATCCTCGCCTTCTCCGGCGTGATCATGGCGACGCTCTCCAAGGGCGGCATGGCCGCGTGGGAGGCGGTGCTGATCGCGGCCGTGCTCGGGCTCGGCGTCGGCTGGATCAACGGCCTGCTCGTGTCCCACCTGAAGATCACCTCGGTCATCGCGACGCTCGTCATGAACTACGTCCTGCTCGGCGTGGCCAAGATCCTGACGGGCGACACGATCCCCTACGTGAAGGGCGTCCAGTCGGACTTCAACGTGATCGGGCGCGGGAAGGTCGGCGGCCTGCCCGTCGCGACCTTCTTCATCCTCGCCGCAATCATCATCTTCATCGTGCTCCAGAAGAAGAGCGTGCTCGGCAAATACTCGTTTGCGATCGGCGGCAACCGGGACGCGTCCATCCTGTCGGGCATCAACGCGGGGCGGCTCGTGTGGCTGCTCTACGTGATCACGGGCGCTGCGGCGGCCGTCGGCGGCTGCCTCTCCGCGAGCAAGATGGGCGTGGCGGACGCGACGAGCGGCGCGGGCTTCGAGCTGGACGTCATCATCGCGATCCTCATCGGCGGCACGAGCTTCGCGGGCGGCGAGGGGTCCGTGATCCGGTCCATCGTCGGCGCCTTCATCGTGTCGGTCCTGACGATCGGCCTCAACATGGCTGGCGTGGAATCGTTCTATCAGTATGTGGTCAAGGGCGCCGTGCTGATCGCGGCCGTCTACCTTGACAAGATCATCAAGGAGAAGGTGAGCACATGACGGAAAAATACCTCCTCGGCATCGATGTCGGAACGACAGGCACGAAGGCGATGGTGGTGGGCGCCGGCGGCGAGGCGCTGGGCACGGCCTACCGCGAGTACATCTGCGACTACCCCCGGCCAAACTGGGTCGAGCAGGACGCCGCCCTGCTGGCGCATTGCGTCCTCGAGGTGTGCGCCGAGGCGCTGAAGGCGTCGGGCGTGCCCGCAGGGGGCATCGTTTCGCTGGCGGTCTCCGCGCAGCGCGACTGCCTGCTCCTCATCGGCGCGGACGGGGCGCCGCTGAAGATGATCTCGTGGCTCGACAACCGCGCAGAGGACCAGGTGGCGCGCCTCGAGCGGGAGGTCGGCGCGGACGCGTTCTACCGGATTTCCGGGCTGCCGCTCGCGACGGCCTGGATCCTGCCGAAGCTTTTGTGGGTGCAGGAAAACGATCCTGCCTTGTGGGAAAAGACCGCGCGCATCGTGCAGCTGCACGATTTCATCCTGCGCACGCTCGGGGCGGACGACTTCTACAGCGACGTGCCGGATTCGTCTTTTTGGGGCTTCTACGAGACGGACGCGTTCCGCTGGAACGGGAAGCTCTTGGAACGGTACGGCATCGCGGAGGCCATGCTGCCGCGGGTGCTGCCGCCGGGGACGCAGGTCGGGCACGTCTCCGCCGCCGTCTCCAAGGCGACGGGGCTTTCGGAGGGCACGCTTCTGTGCGTCGGCGCGGGCGACCAAAACTGCGCCGCGGTCGGCGCGGGCGTCACGAGCCCCGGCATGGCCTCGGTCTCGATGGGGACGGGCGGCCTCGCGACCGTTTTCCTGGACAAGCCTTTCCGCGACCCGGCGGGCAAGGCGATGGTCACAAACAACGCCGTCTACGGCAACTGGCAGGTCGAGGGGTTGCAGAACGGCTCCGCCGGCGTGTACCGCTGGTTCCGGGACAACATCGCCCTCTTCGACAAGAACGAGGCGGAGAAGGCCGGCGAGGATCCCTACGAGCGCATCGGTCGCTTGATCGAGGCCTCGCCCCCCGGCGCGAACGGGCTCGTCTTCCTGCCCTACCTCGCGTCCGCCGCGACGCCGCGCTACGACGCCGAGGCACGCGGCGTGTTCGCCGGGCTCTCGCTCATGCACACGCGGGGCGACCTGGCGCGCGCGGTCATCGAAGGCATCACGCTGGACATCCGGGACATCCTCACCTCGATCCGGGGCGCGGGCATCCCCGTCGAGAGGATCCGCATCATGGGCGGCGCGACGAAGTCCGGGCTGTGGAACCAGCTGCAGGCGGATTGCTACGGCTGCACGTGCGAGACGCTTGTGATCACGGACGCGGCCCTCATGGGGGCGGCGCTGTGCGCGGGCGTCGGCGCGGGCCTATACGAGGACATCCCCTCCGCGGCGGGCGCGCTCGTGCGCCCGGACCGCACCTACGAGCCGGATCCTTGCGGCGTAGCATTCTACGACGAAGCCTACCGCCTGTTCACGGCCGCCTACGAGGCGATGGCCGGGCCCGGCGGGCTCTTCGCCCAGGTGGCCGCCCGCCAGAAAACCCTATAGGCGAAAGGCATGCAAGGGGCCTAAGCCCCGTGCTTCTTCGGCAGGTGGATGCTGCGGCCGAGCGCGTCTGCGCACGCTTCCATGAAGGCCTCCGCGTACGTCGGGTGCGCGTGGACGATGCTGTCCGCCACCTCGTGCGCCGTCACTTCCATGCTCATCAGCGCCGCCGGCTCGGCGATGCCTTCCACAGCGTCGCCCCCCACGATCTGCACGCCGAGGATCTCGCCGTATTCCTTGCCGATGACGACCTGCACAAAACCGTCCCCCTCGCCGCTTGCCAGCGCGCGGCCGTTCGCGGAAAACGGGTAGTAGCCGACCGAGATGCCGTCGCTGCCGTAGGCCTCCCGCGCCGCCTCCTCGGTGAGCCCGACCGACGCCGCCTCGGGGAGCGTGTACAGGGCGGATGGCACGTACCGCAAATCGCAGACCGAGTCCGCGCCCATCGCGTTCGCCGCAGCGGTCTCAGCCATCTTGAAGGCCACGTGCGCGAGCATGGCACCGCCCGTGATGTCGCCCGCCGCGTAGACGGACGGGACGCTCGTCTGCTGCTTTTCATTCACCTTGACCGCGCCGCGCTCCATTTCGAGGCATTCCGCCAGCATCCCCAGGCAGGACAGATCCGGCGCCCTGCCGGCCGCGGCGAGGATCAGGTCCGCCTCGATCTTGTAGTCCTCCGTGAAGGCGGTCGGCTTGCCCGCGTTGTCCTCGATCTTCTGCAGGGCCGCGCCCGTCAGGACTTTGACGCCCTCCGCCTCGAGCGCCGCGCGGACGGCATAGGAGATCTTCTGGCCCATGCCGGCCACGATGTCCGGCAGCATCTCCACGATGACGACCTCGCTCCCGAACGCGCGGAACGCAGTGGCGATCTCGCAGCCGATGACGCCGCCCCCGAGGATCAAGAGGCGCTTCGGGAGCTCCGTCAGCGACAGGATCTGGTCGCTCGTCATGACGCGCGGGTGGTCGATGCCGGGGACCGGAACGAGCGCCGGCCGGCTGCCCCCGCAGAGGATCAGCGCGCGCGCCTGGTAGGTCTCGCCGCCGCAGACGACCTCGTGCGCACCGGCGGCGGAGGCGTCCCCCGCCACGACGCGCACCCCGTTGGACGTGAGCAGCGCCCCGACGCCGCCCGTCAGCCTCTGCACGACGCTGTCCTTGTAGGCCACCGCGCCGGGGAGGTTGACCTGCACCTGCGGGTCGTTCACGATGCCGCGCTTCGCCGCACCCTGGATGTGGCGGATGTACTCCGCCGTCTTGACATAGGTCTTGGTCGGGACGCACCCCCGGTTCAGGCAGGTGCCGCCGAGCGCCTCCTTCTCGAACAGGACGACCTTCCCGCCGAGCTGCGCCGCGCGGATGGCCGCCACATAGCCGGCGGGGCCGCCGCCGATCACGGCCACGTCGTATTCGTAGCCTTGGCCGCCGTCCGCTGACGCCGCCGGGGCTGCCGGGGCCGCTGGGGCTGCCGGGGCTGCCGGGGCTGCCGGGGCGAAAGGCGATGCCGGCGCCTCCGCGGCAGCTGGAGCCACGGGAGCCGCAGGCGCAGCCGGGGCCGCCGGGGCCGCTGGAACCGCCGGGGCTGCCGCAGCCGCCCCCTCCGCCGGGTTCGGGGGCACCGCCTCCCCCTCCTCGCCGATCCACCCCATGATCGTCAGCACGGGGATCACGGCGCCGTCCTCGAAATAACGCGCCAGCAGCACGCCCGTCGCCGGCGACTCGCTCTCCATCGTGACCTTGTCCGTCTCGATCTCCATGATCGGCTCGTCGCGCTCGACAAAGTCCCCCACATTTTTCAGCCAGCGGATGAGCACGCCTTCCTGCATGTCCATCCCGTTCTTCGGCATGATGATTTCTTTCGCCATTTGTCCTTCGATCTCCTTCTATGGTTTCACAGCAATTCTTTCGGTTTTTCGAGCAATTCCTTCAAGCGCAGCTGGAACAGCGCCGACTCGGTGCCGTTGATGATGCGGTGGTCGTACGTCAGCGACTGGAACATGAACGCCTTGTTGCGGATGGAGGCGCCCTCCATCACGAGCCGCTCCGTGGGCTTGCCCATGCCGAGGATCGCCGCCTCGGGCTGGTTGATGATCGGCGTGAACGCCGTGACCCCGTACATGCCCATATTCGTCAGCGTGATGACGCCGCCCTTGTAGTCGTCCGGCATGAGCCGCCCGGCCCGCGCCGCCACCGTGAGCGCCGCCGTCTCCTGGTTGATCTCGTAGATGGACTTCTTGTCCGCGTCCCTCAGCACGGGCACCGTGAGCCCGTCCTGCGTCCCGACCGCAATCCCGATATCCACCTTTTCGAATAATAAAAACCCGTCTCCCGCCTCGTTGAGCTGCATACGGAAACGCTCCTGTTCGCGCGTCGCCACCGCCATCGCGCGCAGGATGAACGCGGTCACCGTGAGCCGCTCCGTCTTGGCCTTCCCCTCGTTGACCGCTGCGCGGAGCGTGAGCAGCGCCGTCACGTCCATCTCGACAAACTGGTTCACGACGGCGGTCTCCCGCGCGCTTTGCGCCATGCGCTGCGCGATGACGCGGCGCATCCCGTTCATCGGGACCTCCGTCACGCCCTCCGGCAGCGGCGCCTTCGGCGCGGGCGCGGCCTGTGCCGGAGCTGGGGCCGGGGCCGCGGCCGAGGCTACGACCGGAGCCGGAGCTTCTACCAGAGCCAGGGCCGGGGCCTCTACCGGAGCCGGAGCCGGAGCTTCTACCGGAGCCGGAGCCGGAGCTTCCACCGGAGCCGGCACCGGAGCCGCGGGCTGCGCCGCGATTGGCGCTGCGGGCGGCATCTCCCGGGCGGCGGCGGGCGCCGCCGGTTCCGGGGCTTGCACCGGGGCGGGCGCCTGCGCCGCCGCGAGCGGCCGCGCGCCCGCGAGGTCGGCGGCATAGACCCTGCCGGAGACCCCGCGCCCCTGCACGGAGGACGGGTCCAAACCCTGCGCCTCCGCCATCCGCCGCGCCAGCGGCGTCAACCGCGCCTGCCGCCCAGCCGCAGGGGCCAAAGCCGCCTGTGCCCCCGCCGGGGCCGCAGCAGCCGCGCCGCCCCCCGCCGGGGCCGCAGCCGCGCCTTCGGGGACGTCCGCCGCGCGCAGCGCGCGCCCGCCCGGCGCCTGGAGCGCGTCCAAATCGACCCCGCGCTCCTTCGCGAGCCGCTTCGCGTTCGGCGTCGCCGCCGCCATCCCGTATTTATACGTCGTCGTCACTGGACCTCCACCTCTTTTCCATCACAGCGTCTCCCGGATCGCCGCCTCGATGCGCTCCGGCGTCGGGAAGATGCTCGCCTCCAGAATCGGGTTGAACGGGATCGGCGTGTAGTACGCGCCGACGCGCTTGATCGGCGCGTCCAGATGGAAGAACGCCTCGCTGTCGGCGAGCATCGCCGCCACCTCCGCGCCAAACCCGGAAAATTGCACGGCCTCATGCACGATGACCGCCCTTTTCGTCTTCATCACGCTCGCTATGATCGTCTCGCGGTCGAGCGGCACGAGCGAGCGGACGTCGATGACCTCCACGCCGACCCCCTCGGCGGCGAGCTTCTCCGCCACCTCCAGGCTCATCTGCACCATGCGCCCGTACGTGACGACCGTGACGTCCGCGCCCTCGCGCTTGACGTCCGCCACGCCCAGCGGGATCGCGTAGTCTTCCTCCGGCACGAGCCCCTTGACCCGGTAGAGCTTCTTCTGCTCGAGGAAGATCACGGGGTTGTCGTCCCGGATCGCCGCCTTCAACAGCCCCTTCGCGTCGAAGGCCGTGGACGGGACGACCACCTTCAGCCCCGGGATGTGGCAGTACAGGTTCTCCAGCGACTGCGAATGCTGCGCCGCCGCGCCCGTGCCGCCGCCCGACGCCGTGCGCAGCACCATGGGCACCTTCACCGCCCCGCCGAGCATGAACCGCACCTTGCTCGCCTCGTTGGCGATCTGGTCCCAGCACACCGCCATGAAGTCGGAAAACATCAGCTCCACGATCGGCCGCATCCCCATCATCGCCGCGCCGACGGCGGCCCCGACGTACGCGGTCTCCGAAATCGGCGTCTCGCGCACGCGCTCCTCGCCGAATTCCTGTATCATCCCCTTCGAGACGCCGAAGGCGCCGTTGTACACGCCGATGTCCTCCCCCATGAAAAACACGTCGGGGTCGCGGCGCATCTCCTCGCTCATCGCCTCGCAGACCGCTTCGGCGTAGGTGATCTCCCTCGTCATGACGCATACACCTCCTTCTCCAGGTCCTCGGGTGTAGCCGTCGGGTTCGGGCAGGACTCGCCGTAGGCAGCCGCCTCGTCAATGACCCGCGTCGTCTCCCGGTCGATCTCCGCGATCTCCTCCGGGGAGAACCCGTTCCCCAGCATCACCTGCGTGAAGCGTATGACCGGGTTCTTGGCCTTCCACTCCGCGATCTCCTCCTTCGTGCGGTATTTGTTGCCGTCGCTCTTGGAGTGCCCGCTCGTCCGGTAGGTGTGCTCGACGATGAACGCCGGCTTCTGCTCGCGTAGGATGTACTCGCGCGCCTCGCAGGCCGTCAGGTACGTCGCAAGCACGTCGTTGCCGTCGACCTCGTAGGTCTGGATGCCGTAGGGGATGCCGCGCTTCGTCAGGTCCGTGTCGGCCACGACCTTCCACAGCGGCGTGCTCATCCCGTAGGTGTTGTTCGTGCACACGAAGAGCACGGGCAGCTTCCACGCCGCCGCCAGGTTGAACGCCTCGTGCACAGCGCCCTGGTTCATCGATCCGTCGCCGAAAAACACGCACGCGATCCGGTCCGTGACGCCGCGCATCTTGAAGGACAGCGCGATGCCGCAGGCGATCGGGCACGACGCGCCGAGGATGCCGTCCATGCCGAGCGTGTTGTAGCGGATGTCCGACAGGTGCATGGACCCGCCGCGCCCGTGGTTGACACCCGTCTCCCGCGCGAGGATCTCCGCCATCATGTCATTGGGGTGCGAGCCCTTCGCCAGCACCTGCCCATGCCCCCTATGCGTCACCAGCGCGTAGTCCTCCGGCGCGAGGGCCGTCACCGTCCCCACCGCCGTGCCCTCTTCGCCGATCCCCAGGTGCGTCGTCCCATGCACCTTCCCCTCGGCGAAAAGGTCAAATACCTTTTCTTCAAATTTCCTGGCCAGCATCAGCTTGCGCATGGTCTCCGCAAGGAATGCCTTGTCCGCCAGCAGTTCGTGTAATGCTCTCATACTTTCGCTATTGTCCCCTTCCTTTCTCACGCCTACTCGATATATTTTGCAACCTTCTCGGCCTGCTTCGCAAACTGCCCGCGGAGCGCGCCGTAAAGATCTTTGTACGTTTCATAATAATCATTGTACACCCCCACCGCTCTCGCGTCGGGCTCCGTGACGCTCGTGGCTTTCAGGAGCGTGTCGCAGGCCTCCTCGACGCTGCCGTAGTCGCCCGCGCCGACGGCGGCGAGGATCGCGGCCCCGGCGGCCGTCCCCTCCTCGATGTTCATCGTCACGACCTGCGCGCCGAAGATGTCCGCCTGGATCTGGCGCCAGAGCGCGCTCTTCGCGCCCCCGCCGTTCGCGCGGATCTCCTCCACCGGGAACCCGTACTCCCGGCAGATATCCACGGTCTCCCGCAGCGCGAACGTCGCGCCCTCCATCACGCTCCGGCAGATCTCGGGCAGCCCGTGCCGCTGCGACAGCCCGAAGAACACGCCCCGGGCGTCCGCGTCGTCGATGGGCGTCTTCTCCCCGTTCAGGTAGGGGAGGAAGGTCAGACCCTCGCTCCCGGGCGCCGCCTGCGCCGCCAGCTGCGTCATATGGTCGTAGACGTCCTGCCCTTTCGCCGCGAGCGCCGCCTTCTCGTCCGCGAAGACCGTGTCCCGCAGCCATTTGAACGAACCGCCCGCCGCGAGCACGAGCCCGAGGAACGACCATTTCCCCGGCACGGAATGCGCCATCGAGTACAGTGCCCGGTGCTTCCGGTCGATGAGGGGCGCGTCCACGCAACCGAAGACGACGCCGCTCGTGCCGATCGAGACGCCGATGACGCCGGAGCGCACGATGCCCGTGCCGACGCCGCCGGCCGGCTGGTCGCCGCCGCCCGCGATGACCGGGATCCCCGCCGGGAGCCCCAGCTCCCCCGCGACGTCCTTCCGCAGCTGGCCCACGACGCCGATGGACTCCAGCAGCCGGTCGGGCGCGAAATCCCTCGGGATGCCGAGCCGCCCGTACATCACATCCGACCAGCAGCGCCCCGGCACGTCGAGGAGGAAGGACAGCGAGGCGTCGCTGACCTCCGTCGCGATCTCCCCCGTGAGCCGGAAGGCGAGGTAGTCCTTCGTGAAGCAGACCTTGCGCACCCTTTCGTACTCCTCCGGGCGGTGCTTCTTCACCCAAAGGATCTTCGGCGCCCAGAGGCTCGTCAGGCAGTCGTTCGCCGTGATCGGCAGGTATTCGTCGGGGCTCATGATGCCGTTGATCTCGCGGACCTCCTGCGTCGAGCGCTGGTCGAGCCAGAGCAGGCAGTTGCCCGTCGGCTCCCCGTCCTTGTCCAGCATGACGCTGCCCTGCATCTGCCCGGAGAACCCGATGGCGCGCACCTCCATGCCGAGGCCCGAGGACGCCGTCGCCTGCGTCACCGCCTCCTTGCACGCCCGCCACCAGTCGCGCGGGTCCTGCTCCGCCCAGCCGGGGCGATCCGAAACCACGTCGCATTCCGCATAACCGCTCGCGCGGTCCTCCCCCTTCTCGTCGATGAGGACGGCCTTGATGCCGCTCGTCCCGCTGTCAATACCTAGATACATAGCTCAAACATCTCCTTCATGACGTCCACCGTGTAGCCAAACGCCTCCGTCTCGCCCCAGGCCGTCGCCGTCGCGAGCGCGTCCGGCGCCATTTTTTCGATCGCGCCCGGATCCGTGATCCCCGCCTCCGCAAGCGTCGTCGGCGTCCCGATCTTCTTGAACCAGGCGGCCAGCGCGGCGATCCCGGCAGCGGCGGCCACGTCGTCGTCTTGCGATGTTATTCCAAAGACGCCCCGGGCGAACCCGGCGTATTTCTTTGCCCTTTCCTTTTGATAATAACGCATCGAGCCGAGGATGGTCACGCTCATGGCGGCGCCGTGCGGCGTGCCGTAGAAGCCCGACAGCGAATGCCCCAGGATGTGGATGATGGAATTGGCGAGCCCGAAGCCCGCGTCGTAGAACCCGCTCCACGCAAACGCCGCCTGCCACATCATGACGGCCCTGGCGTCGGGGTCGGCCGGGTTCTCGAGGATGCGGTCCATGCACGCCATGATGGACTTGACGCCGCCCTGGCAGAAATAGTCCTGGTACGGCGCGAAGTCGAGCTGGTGCCCCAGATAGTGCTCGAGCAGGTGCGAGATGATGTCCGCCGACGAATAGGCCGTCTGCAGGACGGGCACCGAGTAGGTCAGCTCCGGGTCGAGGATCGACGTCTTCGGGCGCAGGTGCAGGCTCGCGAAGCCCTCCTTCCGCTCGAGCGTCTCGTTCGTCATGACGGACGTGCCGTTCATCTCGGAGCTCGTCGCGGGGATCGTCACGATGCAGACGACCGGCAGCGCGCGCTCGATGGGCGCCTTGCCCGCCGCCAGGTCCCATGCGTCGCCGTCATAGTGGTACCCCGCCGCGATGTACTTCGCCGTGTCCATCACGCTGCCCCCGCCCAGGGCGAGGATCAGGTCCGGCTTCTCGGCCTTCGCGATGCGGATGCCCTCCGCCGCGTGCTCGGCCGAAGGGTTGCTCTTCACGCCGAAAAAAGGCACGAGCGCGACGCCGGCCGCCTCGCAGCTCTGCGCCACCTTGTCGTAGTAGCCGAGCGATTTCACGTGCTCCTCGCGGAACGTCACAAGCAGTGCCTTGCGCCCGATGGCACAGGCCTCCGCGCCGGCCTTCTCTACCATCCCCGCGCCGAACACCACCTTCGTCGGCATGGAATATACAAACGGTACCATTTCCTCACCTTCTCCTTTTCACTGCATGCATGCGCTTCACCTTGCTACACCCCTCCTATCATCTTAGTACGACATTGAGAATAATTCAATCTTTTGCCAAAAAGAACTGCACAATTGTGCGCATACTTCCCTGTCATGCCGCTCACCCCTCCTCGCCCAAGATCGAGATCGCCGCGACGTCGTCGGTGACGAGGGTCGTGATGAAGCCCCCCCTGGCCGCAGCGACAATCGTCGCCGCCTTGTCGCTGCCAGCCGCGACCGCGATCTTCCGTGGCACAGCCTTCAGCTGCTTCGGCGTGATGGCGATCACGCGGTCGTTGATGTCGTTGGGCTTGACGGTCCCGTCGCGGTAGACCCGGCTGCCGCAGATGTCCGTGATGAAGCCGTCCGCGCACAGCCGCCGCGCTTCCTCGAGCGTGATGGCGCCGGCCAGGTACGGGACGCTCTGCTCGGGGAGCTCGGACCCGATCCCGATGACGCAGACGTCCAGCGCGGAGAACAGCTTGAAATGCGCCGCCAGCTCCGGCTCCTTCAGGAGCACCTTCTTCGTCTCCTTGCTGCTCACGAGCAGCGGCGCCTGCAGCACGGAATAGGAGGCGCCCAGCTTCTTCGCAAACTCGATCGTCAGCTCGCGGCTGTCGACGGGGTAGGCGGACGTGCCGATGCCGCCGACGAGCTGCACGACCTTCATCCCGCCGTAGTGCCTTGGCGGCTGGAAGCAGGAGACGACCCTGTCGATCGTGCCGCCCCAGGAGATGCCCACGGCCATGCCCGGGGCCAGCTGCCCGCCCAGGACCTCGCCCGCCGCTTGGCCGACGGCCCCAAGCGTATCCTGCCTCGAGCCCGCGCTCGGCACGATGCGGACGCCTTCGACCCCGAGCCGCTCCTTCAGCTTGCCCTCCATATCGGAGATCATGAGCGGCGAGTCGCTGATCTTGAACTCGACGATCTTCATCTGCCGCGCAAGCGAGAGCATCCGCGAGACCTTCGGCCGGGAGATGCCCAGAAGCTCCGCGATCTGTTCCTGCGAGCGGTCCCCAAGGTAGTACAGCTTCGCAATTTTGATCAGCAAATTCCGGTTGACGCTCGCCATATCTTCAAGCACTTTCCGCTAGGCCGTCAAGCCCCCAAGGCGGTTTTGATGAACAAATAATAGAACGTGAGCGGGGCGGTGAACAGGATGCTGTCGATGCGGTCGAGCACGCCGCCGTGCCCCGGGATGAGCGCGCCCCAGTCCTTGACGCCGAGCTTGCGCTTCAGGACGGACGCCGAGAGGTCCCCCACCTGCGACAGGACGCCGCCGAGGAGGCCGATGGCGATGCAGTCCGCGAGGCCCGCCGGCAGGAAGAAATGGCCGAACAGGCCGCAGAGCAGCACACTGCCGAGCGCGCCGCCGATGGAGCCTTCGACGGTCTTCTTGGGGCTGATCTTTTCGCAGAGCTTCCGCTTCCCGATCAGCACGCCGGTGAAATACGCAAAGATGTCCGTGCCGAAAGCGGACAGGACGACGATCCAGACGTAGCTGTGGATGCCGGACAGCGGGATGCCCCCCCCGATCTCGAGCGGCTGCTTCGGGACGGGGTAGAAGGCGTCCACGAGCACGATGTGGAAGGCGAGGAAGATGACGTAGAAGACGCCTGTGAACGTCGCAAGGCCCTGCGCCAGGCTCGTCTTTTCCACCGCAAACATCGACAGGAAGCACAGGACGACAGAGACGAACATCCATGGCGCGAGGATGCTTTCGCGCAGCGCCGGGATCAGGAAACCGCCGTAGAGCACGATCGCGCTCGCGAGCAGGACGCGCCACGAGGGCTTCCCCTCCCCGAAGGCGCCCCGGTATTCGCGCAGCGCCAGGATCGTCAGCGCGAAGACGCCCGCGACGAGGGCGTAGCCGCCCAGGAAGACGATCACGAGGATCGGGGCCATGATGAAGCCGGATTTGACGCGCTCCTTCACACCCTGCCCCCGAACCGCCGCTTGCGCGCGCCGAACTCGCTGATCGCCTTGTCAAACTCGGCCGGCGTGTAGTCCGGCCAGAGCACGTCGGAAAAATACAGCTCCGTGTAGGCCAGCTGCCAGAGCAGGAAATTTGAAAGGCGCTTCTCCCCGCCGGGCCGGACGAGCAGGTCCGGGTCCGGCACGCCCGCCGTGTACAGGCGCCCGCCGAAGTCCTCGTCCGTTTCGGGGCCTTCCCCCGCGTCCACGCAGGCTCTCGCGGCCCGCAGGATCTCCGCGCGGCTCCCGTAGTTGAGCGCGATGTGGAACCGGAGCCCCGTATTGCCCTGCGTCTTCGCGATCGTCTTGTCCAGCGCCGCGTTCACCTTTTTCGAGAACGGCGACCGGTCCCCGAGGATGTCCACCTTCACGTTGTTGCGGTGGAGCTCCTCCAGCTCCCGGTTGACGTAGATGATCAGCAGGTCGAAAATCCCGGAGACCTCCTCCTGCGCCCGTTTCCAGTTTTCCGTCGAAAACGCGTAGACCGTCAGATGCCGCACACCGATGTCCGAGGCATGCCGCACGATCTCGATCATCGCATCCATGCCCGCTTCGTGCCCCCTGTATTTCGGAAGCCCGCGCTGCTCCGCCCAGCGGCCATTGCCGTCCATGATGACGGCGACGTGGGCCGGCATTTTTTCCGTTGCTGCCGCGGCCTCGGTCAAACTTCGAGGATCTCCGCTTCCTTGGCCGCCACGATCTTGTCGATCTCCGCCGTCGCGTCGTCCGCCTTCTTCTGCGTCTGCTTCTCCTCGGATTTCAGGTCGTCCTCCGTCAGCTCGCCGCCCTTCTCCTGCTTTTTCAGCATTTCGTTCGCGTCGCGGCGCTCGTTGCGGATCGCGACCTTCGCGTCCTCGCCAAATTTCTTCACGAGCTTGGAGAGCTCCTTCCGGCGCTCCTCGGTCAAGGCCGGGATCTGCAGCCGGATCACCTTGCCGTCGTTGCTCGGGTTGATGCCGATGTTCGCGACGTTGATCGCCTTCTCGACGTCGTGCAGCGACTTGGGGTCGAACGGCGCGACCAGAAGCGAGCGAGGGTCGGGCGCCGAGATGTTCGCGATCGCCTTCAGGGGTGTCGGCGTCCCGTAGTAGTCCACCATCACCTTGTCGAGCAGCGCCGGATTGGCGCGCCCCGCGCGCACCGTGTTCAGGTTCTCCTTCAGGATTGCGATGCTCTTCTCGATCTTCTCCGCGAGCACATCCTGCACGTCTCTGCCTTCCATACTCATCAATCCGCCCTCCTTTTCAATTTGTGATGATTGTCCCGATCAGCGCCCCGCACACGGCCTTGAGCACGTTGCCCGGCTCGGACAGCGCGAATACGTGGATCGGGATGCCGTTGTCGCGGCACAGCGATGCCGCCGTGCTGTCCATGACCTTCAGGTCCTTCTCCAGCACCTCCTGGTGCGTGATGCTGCTGTAACGGGTAGCGTCCGGATTCCTCTCGGGGTCGTCCGAGTACACGGCGTCGACCTTCTTGGCCAGCAGGATGACGTCCGCGTCGATCTCCGCCGCGCGCAGCGCCGCCGTCGTGTCCGTGGACATGAACGGGTTGCCCGTGCCGGCCGCGAAGATCACGACGTCGCCCCGACCCATCTCCGCGATCGCCTTGCGCCGGATATAGGGCTCCGCGACCTCGCGCATCTCGATCGCCGTCTGCACGCGCACGTTCAAGCCCGCGCTTTCGAGCGCCGACTGGAGCGCGAGCCCGTTGATCACGGTCGCGAGCATCCCCATGTAGTCCGCCGTCGCCCGGTCCATGTTCTCGCTCGTCCGGCCGCGCCAGAAATTGCCGCCGCCGACGACGATCGCGACCTGCACGCCGAGATCGTAGATCGCCTTGATCTCGCCGGCCACCATGCCGAGCACTTCGTCGTTGAGGCCGAACCGGCTCTCGCCGGCCAGCGCCTCCCCGCTGATCTTCAGTACCACCCTCTTGTATTTTGGTTCCATATTCAACCTCTTGCCTGCAAAAACGAGGGACACGAATGCCCCTCGAATTATACATGATTCTTTGCCTTGATGCTACTGGTTCATCTGCTTTGCGACTTCCTCGGCAAAGTTTTCCTCTTTCTTTTCGATCCCCTCGCCGACTTCGTAGCGCGCCTTCGACACGACCGTGATGTCCTTGCCGATCTCCTTCGCGCCGTCCTTGACGTACTGCGCCACCGTGAGATCGCCGTTCTTCACAAATTTCTGTTCGAGCAGGCAGGTCTCCTTCAGCTCCTTCTTCAGCCGGCCCATGACCATCTTCTCGACGATCTCGGCGGGCTTGCCTTCCGCGAGCGCCTGCTCGACCAGGATGGCCTTCTCCTTCTCGAGGTAGTCCGGGTCCACCGCGCTCTCGTCGACGAACAGCGGGTTCATCGAGGCGACCTGCATGGCGACGTCCTTCCCGATCGCCTCCACCTCCTGGTAGGACGCTTCGGTCTTGAGCCCCACGATGACGCCGATCTTGCCGCCGAGGTGCAGGTAGTCCACGTAGACGACGCCCGGCTCCGACAGGGTCTCAAAGCGGCGGACGCTGGCGTTCTCGCCGACCTTCGCGATGAAATTTGTCAGCCATTCCTGGACCGTCTCGCCCGTCCCTGCGTATTTGTCCGCGAGCAGGCCCTCGACGTCCTTCGCCGACGTCGTCAGCGTCTGCGCCGCCAGCGTGTCGACGAACGTGACAAACTCCTCGTTTTTCGACGCGAAATCCGTCTCGATGTTCACCTCGATGATGCCCGCCTTCGACGCGTCCTCGTTTTTCACGACGCGCACGAGCCCCTCCGCGGCGATGCGCCCGGACTTCTTCGCGGCCTTCGCGAGGCCCCTCTTGCGCAGCTCGTCGATCGCCCGCTCGATGTCGCCCTCGACCTCGGTCAGCACGTTCTTGCAGTCCAGCATACCGGCCCCGGTACGCTCCCTGAGTTCTTTTATCAATCCTGAAGTGATAGCCATTTTTTCATCCTCCTAATATCTTGTATATCCAACTTCCTTGATTTTAGAAGTCGTCGTCTTCGTCTTCTTCGCCCGTGTCGACCGGGGCGGGTGCCTCCGGGGCTTCCGCCACGGGTTCCGCCGGGGTCTCCACAGCGATTTCAGCCGGCGCTTCCGCAGCCGCAGCCGGCGCTTCCGCCACGGCTTCCGCAACCGCAGCCGGCGCTTCCGCCACTGGCACCGGCGCTTCCACTGCCGGCTCGATGACCGCAGCGGGGGCTTCCGGCACGGCGGCCGGCTCCGCCCCGGCGACGCTGCCGCCCTCTTCGCCCGCGTCGAAGCTCTCGCCCTCGTTCGCCTCGACCACCGCGTCCGCCATCGCGGCCGTGATCAGCCGGATCGAGCGGATGGCGTCATCATTGGCGGGGATCACAAAATCGACGTCGTCCGGGTCACAGTTTGTGTCCACGATACCGACGATCGGGATCCCCAAAATCCTCGCTTCCTTGACCGCGATCCGCTCTTTCTTCGGATCGACCACAAATACCGCGCCCGGCATCCGGTGCATGTCCTTGATGCCGCCGAGGAATTTTTCGAGCTTCGCGTGCTCCTGCCGCAGCTTCAGCACTTCCTTCTTCGTGAGCTGGTCGAAGACGCCGTCCTCTTCCATCTTCTCGATCTCGTGCAGCCGGTCGATGCGCCCCGAGATCGTCTTGTAGTTGGTCAGCATGCCGCCGAGCCAGCGCTCGTTCACATAGTACTGCCCGCAGCGCTCCGCCTCCTCGCGGACGGCCTGCTGCGCCTGCTTCTTCGTGCCGACGAACAGGACCGGCTTGCCGGCCTTCACGACGTCCTGCACAAACGCATAGGCGTCGTCGATGAGGCCCACGGTCTGCTGAAGGTCAATGATGTAGATCTGGTTGCGCTCGGCAAAGATGTACGGCGCCATCTTCGGGTTCCAACGCCTGGTCTGGTGGCCGAAATGGACGCCCGCCTCGAGCAATTGTTTCATAGAAATAACTGACATGTTTTCACCTCCGGTTTCTCCTCTACCATACAGTCCCGCTTTGGCAACCGCGCGGGTCATGTCCTCCCGCCGCGGCACCGGCCAAATGCGCCATATGGTATGTGTCTTTCAATCACGCGCAAATCGCGCGCGAGCAATATTATACAACAACAAAGCGGCGCCACGCAAGCGATATTTTCCGCCGCCCCTCCCGGCACCGGCTCCTCTTGCGGCGAGCTCCTGTCCGTGCCATAATGGGTTCACGGGAAAACGGTGGTGGAGCGTTGAAGGGAGCGTTGTGGTGATGGCTGGCGATGTTGTTTTGGAGAAACGGAGGCCTTTGTGGCTGCGCGCTTTGCGCGGGGCCGGGGTTGCGGCACTGGTTTTGGCCATTGTCTGCGGGGCGCTGTTTTTCTGGGCGCGGGCGTACAACACGGCGCAGGTGCGGATCGGCACATCGAACGGCATCGACACGCAGGAATACATCGAGATCGGCGGCATCAAGCAGTACATCCAGATACGCGGCCAGGATCGCAGCAATCCGGTCGTCCTGCTGCTACACGGCGGGCCGGGGCAGCCGGAGGCTTTGCAGTACTATCTGTGGCAGAAGCCGCTGCAGGCGGATTTCACCTTCGTGGACTGGGACCAGCGCGGGGCGGGCAATACGTATTACGAGAACGACGGGGATTGCGGGGTCGTCGACCAAGCGCGCCTGGTGCAGGACATCGACGAGATCGTGGACTACCTGCGCGAGGAGTTCGGGCAGGAGAAAATCATCATCGTGGGGCATTCGTTCGGCTCGACCATCGGCGTCCGCTATGTGCAGGCGCACCCGGAGAAGGTCCGCCATTATTTCGGCGTCGGCCAGATGGCGGGCAGCCTTTCAGAGATGACGGCGGAGCAGGTGCGCGAGGCGGCGGAGATCGCGCGGGCAGGCGGCGACGAAGAGGCCGCAGCGGATATGGAGCTGCATTTGCAGTCGTACCTTGAAAATCTGGAGGCCCTGCGGGGCGAGCCTGCCGGCGAGGGATCCGAAACGATCTTCAAGCACCCGGCCTATGCCGACTGGGGCGACCTGAGGAGGCAGACCTACAAGTATTTGCCGGACGCGGGGCGTTCCGACCTGTACATCGGCTTTGCCGGGGCGGTCTCGCCGCGCGCGACCATGAACGACCTCAAATGGTGGCTGGGCGGGATGTCCTCGGAGGGGGCGCTCCGGGCACTGGATCCCCTCGAACGCGAGCTGTTTGTCGAGGATGTCTCCCTGCTCGACGGGCCGATGGAGTTCAAGGTGCCCGTCACCTTCATCATGGGCGCGGAGGACTGGGTCACGCCCGGCACGCTGGCGGAAGCCTACCTCGAACGGATCGACGCGCCGGCAAAGCAGATCCGCTACGTCGAGGACGCCGGGCATACGCCGATGTGGGACAACCCCGAGCAGTTCGCGTACCATTTCAAAAAAGCGCTCAAAGGGGCGTGACCCCGCTCAGCAGATATTTTGCACCTGCTCGCGGATGTTTTCCACGCCTGTCTTCAGGGCGATCATCTTCTCCGTGATGAGCAGGTCGTTCGCCTTGGACCCGATCGTGTTCGCCTCGCGGTTCATCTCCTGCACGAGGAAGTCGAGGCGCTTGCCGACGGGCTCGCGCCCGTCCGAGGCGAGGATGCCGCGGAACTGCGCGATGTGGCTCGTCAGCCGCACCAGCTCCTCGTCGATGCCCGCCTTGTCCGCGAAGACCGCGACCTCCAGGGCGATCCGCTGGTCGAGGAGGTTTTGATCCACCACCTTTTCCGCCATCTGCGCAATGCGCTCCCGCATCTTGGCGAGGTGGTGCTCCTGCGCCTCCGGCGCCCGCTCGGCGATCTCGGCGCACAGGCCCTCCAGCTCGGCGAGCCGCCCTTCGAGGTCCGCCGCGAGCGACGCGCCCTCCGCCTCCCGCATCGCGCAAAACTCCTGCAGCGCGCCCTCGGCCGCCGCCAGGATCAGCGACGCCAGCGCATCCTCGTCGAAGCCGGGCTTGCCCTGCCGGATCACGTCGGGCATCTGTGCGAGCAGCGCGAGCGGCACGTCCTCCGCCAGATCGAACTGGCGCGCGAGCTCCCGCAGGCTCTGGTAGTACTGCTTCGCGGCCCCGGCGTTGACCTGGACCGAGACGTCCTCCTCAGCCGCGCTGAACACGTTCACGAGGACGTCCACCTTGCCGCGCTGGGCGCACGCCCGCACCGCCGCCTTCACCGCGTCCTCCGCGAAGGCGTATTTGGGGGGCAGCTTCGCGGAGACCTCGCAGTACCGGTGGTTGACCGCGCGGATCTCCACCGTCACGGCCCTAAGGCCGTCCTGCGCCTCCCCGCGCCCGAATCCCGTCATGCTTTTGATCATGCCTTGAGCACCTCCCCGAGGATCGTGTAGACATCGTTCACCATCATCGCGAACCGCATCTGCGCCCCGAGGTATTCCGCCGCGACGGGGTCCCGCGCCAGGATCTGGTACAGGTTCTGCATCTGCCCCATGACGTCCGGCCCGATGTCCTCCCCGAGCATCTGCTTCTTCTGCATCTCGAACTGCTTCTCCTGGTAGTCGTTGAGCGCCTCGACGAGCTCCGGGTTCCTCTGCGCCTTCTCCTTCGCGGCCAGGTACCCGAGGTATTCCTCCGAGCGTTTGATCTCCGCCGCCAGCTCATGCGCCCTGTCGTGGATCATTGGTCACACCTCCGTAATGATCGGCAGGATCACCGGCGTGCGCTTCGTGCGGTCGAGGATCATGTTCTTCAGCCGCCCGCGCAGCGCGCCCTTCAGCGCCTCCCAGTCGCCGGCCCCCTTGCGCTCGAAATCGGCGATCACCTCGTCCGCCGCCTGCCGCACCTCCTCGAGCAGGTTGCCGCTCTGCTTCTCGTAGACGAAGCCGCGCGAGATCACCTCCGGCCCCGCGACCAGGAACCCCGACGCCACGTCGAACGACGCCGTCACGATGATCAGCCCCGACTCGGACAGCTGCCGCCGGTCGCGCAGCACGGACGAGCCGATGTCGCCCACGCCGAGCCCGTCGACGAAGACCGGGTCCGCCGGCACGCGCCGGTCCGTCAGCCGCACCTTGCCCTCCTTCATCTCCACGACGCGCCCGTTCGACGCGACAAGGATGTGGTCGCGCGGGATGCCGAGGTTCTCGGCGATCGCCGCGTTCTGCAAAAGGTGCTTGTTCTCCCCGTGCACCGGCATGTAGTACCGGGGCTTCATGAGGGAGATCATGATCTTGATCTCCTCGCGGCTCGCGTGCCCGGACACGTGGATGTCCGCGATGTCCGAGTAGATCACGTCCGCGCCGAGCGCGAGCAGCGAATTCACGACGCCCGAGACCGTCTTCTCGTTGCCGGGGATCGGGCTCGAGGACAGGATGACCGTGTCGCCGTGCCGGATCTTCACGCTTTTGTGCTCCCCCGCCGCCATCCGCGCGAGCGCGCTCATCGGCTCGCCCTGGCTGCCGGTCGTGATGATGACGAGCTTCTTGTCGGAGATGTTGCCGATTTCGTCGAGGTCGACCATGACCCCCTTGGGGATATTCAAATAACCAAGCTCGCCGGCGAGCTCCATCACGTTGAGCATGGAGCGGCCGGACAGCGCCACTTTGCGCCGGTGGCTCACCGCCGTGTTGATGATCGTCTGCACGCGGTGGACGTTGGACGCGAACGTGGCGATGATGATGCGCCCCTTCGTGTCGTCGAAGATCTTGTCGAGGATCGGCCCCATCGTCTTCTCCGATTTCGTGAACCCCGAGCGCAGCGCGTTCGTGCTGTCGCAAAGCATGAGGTCGACGCCGCGCTTGCCGATCTCCGCGAGCTTCTGGAAATCCATCGGGTCGCCGTCGATCGGCGTGTAGTCGATCTTGAAATCCCCCGTGTGGAAGACCGTGCCCGCCGGCGTCTCGATTGCGAGCGACAGCGAGTCCGCGACGGAATGCGTCGCGCGGATCGTATCGATCTTGAACGGCCCGATCTTGAGCTTCTTGCCCGCGTCGATGCGGCGCAGGTCGCCCTTGATCCCGTGCTCCTCCAGCTTGTGGTTGATGAGCCCGAGCGTGAGCCGTGTCCCGTAGACCGGCGTCTTCACGCGCTGGAGCAAAAACGGCACGCCGCCGATATGGTCCTCATGCCCGTGCGTCACGACCACCGCCTTCACCTGCTCCGCGTTCTGCTCGAGGAAATCGTAGTCCGGGATCACGATGTCGATGCCGAGCATCGCCCCGTCCGGGAAGCTCATCCCGCAGTCCACGATGAGGATCTCCCCGCCGAACCGGAACGCCGTCAGATTTTTGCCGATCTCGCCGAGCCCCCCGATCGGGATGATCTCCAGCGTGTTCGGGTCGACCTTCGCCTGCTTCTTCTTCCGCTGCTGGCTCTGCTGCGGCGGCTGCTGTGGTTGCTGTTGCTGTTGCTGCGGCTGCT
Source organism: Eubacteriales Family XIII. Incertae Sedis bacterium (assembly GCA_031272365.1). Classification (GTDB taxonomy): domain Bacteria; phylum Bacillota; class Clostridia; order Peptostreptococcales; family Anaerovoracaceae; genus WRFF01. The sequence goes on from JAISTX010000019.1 coordinate 29,601, forward strand.
TCCGGTCCTCCCCCTGGGACCTCCGCGCCGCGCGCCCCCTTTGTTCCGTGTTTTCGCTTTTTCTCTTTTTTCTGAAATCGATTGCCATGTCCTTCTTCCCTTATTTTCTATTGAATAACAATATTGACGAGCCGCCCCGGCACGCCGATCACTTTTACGACCGTCTTCCCCTCCAGCAGCGCCTGCACTTCCGGCAGCCCCTGCGCGTGCGCCGCGAGCGCCGCCGCGTCCAGGCCAGCCGGCACGACCGCCTTGCCGCGCACCTTTCCGTTCACCTGCAGGGCGACCTCCTCCATGTCCAGCGCGAGCGCGTCCTCGTCGTATTCCGGCCAGGCCTCGCGCAGCACGGACCCCTCGTGCCCGTACGCCTCCCACATCTCCTCGCAGATGTGCGGCGCAAACGGCGACAGCAGGAGGATGAGCTTCTCGCAGACCCCCCGCAGCAGCGCCCCGTCGGGGTCGCCGCCGTCCCGGTATCTATAGGCCGCGTTCACGAGCTCCATGATGGAGCTGATGGCGGTGTTGAACTGCATGCGCCCGCCGACGTCGCTCGTCACCTTCTTGATCGTGGCATTGAGCGCGTACAGCAGCTCTTTCTCGGCGTCCCCGCTACCGGCGCCCGCCGCCCCGCCTTCCATTTCAAGCGCAGCGCGGACCAGCCGCCATACGCGCCCAAGGAAGCGGTAGCTCCCCTCGACGCCCGTGTCCGACCACTCGAGCTCCTTCTCCGGCGGCGAGGCGAACAGGATGAACAGCCGCGCCGTGTCCGCGCCGTATTTTTCGATGATCTCCTCCGGCGAGACGACGTTGCCCAGCGACTTGCTCATCTTCTTGCCGTCCTTGATGACCATGCCCTGCGTGAGCAGGTTCGTGAACGGCTCGTCCACCGGCGAAAACCCGATGTCGCACAGGAACTTCGTGAAGAAGCGCGCGTACAGCAGATGCAGGATCGCGTGCTCGACGCCGCCGATGTATTGGTCGACGGGCATCCATTTGCGCACGGCCTCGTCGGAGAAAATCCGCTCATCGTTGCGCGCGTCCGTGTACCTGAGGAAATACCACGAGGAGTCGAGGAAGGTGTCCATCGTGTCCACCTCGCGCTCCGCCGGCCCGCCGCACACCGGGCAGGCCGCGTGCAGAAACGTCTCGCTCGTCGTCAGCGGCGAGCTGCCCTTCCCCGTGAACTGCACGTCCTCAGGCAGCAGCACCGGCAGGTTCTCCTCCTTCTCGGGCACCCAGCCGCATTTTTCGCAGTACAGCATCGGGATCGGCGTGCCCCAGTAACGCTGCCGCGAGATCAGCCAGTCGCGCAGGCGGAAATTGACGGTCGCCTTCCCGTAGCCGCTCTCTTCCACAAAATCGGTGATCTGCCGGATGGCGTCCTTATTATTCAATCCGTCAAACTGCGCGGAGTGGATCATCGTGCCTTCCGCGACGAAGGCCTCGGAGAGATTGTCCAGGTCCAGGTCCCCCCGGCCGGGGTCGACGACGGGGACCACGGGCAGGCCGTATTTCTGCGCAAACTCGAAGTCGCGCTGGTCGTGGGCGGGCACGGCCATGATCGCGCCGGTGCCGTAGTCCATGAGGACGTAGTTGGCGATGTAGACCGGCACGTGCGCGCCGTTGAGGGGGTTGACGGCCGTGCGGCCGATGTAGAGCCCCTCCTTCTCGAGCGTCAGCGAGGCGCGGTCGATGTCGCTATAGTATTGCAGCTTCTCCTTGAACGCCGCGACCGCCCCCTCGTACTCGGTGCCTTCCGTGAGCGGGCCGACGAAGGGGTGCTCCGGCGCGAGCACCATGTAGGTGACGCCGTAGAGCGTGTCCGGGCGGGTCGTGAAGATGGAGAGCTTCTCGCCGAAGCCCTCGATCTCGAAGTCGACCTCGGCGCCCGTGCTGCGCCCGATCCAGTTTTTCTGCATGAGCTTCACGTTGTCCGGCCAGCCGCCGAGCTTTTCGTCGATGTCGTCCAAAAGCCGCTGCGCGTACTGCGTGATTGCGAGGTACCACTGGTCGAGGTCGCGCTTGCCGACCTCCGTGCCGCAGCGCTCGCATTTGCCGTCGACGACCTGCTCGTTGGCGAGCACCGTCTCGCAGTCCGGACACCAGTTGACGGGGTTCTTCTTCTTGTACGCGAGCCCCGCCTTGAAGAACTGCACGAAGATCCACTGCGTCCAGCGGTAGACCTCCGGGTCGCACATCGCGATCTCGCGATCCCAGTCGTAGGAGAAGCCGAGCGTCTTCAGCTGCGCCCGCATCTCGTCGATGTTGCCGTGCGTCCACAGGTCGGGCCGCGCGCCGTGCTTGATCGCCGCGTTCTCCGCCGGCAGCCCGAACGCGTCCCACCCCATCGGGTGCAGCACGTTGTACCCGCGCATCCGCAGGAACCGGGCCTGCACGTCGCCGATTGAGTAGTTGCGCACATGCCCCATATGGAGCTTGCCCGACGGGTACGGGAACATCTCCAGCAGGTAGAACTTCTCCCCCGGTGCGTCGTTTTTTGTTTTGAATAATTGCCCGCGCTCCCAGCGCTCCTGCCATTTACCTTCGATTTCTTTCGGTTCGTATCTCTCGTTCATTCCCAATTCCCAATTCTCAATTCTCAATTCTCAATTCTCAATTCTCAATTCTCAATTCCACGCGCTTGCCGTCGCTCCAGATCTTCTCGATCTGGTACATCTCCCGCTGCTCCGGCAGGAAGACGTTCACGATGATGTCCCCGTAGTCCATGAGGATCCACCCGCTCTCCGGGCGCCCCTCGATGTTCTTCGGGATCACGCCCTCCTTCGCGAGCTGGTCCTCCACCTCGTCCGTCAGCGCCGACAAAAGCCGCGCGTTGCCCGCCGTCGCGTTCACGAAGAAATCCGCAAACGAGCTCTGCTCCGCGATGTCGATGACGGTGATGTCCACCGCCTTCTTGTCGTCCAATATCCTCCCTGCCATCAGCGCTAGTTCCCTGTTGTCCAAATACGGCCCTCCGTTTCCCTTTTTACATCCAATACAATCGGCATCATATATATTCAGGCTATCCTCGCCTTCAAATCCACGATCGCTTCTTCCGTGCTGCTTGTCACAGTATACCCCTTTTTCAGCAAATATTCCCGCAATTCCACCAAAACCGTATAGCCCCCCTTTTCGAGGTCCTCGAGGCAGAGCGCCCGCAGCCGGTCCGCGCCGTCGTACGTGCGCCCCGGCTCAACCGTGTCCGCGAGGAAGATGATGAGCTCGAGGCGGCTCATGCCCGCGCGCCCCGTCGTGTGCCAGCGGATCGCGCTCAGCACGTCCTCGTCCGTCACGCCGAACTCGCTCCGCGCCGCCTCCGCCGCCATGGGCCCGTGCGCGAGGTTGTTCTCCAGCATGGCCGCTTCGCCGCCCCCGTCCAGCTTGCAGTAGTCGTGCAGGAGGGCCGCGATCTGCGCGCGGTGCGGATCCTCGCCGAACAGCGTCGCCATATACGCCGCGAGGTCCATCACGCGCTTCGTGTGCGCGAACCGGCTCTCGCCCTCCTTCGCGCGCACGAAGAGGAAGCGGCGCACGTCCTCCGGCACGAGGTAGCGCAGGCTGTATTTCGCCTCTCCCCTGGAGGCTTCCGCGCCCGGCGCGCCGGTCGCGTACGGCCTCAGCGCCTCGCGCAGCTCCGTCGACGACAGCTCGATCGGCGGGTTGTCTATGAGGTCGATGCGCGTCCCGTACGCCGCGCGCAGCTTTCCGGCGAGCGCGATGGCCTCGTCGTGGCGGTAGCCCGGCCGCACCCCGACGGCCAGGTCGAACTCCCGCAGCAGCTCGTCGGCCTTGTGCCATTTCTCGATCATCAGGAACATGTCCGTCCCGAGGATGAACACCGTGCGGAATTGGAAATCCTCTTTCAGCATCCTCAGCGAGTCAATCGTGTACGACACCCCGCCCCTGTCAATCTCAACGGTTGACACTCCGAAATACGGGTTGTCCCGGAGCGCAAACTGCAGCATCCGGAGCCGGTCGTCGTCGGGCGACACCTCCTTGCCCTGCTTGAACGGCTGGATGTGCGTCGGCATGAACAGCACGCGGGCCAGGTGCGCCTGCACGCGCGCGTTCTCCGCGAGCATCAGATGCCCGGTGTGGACCGGGTCGAACGAGCCCCCGAATACGCCTATTCTCCCGCCTTGCTGCATACCCGACTCTCTCACCACACGCAACGGACATCGTATTCGGCAATATTCTCGTCTGCCGAAAGAATGGACATATCTTCCGTGATTGCCGTTGCGACAAGAATCCGGTCAAAAGGATCTTTGTGAACAAACGGAAGCGATCCGAGGCACTCAAGATGCGTTCTTTTGATAGACAGAATCGAAAAACCGTTTTCATCCAATATCTGAAAAAATCCACCGACCTCGCCCGAGAGCCTGAGTTTCCCGACGCTGCACTTGATTGCCACTTCCCATGCGGACGCAACGCTTACAAACAACGCATTGTCGGCATCCAGTATGATTTTCGCCACCCTGTCCGGCAGTTCCGGTGAATTTTCGGCAAGCCAAAGCACCGTATGGGTATCGAGCAGGTAGTTCACCTCATGTATTCCTCAAAATCATCCAACGGTGCGTCGAAATCATCTGCCATCCATATCTTCCCTTCCCAACCACCGAGATGCGGCGTACGCGCTTTTTTTACGCGCTCGACCACAGGGAAAGGAATGCCTCTGCTTTGTATCGACTGCCGCAAAAAAATATTGATTGCTGTCGACATATCAAGGCCAAGCGCCCCAAACATCTCTTGCGCCTTTTGCTTGACATCTGCGTCAACACGAATATTGATGTTTGACATACTCATAATATCCACCTCCTGTTCTCACAATGTTATCACATTGTGAGATTCGCATCAAGGTATGACGATATCCCTGTAGAGCCTGCCACCCGCACCCTGAGCTCCCCAATCGCGCCTACTCTTCATCCGTGAACATCGCAGCGGGGCGCGCCAATAGGCCCCTGTCGATGGCGAGCTTCCGCAGGGCCGCGTAGCCCTCCATCATGCTCTCCAGCTTGAACCAGGCCGTTTTTTGGCCGGCCTTGTAGACCGAAAGGACCTTGACGGATGGCTTCAGGGTCTCCGTGACGTGGGACACCTCGGCCCAGAAAAGGGCCTTCGTCCCGAAGAGGCGCTTCTCCAGCCCCACCTGCGTCACGCGGATCCGGTACCGCACCCCGTACAGCACCAGGGCACCCGGCAGCAAGATGAAGCAGACGATGATGACCATGAAGGCCACTTGCCCCTCCACCGGCATCACCCGCGTACGCATATCGCGAATGAACAAGACGGAGATCAGGATCGGTATTGCGAAGCCGACCAGCCCGATGATGGTGACGAAGCGCGGGGCGTATATGTCAAACGGGAGCCGGTAGCGGGTTTTCCGGGCGTTCCTCTGCAGATATATCATGAACAGCGTCAAGAAGAACCCCAAGACCGACAACACGATAGCTAAGCGAACCAAGGGTCCAAAGAGATACTCCATAGGATCACCCTCTCAGCAGGCTGACCGCCTGCAGATATTGACCGTGCTCAACCAGACCGAGGATCACGATCACGAGCCCCCAAACCGCCATGCCGCCAAAAGCGATCTGCAGGCCTGTCTTGGTCTTGCGCTCTGTCGCTTCCAGCAATTTGATGTACTCCTTTGAGTAGCGGCGGTTCATCTTCGAAAAATCCGTCGGCTTGTTCTTCGTGAACGTCGCGAGCGCGCAGATGGCTCCGCCCGCTACGAGAAAGAATATTCCCAGTGAAAAATTTCCTCCGTACATACCTATGCAAACTCCGCCATCACAAATAACATTACAGCGCACATAGCCGTCACCCCAGCCGGATGCCGAGCTCCCCGAGGCTCGCCGGGTCGGCCGTGCCGGGGGCGCCGCTGACGGGGTCCTCCGCCTGCTGGTTCTTCGGGAAGGCGATCGTCTCGCGGATCGAGGACTCGCCGAGCAGCAGCATCACGAGGCGGTCGAGCCCGTAGGCGAGGCCGCCGTGGGGCGGCACGCCGTAGCGGAAGGCGTCGAGCAGGAAGCCGAATTTGCTCTGCGTCTCCTCCCCGGTGAGGCCGAGCAGCGCGAACATCTTCGCCTGGAGCGCGCCGTCGTGGATACGGATGGAGCCGCCGCCAAGCTCGTTGCCGTTCAGCACGATGTCGTAGGCGAGCGCCCGTGCCTTGATGGGCTCCGTGTCCAAAAGCGCGAGGTCTTCCGGGTTCGGCGAGGTGAACGGGTGGTGCATCGGCATGATGCCGCCCTCCCCGTCCTCCTCGAACAGCGGGAAGTCCACGACCCAGAGGAAGGCGTACGGGCCGTCCTGCGAAGCGTCGTCCACGAGCCCGAGCCGGCGCGCGAGCTCGCAGCGCAGGAAGCCGAGCGTGTCGAACACCACCTTGTCCCTGTCCGCCGCGATGAGCACGAGGTCGCCCTCCTTCGCCTTGAAGAGCGCCGCGAGCGCGGCGAGCCCCGCCTCGTCGTAAAACTTCGAAAACGAGCTGGTAACGCCGTCCGCGCCCACGCGCAGCCACGACAGGCCCTTCGCGCCGTAGGCGCGCGCCGCTTCCGTCAGCTTGTCTATGTCCTTGCGCGAAAACGACTCCGACGCGCCGGGGGCGCAAATGCCGCGCACCGAGCCACCGTCCTGAACGGCATTTGCAAAAACGCCGAACTCCGAGCCCTTGACTGCGTCCGAGATATCGGTGAGCTCAAGGCCGAAGCGCACGTCGGGCTTGTCGCTCCCGTAGCGGCGCATCGCCTCCGCCCACGTCAGGCGCGGCAGCGGCAGCGCCAGCTCCACGCCCTTCACCTCCTTCATGACCCGCGCGAGGAAGCCCTCCTGCACGGCGATGACGTCGTCCACGTCCACAAACGACATCTCCAGGTCGATCTGCGTGAACTCCGGCTGCCGGTCCGCGCGCAGGTCCTCGTCGCGGAAGCATTTGGCGATCTGCACGTAGCGGTCGCACCCGCTCGCCATGAGGAGCTGCTTGTACAGCTGCGGCGACTGCGGCAATGCGTAGAAATTGCCCGGCTTCACGCGCGACGGCACGAGGTAGTCGCGCGCGCCCTCAGGCGTCGGCTTGACCAGCACGGGCGTCTCGACCTCGATGAAACCGCATTCCGCGTAGTAGTTGCGCGCGATGCGGCAGACCTCCGCGCGGAACGCCAGGTTCCTCTGCATCTTCGGCTTGCGCAGGTCGAGGTACCGGTGCTTGAGCCGCAGGTCCTCGCCCACGTTGTCGTCGTCCTTCACGTAGATCGGCGGCGTCTCCGCCTCGCTGTACACCACGAGCTCCCGCGCCAGCACCTCGACGTCCCCCGTCGCCAGCTCTGGGTTCTTCGCCGAACGCTCGCGCACGACCCCGCGCACGCCGACGACGTACTCGCTGCGCAACGCCTCGGCCTGCTCAAACACCGCCGCCGGTACCGTCTCGTCAAACACCACCTGCACGATGCCTGAGCGGTCGCGCAGATCGCAGAAAACGATCCCGCCGAGCCTGCGCGCGCGCGCGACCCAGCCGTTCAGCACTGCCTCCGCGCCCGCGTCCGCCAGCCGCAAATCCCCGCAATATCCCGTCCTCTTCAACAATACAGCCATACGTCTCCTCTTGCGCGCAACGTGTGCGCCCTCGTCAACATCCGCAAACAAAACAATTATTGGAATTATTCTATCACAACAATGCCGCTGCCGGACAGCATCGGGTGCAGGTAGCCGAATTTGTCGCTCTTTTCGACCATCGAGATCACGAGCACCGCGCCCTCCCCGCGTTCGTACCCCGCGGCCAGCAGCAGCGGGTGGGAAAGGTCGATCCTGCGCTCTGTGATCAGATGGAATTCCGCGCCCACAATCTCTCGTCCATGCATGTATGCATTTTAACGCACCGGGGAATCAAGCACAAGCTGCAGAAGACACACAAGCTGCAGAAGCAGTTGTTTTTATGCCAAATTTCAACTATTATTGATATAGAGGTATTTCTTTGGAGGGTTGAGGAGTGTGATTGTGAAGAAGTTTTTCTCTGCTTGCCGTAGCTATTGGGTAAACCATGCGCATTTTCGCGGGCGCACGGTCCGCACGGGGTGCGGTCTGGCCGGAGCCCGGCGGGAGGGGCGGGTCAAAATCCGCCCGGCGGTCTGCGTGGGCATCGCCGCGGCCATCGCCGCCGTCGTGCTGTTGGCCGTGGGGGTCATACCGGCGGCCCACTATGGAGAATTCACGGACAGGGCGGGGTTCGAGCCCCCGGGCAAGCGCACGGCGTTTGACACCTTTAAGCCAGTGCAGAAGACCGGCGCGGCGGAGGCCTCCCAGCCTGTGCAGACGCTGGAATGGGAACCGCTGTACACCGCCACCTACCAGATGGACGAGACGGAGCTCGCCAACCTGCGGGAGCAGTTGGACGGCCTTGCCTTTGAGGAGGTGGCTGAAAACAACTGGCTGGGGCGCCGCTATGTCCACCACGAGGAGACCTGCGAGGCGTTCCAGGTGCGGGTATGGTATACGGAGCCCCGGGAAGACGGCGGTGCCGACGTCACGGTGACTGTCTACTCCGGCGGCGCCTACTATGAAAACGAGTCCCGCTGGGTCGCGACATACGGCGGCAACCTGATGGAGGCCATCCGGGGGATTGCCGAGGCGGAAGACGGGACGTTCATCGCCGTCGGGACGGCCGCTTCCAAGGACGGCGACGTCTCCCTGCCCCTCCAGGAATACGACAAATATGTCACGGAATACGACGCCATGGTCGCGCGCACCACCGCGGACGGCGAGCTGCTCTATATGAAAAAGCTCGGATTCCCGGCGAACAGCGTCCTGCACGCCGTCGTGCGCACGCCGCAGGGGGACTTCATCGCGGTGGGGCGCCAGAGGATGGAAGCGAAAACGGAATGGTCGGAGTATCTCGACTGGTACTCGGACTTTCTCATCGTCCGGTTTGATATCGACGGGGAAATCCTTTGGTCACACAGCTTCGGGGGCAACGCCGGCGATGACACGAGGGATATGTTCAAGGCGGTCACGCTCCTTGAGGACGGCGGCTTTGCGGCGGCGGGAATGCAAGGGGATGTTCCGGTGATCATGAAGTTTGACGCAAACGGCACGCGCCTGTGGGCGGAATACTATACCGACCTGGGCCTTGCACAGTTTGACGCCATCGCCGAGGCGGCGGGCGGCGGGCTCGTGGCGGCCGGGCGGAGCAGCGACGGGGCCGCGAAAAACGAAAACCTCGACGCGCTTCTCGTCAAGACGGACCCCGCCGGCAAGATCGAATGGGAGAAACGCTGGATCGGCAGCGAGGACGAATACCTGTGCGCGCTGGCAAAAGCGCCGGACGGCACGTTCCTCGCGGCCGGCGCAAGCTCCTCCAACGACGGGGATTTTTCCGGCCTGGGCGGCGACGGCAAGGTCTATGACGGGTTTGCCGTCCGTTTTGACGAACAGGGCAAGGTCGTCTGGGAACGCCTGTATCACGGGGACGTGACGGATATGTTCTACGCGGCCGCCCCGAAGTCGGACGGCGGCTTTGTGCTGGCGGGCAAGACCAATTCGTCTGCGGGCGCGTTTGCCAGAGGGCAGCACCCCGACACCGACCTCCCCAAAACAGACCTTTTGATCGCTACGATCGATGAAGCAGGCGACCTGGAAGACTACCGGTGTTTCGGCGGCGACGGCACGGATGGCGCGACGGCTGTCCTGGCCGCGCAGGACGGGCGGATCGTTGCCGCGGGCGCCAGCGCCAGCATCGACATCTGGATGAGCCAGATACACAGCACAGGGATCCTGCGAAACTACGAAGACTTTGACGCGGGGCTGCTTCATGAAAACAGGGATTTGCCGGGCGATATAGCCCCCTCCATCCACGGATTCATCGGCGACTGCCTGATCGTCAGCTACGATCCGGAAGCCGAAGCGCCCTGAAGCGCCGCCGCGAGCGCGTCGGCCGCCACGCGGCGCTGCTCACCTGTCGTCATGTCCTTGACCGTCGCCTCGCCAGCCGCGAGCTCCTCGTCGCCGAGGACGATTGCGTGCCGCGCGCCGATGTGGTCGGCGTATTTGAACTGCCCCTTCATGCCGCGCCCCGCCGCGTCGATTTCAATAATAAATCCTGCCGCGCGCAGCTCTTTCGCGATGCGCAGCGCCTCCGCCTTGCCGGCCCCGGAGAGGTACACCACGAGGGCGTCCGGGCCCTGCGGCACGGGGATTTCGACGCCGCCCGCCTCCAGCACGAGCAGGAGCCGCTCGATCCCCAGGCCGAAGCCGACGCCCGGCACGTCGAGGTCGCTTCCCGGCTTTGCGTCCGCGACCTCGCAGACGAGGTGGTCGTAACGCCCGCCGCCGCAGACCGTGCCCTGCGCGCCGATCTGCTCCGACACAAACTCAAACGCCGTCTTCGTATAGTAGTCCAGCCCGCGCACGATGTGCGGGTCGATCTCGAACGCGACGCCCAGCGCCGTCAGATTTGCCTGCAGCGAAGCAAAATCGTCCCTGCATTCGTCGCAGAGCGCGTCGATCATGAGCGGCGCGCCCGCCGCGATCCCCTGGCAGACGGGCGATTTGCAGTCGAGCACCCGCATCGGGTTGCGCTCGAGGCGCCCCTTGCAGGTGTCGCACAGCTCCTCGCGGTGCCCCTCCAGATAGTCAAGAAGTTGTTTTCTGTAAACTGGGCGGCACACCGGGCAGCCAATGGAATTCACGCGCAGGGACAGCTCCCTGAGCCCCAGGCCCCGCAAAAACACGTCCGCGACGGCGATCACCTCAGCGTCCGCCAGCATGTCCTTCGACCCGAAGATCTCCACCCCGAACTGGTGGAACTCCCGCAGCCGCCCCGACTGCGGCTTCTCATAGCGGAAGCACGACAGCTCGTACCAGAGCTTGAGCGGCTTCACACCGGCGTAGAGCTTGTTTTCGACGTAGGCGCGCGCCGCCCCCGCCGTGCCCTCGGGCCTGAGCGACAGCGACCGCCCGCCGAGGTCGTCGAACGTGTACATCTGCTTCTCGACGACGTCCGTCGCGTCGCCTATGCCGCGCGCGAACAGCTCCGTGTGCTCGAAGACCGGCGTGCGGATCTCCAGGAAGCCGAAACGCGCCGCCACCTCGCGGAACCTGGCCTCGACCGCCTGCCATTTGTAAACCTCGTTTGGGAGGACGTCCTTCGTCCCCTTCGGCGCCTTCGTGATCATGCCTTCTCCTTGCCCTGCCCTTCTTCTCCTTCAAACATGCGCTGCTTGCGCCCGACCATATCGTCAATGCGCGCCATGTACAGCTCCACGTCCGCGACGTTGAACACCCGCTCGATGCGGTCCTCCGCCGGGAAATACAGCTTCGAGCTCGCGCCCGCGCCGAGCGCCACCACCGTCTGCCGCTCCTGCATCATCCGCATATTGTAGACGCATTCCGTGCCGGGAAAAGCATACCCGATATTTTCCAAATTGTCCACCGTCTGCTTCTGCCTGTACAGATAATACGGCGCGTAGCCGCCCTCCGAAAGCGCCGCGCCGGCATGGCGCAGCATCTCCCCGGCCGCGCCAGCGTGTGAATAACTGTACGCCGGATCCGCCTCGTGGACCTTCGACCCGCGTTTGACGGACAGCGTGTGCACGGTGATGTTTTCCGGCTTCTGCGCCATCACCCCCTCCAGGGTCCGCGCAAAATCCGTGACGGATTCGCCCGGCAGCCCCGCGATCACGTCCGTGTTGACCGTGACATTTTGAAAAGCGGCGCGGACGTTGTCCATCGCCTCGGCGTAGTCCGAGGCGTAGTGCTGCCGCCCGATCGCCGCCAGCGTCCGCTCGTGCAGGGACTGCGGGTTGACGCTCACGCGCGTCACGCCCTCCTGCGCCAGCGTCAGGGCCTTCAGGTAGGAGATCGTGTCCGGGCGACCCGCCTCCACGGTGAACTCGCATGCAGGGGCGCCCCCGGGCGGGCCCGGGAAGGACATCCCCGCGCGCGCCAGCAGGTCCTCGAGCATGGCGCCCGTCAGCGCCGTCGGCGTGCCGCCGCCGATGTAGACGGACTCCGCCCACAGCCCGCGTTCCCGCATCGCGCGGGATACATAGCCCATCTCGCGGTACAGCGCCGCGAGGTAGCGCCCCATCTGCCGCTCCGTGCCGACCGCCGCCGGGAACGAGCAGTACGCGCACCGCGACGGGCAGAACGGGATGCCGATATAGACGGATACCGCGCCCGCTGGCGGCTCCGGCAGCACCGCCAGCTGCCGCCCATGCACGCGCCGGAGCAGCTCGATCTTCTCGCCGCTGACCAGATAGTCCTCCCTCAGGGCCTTTTCGGGGTTCATGAGCGCGGCGTATTTCTTGACCGGCTTCACGCCCGTCAGGATGCCCCAGGGCAGCGCCCTCCCCGTCTCCTCTGACAGCAGCGCGTACATCTCCCGCGCTTTTGCCAGCTTGGCGGGGACGCCCTCGAAAACGTCCGCCTGCTCATACACAAGCTCGTACGACCCGCGCGGCAAAAACATCCGCGCCAGCTCGTCGTAGTCATTGATTTGGTAGATGCGGCCGAGGTCTATTGTGATGATACGCGGATTCATTCGCCCCCAAAGAATGGGTTGTGCGCCTTTTCGTAGCCGATCGTCGTCGCGCCCATATGCCCCGGCAGCACCAGCGTGTCGTCCGGCAGCGCGTACAGCTTCTTGCGGATCGAATCCTCGAGGACGCAGAAGTCGCCGCCCCGGAAATCCGTGCGCCCGATCGACGCGTGGAACAGCGTGTCGCCGGAAAACACCGTGCCCGAATACGTCCCGCGCGCCAGCGTCGGGTCGGCGTCCTCCGTGTAGAACGAGATCCCGCCCGGCGTGTGCCCCGGCGTCTCCAGCACGCGCAGCGCCAGGCCTCCGAGCGCCACCTCGTCGCCCTGCTTCAGCAAACGGTCCGCCGTCAGCGTGATCGCCTGGCCGCCGATGTCACGCGACAGGTTCCACAGCGGGTCCGCGAGCAGGTCCGCCTCCGCCTCCCCAGCAAGCAGCTGGGCGTCCGGGAATTCCTTCTGCAGCCGCGGCACGCCGCCGATGTGGTCGCCGTGCCCATGCGTCAGCAGCACGTATTTCAGCGTCAGGCCGTTGTCAGCAATGGCCTGGACGAGCTCCCCGGCGTAGGCGCCAGGGTCGACCAGCGCCGCCTCCTTCGAGGCCTCGTCCCAAACCAAAAAGCAATTCGTCCCGTTCATTCCAAGAGCAAAAGCCAAAACCCTCATTGTCCGCCTCCTAATACCTTGATACTACTATCCGCGCGCACGGTAAACCTCCCGCACGCTTTCCACCTGCGACAGCACCCGCAGCACCTTGTGCATCTCGTCGACGCTGCCGATGGACAGCGTCATCGTGATGCTCACCGAGCCGTCCGAATTCGTCTTGAGGTTGACGCCCGAGATGTTCACGTCCATCTCCACGCACGTGCGGGAGATATCCGAGAACAGCCCCTTGCGGTCGTCCGCCAAGATCGAGAAATCGGCGTCGAACGTCCCGAAGCTCTTCGAGACGTCCCAGGCGACCTCGATCAGCCGCTCCTTGTCGCCCTCCGAAAGCCCCTGGATGTTCGGGCAGTCGGTGCGGTGCACGCTGACGCCGCGCCCCTTCGTGATGAAGCCGATGATCGTGTCGCCGGGCACCGGCGAGCAGCACCGCGCGAGGCGCACCATCATGCCGCCCATGCCGTCGACGATGATGCGCGAGCCGTCCTCCTGCGTTTGCGCGGGCTTCTTCTGCTTCGCCGGCGCCGGCGCTTCGACCTCGCCGCTGACCTTCCGGTCGTATTCCTCCTGGTAGAAGTCCGCCAGCTTCGTGATCGTGCGGTTGACGACCACGCCGCCGTAGGAGAGCGCCGCATAGAGCTCGTTCACATTGGAATACCCCATATGCTTCGCGGCCTTCGCCACCCAGTGCGCGCGCACGAGGTCGCCCGGGTCGTAGCCCTTGCGCTTCACGGCCTTTTCGAGGACTTCGCGGCCCTTCTCGACGTTCTGCGTCCTGTCCTGCTTCTTCAGCCATTGCCGGATCTTCTGCCGCGCGTGGCTGCTCTTCGCGATCGCGAGCCAGTCCATCGACGGGCCCTTCGAATTGTTGGACGTCACGATGTCGACCACTTCCCCGTTCTGCAGGACGTAGTTGATCGGCACCATCTTGCCGTTCACGCGCGCGCCGACGCATTTGACGCCGATGCCCGTGTGGATCTTGAACGCGAAGTCGATCGGCGTCGAGCCGGCCGGCAGTTCGATCACGTCGCCCTTCGGCGTGAAGACGAAGACCTGGTCCGAGAACAGGTCCGTGCGCATCATCTCCATGAACTCGCGCGGGTCCTCGGAGTCCTGGTTGAACTCCAGCGTCTGCCGGATCCAGGCGAGCTTCAGCTCCTCCTGGTCCTGGCCGATGCCCTCTTTGTACTTCCAGTGCGCCGCGATGCCGTACTCCGCCACATGGTGCATCGACCACGTGCGGATCTGTATTTCAAAGGGACGCCCGTCGTCCCCGATGAGCGTCGTGTGCAGCGACTGGTACATATTCGGCTTTGGCATCGCGATGTAGTCCTTGAACCGCCCCGGCATGGGCCGCCACAGCGTGTGGACCATGCCGAGCACCGCGTAGCAGTCCTTCACGGACTCGACGATGATGCGGATCGCCGTCAGGTCGAAGATCTCCTCGAACGGCTTGTTCTGCGCCTTCATCTTGCTGTAGATGCTGTAGAAATGCTTCGAGCGGCCCTTGATCTCGCTCTCGATGTGGTATTCTGCGACCACATCCTTGATGCGCGAGATGATCCGCTCGATGTTGGTCTCGCGCTCCGCCTTGCGCTCCCGCACCCTCTTGACGAGGTCCTCGTAGACCTCCGGCTCCGTGTACTTCAAGGCGATGTCCTCGAGCTCGAACTTGACCTGGTACATGCCGAGGCGGCTGGCCAGCGGCGCGTAGATCTCCAGCGTCTCCTTGCATTTTTCCTGGATCTGCTGCGCGCTCATGTAGTTGATCGTGCGCAGGTTGTGGAGCCGATCGGCGAGCTTGATGATCAGCACGCGGATGTCCTTGGAGATCGCGAGGAACATCTTGCGCAGGTTCTCCGCCTGCCGCTCCTCCTTGCTCTCGTAGACCAAAGCACCGAGCTTCGTGACCCCGCCCACGAGGAACGCCACCTCGCGCCCGAACTCCTTGGAGAGCTGCTCCAGCGAATACGGCGTGTCCTCCACCGTGTCGTGCAGGAGAGCGGCCGCGAGCGTGCGGTCGTCCATGCCGAGGTCGGCGAGGATGAGCGCCACCTTCGCGGGGTGTACGATATAGGGCTCGCCGGATTTGCGCAGCTGGCCCTCGTGCATCCTGTCGGCTTTTTTGTATGCACTCTCGATCAATCCAATGTCGGTATTTGGATTGATGTCCAAGAGTTCGCTTAAAAAAACCTCCAGCCTATCCAAACGCTACTCTGCCTTAGACGACCGCCCCGTCGCCGTAGTCCTTGCCACCGCCTTTGCCGCCGCCTTTTTTCTTGTTCTTCGCCGTCGGCCCGGACTTCTTCCGGCCTGCGCCGCCGCCGTTCCCTTCTTTCTTGTCCGCGCCGTCCGGGTCGTCCGCCTTGCTCTGCTTCACGGCGCCCGTGTATTTGCCCTGCCCGCTCTTGTAGGACTTCTTCTCGAAATCGTAGTACAGCGAGCTCGCGATGAAGATCGAGGACAGCGTCCCCGCCGCGATGCCGATGATGAGCGGCACAGCAAACTGGCGGATCGTGTCACCGCCGAAGAAGATCAGCGGCAGGATCGCGAGGATCGTCGTCATCGACGTCATGATCGAGCGCACGAGCGTCTGGTTGATGCTCGCGTCGATGATGCCGTCGAGGCCCACCTTGCGGTACGCGTTCGAGCCGAGGTTCTCGCGCACGCGGTCGAAGACGACGATCGTGTCGTTGATCGAATAGCCGACCACCGTCAGGATCGCCGCGATGAACGGGTTGTTGATCGTGATCTGGAAAATCCCGTACATCGCGATCGTGATCGCCACGTCGTGGAACGTCGTGATCAGCGCCGCCAGGCCGAATTTGAACCGGAAGCGGAACACGATGTAGATCAGCATGAAGATCGCCGCCAGCGCGACCGCCTTGATCGCGTTGTTCGTCAGCTCCTTGCCGATCGACGGGCCGAACTGCTCGAATTTGTTGTGCGAGTCGTCCCCGAGCGTGACGCCGAGATCCGCCTCGAAATCGCCCGTGATCGCGTCACGGTCCTCGCTCGTGAGGGCCTCCGTCGTCTTGATGATGACGCCGGTGCCCTCGTCGCCGGAGAAGTTGATGATGTCCGCGTCCTTGACCCCGTGCTTCTCCAACACCGCCCGGACATCGCCCGGCTCCACGACCTCCCCGAGATCGACCTGCATCATCGTGCCGCCCGTGAAGTCGATGCCCATGTTGAAGCCGCCGCCGAACCCGATGCCGAACCCGACCGCGAGGATCGCGACCGTGATGAGGTAGTAGATCCTGCGGTTTTTGATGAACGTGAACACCCGAGACAGCCGCGTGCCCTGCACGCCGCCGCCCTCCTTCACGCCGAGCCAGCCCTTGCGCACCGCGAAATCGCTCTCCGCGAACGCGTTGACGAACAAGTTCGTCACGAACAGCGCCGTGAAGAGCGCGAGCAGGATGCCAATGATCAGCGTCAGGGCAAAGCCCTTGACGGGGCCCGTGCCGAACTGGTAGAGCACGATGCCCGCGATGAGCGTCGTGATCTGGGAGTCGAGGATCGGCGCGAGCGCCCGGCGGAAGCCCGAGTGGATCGAGAGCCTAAGCGTCTTGCCCGCCGCCACCTCCTCCTTGATGCGCGCGAAGATGATGACGTTCGCGTCCACCGCCATGCCGATCGTCAGGATGATGCCCGCGATGCCCGGCAGCGTCAGCACGCCGCCGAGGCCGACGATCACCCAGAAGATGAGCGGCACGTAGAGCAGCAGCGCCATGGCCGAGCCGAATCCCATGAGCCGGTACAGCACCAGCATGAGGATGATGACCAAAAGGATGCCGATCGCGCCGCCGAAGATGCTGTTCTCCAGTGCCCCCATGCCGATCGTCGCGCCGATCGCGGAGCTTTCCACCTCGACGAGCTCCACGGGGAGCGCGCCGGCGCGGATGAGCGTCGCGAGGTTGATCGCCTCCTCCTGGGTGAAGTTGCCCGTGATGACGGCGTTCCCGCCGGAGATGCCGTCGACCTGGGAAACCGGCGCCGAGATGATCTCGCCGTCCAGCACGATGGGGAGCTGCGAGGCCTGCGTCACGCCGTCCATGAACGGCTCGGGGACGTTGCCCTCGTAGGCGTCCTTCGTCGCCTCATAGAACGCGTCCGCGCCGGTGTCGTCAAAGGACAGCGCGACCTGGTAGCCGCCGTTCTGCGTGTCCTGCTCCGCTGAGCTGCTGACCACGTTGCTCCCGTCGAGGATGAAGTCCCCGTTGGCGCGCAGGAATTGCAGCTGAGCCGTCTGGCCGATCATCTGGATGGCCGTCTCCGGGTCCTCCGCGCCGGGGAGCTCCACGCGGATGCGCTTCGTCCCCTCGATCGTCACGACGGGCTCCGAAAGGCCCATCTCGTTGACGCGGCGCTCGATGACCGCCTTCGTCTGGTCCATGAGCTCCTCGAGCTCCGCCCCCGACTTGTCCGTCTCCGCCTCCATGATGACGTAGACGCCGCCCTTGATGTCGAGCCCGAGTTTGATGAAGTTTTGGATCGGGCCCACCGGGCCGATGCCGACCACGGTGATGGTCCATACAAACGCAACAATGACGACGGCGATAACGGCGATTACTTTTTTCATATTCCGGTTCCCTTTTGTTGGTTAAAACTCATTCTTCTTCAGGTGCTTCTTCCGCCGCTTCCGGCTCATCCGCCGCCTCGGCTTCCGCTTCCTTCGCGGGCTTCGTCAGCTTCTTCGGCTTGCGCTTGCCCTGCTCTTCGATCTGCTCCTCGAGCTCCGCCTCGCGCTCCTTGGCGGACTTTTTCGTGGTGCTCTTCGTCTCTTTCGGCGGCGCGGACTGGTCGATCTTCGAAATGCCCCAGCGCATGATGTCGAGCTTCGCCTTGTCGCTGCCGACCGCGATCGTGATCACATCGTCCTGGGAGGTGTCGCCAGCCTTGATCTTGACGACGCGCCCGCGGAACCCGCCGATCGTCGTCACGTAGTCGCCCGGCTTCAGGCTGTTGCGCATCTCCGTCTGCTGCTTTGTCTTCTTCTGCTGCGGGCGGATCATAAGAAAATACATCACTGCGATAATCAGAATAAACGGCACCAAGGCTCCGAGGCCGCTTGTCGCGCTGCCTTCTGCCCCCTCAGCCGTCGTACCCGTCGTTGCCGTTGGCATGCAGCCCGACAGGAGCACCGCCACCAGAACCGCAAGCCCCGCCAATGACGCCCCAATATGTTTTGAACCTTTCCTCATTTCCCAAATCTCCTTCGAAAATCATTGCCTTCGCGTAAACATACCCTGATATTATACAGGAATCAGAGACCCATTACAAAACATTTCCACCGATTCTCAGATTTTTTTCTTGCACACGCCGCCCGCCGTGTGCTATCATACGTAAGCGCTCTGTGAGCATGGGCCGGCGTGGCGGAATTGGCAGACGCGCCGGACTCAAAATCCGGTGATGGCGACATCGTATCGGTTCGACCCCGATCGCCGGTACCAACAGTTGAAGTTTCGCGGTCATGGCGGAATTGGCAGACGCGCACGGTTGAGGGCCGTGTGCCGCAAGGCGTGGAAGTTCGAGTCTTCTTGACCGCACCAAATGCAACGGCGCCCCGGCGCCGTTGTTATTTTGCCCAATGGCCAAGATTTCAAGATGTGAGTGAACCATTTCGCGCCCGGGCCGCTATCGAAAAGCCCGGTGCCACGGCCTGCGGGTGCGCGTGCGCGACTTCCGCAGCCCCGGGCCGCAGGGATGACCCAATCCTTGCAGCAATACCTCTATCAGAGGAGGTTGTCGATATTCCTGGCGTTGTAAATCAGGCGCCGTACTTCCATGACATCACCGATGATGACGTAAAAAATGATGAAATTCCCGACATAGATTGGATAGTATGCGTGTTCGCGCCGTTTTCTGGAGCTATAAGGAGCAAACAGAAAAGGGTTGTATGCCCGCTCTTCGATAGCTTTCGCTGTTTTGTCGAGGAAATTCTGAGCAGCTGTTTTGTTCTTCAGCACATCACGGATATAGTAAATGATCTCCTGCAAATCTGCCAGGTATGTCGGCAAAATTCTTATAGTGTATTTCTCATCACTCATCCAGCATCTTGCGTGCTTCCGAATACACTTCATTCATTGTGTAGCGCTGTGTTGTTGCCGCTGCAACCGCGTCCGCTTCGTCGAGTTTTCGTTCGATCTCGTTCGTCAGTTCCGCATATCGCTCGATGCTCAACACCACCATCGAACCGTAGCCGTTTTTCGTTAAAAACACGGATTCTCCTCTCTTCACAGTCTCTTCAATCTCATGCAATTTGCTCCGCAGATCGGACACCGGTCGGATATTATACATATCATATTCCTCCTGACCCAAGTATCGTAGCATTATTCTGCATAAATAACAAATATATTTTGCATGAATATCGCACGATCAATCCTCCCCGTCGAGGTCGCGGAAGCCTTCGCCCCTGCCCCAGACGGAGTCGATGTGGACGACGGAGACGAGGGCATCGGGGTCGGTGGAGGCGATGTAGCTCTTGATGAGCATGCTTTCGCGCGGGGAGCAGAGGGTGACCATTTTGCGCCACTCCTTGCCCGAGTACTCGCCGCGGACGACGGTCGAGGTGACGCCGCGCTCGATGTCCTCCATGATGAAAGCGGAGATGTCCGTGGCGTAGCGCGAGATGATCTCCATCTGCACGAATTTGTTCTCGAAGCCGAACATGATGTACTCGGTCACGCGGGAGGTGATGAACATCATGACGATCGCGTAGAGCGCGAAGTTGCGGCCAAAGATGAACGCCGACGCGAGGATGATCACCACGTCGATGGCGAGGAGGAGCTTGCTCAGGGAGATGTGGGGGAACAGCTTCCTGCGCAGGATCTTCGCGATCGTGTCGGTCCCGCCGAAGGAGTAGCCCCGGAAAAACACGAGGCCGTTGCAGACGCCGTACAGCACGCCGCAGTACAGCACGCCGAGGATGATGTCCTTGCTGTCGAGCATCTCCAGATCGAGGCGCTCGAAGACGATCAGGAACAGCGGGTACACAACGGTCAGAAGGGCCGTCTTGCGGGCTTCCCGGAACCCGAGGGCAAGGAGGCAGGCGACCCAGATCACGATCACGGCTCCGTAGTAGACGACGGAGAAGCCGGCGCCTGGGAAGACGCTCTGCACGATGCGGGTGATGCCCGTGACCCCGCCGCTCGTCAGGCCGTTGGGGATCAGGATGCCCATCGTGCCGAAGGCGCCGAAGCTGCAGCCGATGATCAGGAAGACCGCGTCGAGGCCGGCCGTGCGCAGGCGGTGCTTCCAGCGCCGCTTGCGGTCCTGGTCGAAGGTGATGACCCGTTTCAGTTTTGTCTTGAGATCCTCCATTTCAGCCTCGCACGATGACCTTCTCCACGCTGTCGGCGGCCATCGCCTGGACCATCGCGTGGTATTTGAGCGAGAAGCGGACGAAGTCGCCGGGCGCCAGAGCGCGCGGGCAGTCCGTGACGTCGCAGACGAAGCAGTCGCTCGTGCCCTGGATCGGCACGAGGCCCGGCTCGAGCGGGAAGGACTCCTTGAGGTCCATGTCCTGGTAGCCGACCGCGACGAGCGCGCGCCTGCGGACGGCGGGGCCCTCCTCGCCGACGGGCACGCGCCGGCCCGTGGCGGCGTCGATGACCGCGCCCCACGGCGCGGCGGGCTTCTCCTTGACCTCGATGACCTCGGCGGTCAGGATGAAATTGTCCACGGAGGCGCCCGGGAACGGCACGTCGTAGCAGGCGACGTTGCCGATCAGCATCGCCTCGCCGAGCCGCAGGTGGTTGATTTCCTTCGGCAGCGTGCCCTCGAAGAGCATGCGCACCGTGCTCGTGCTGCCGCCCGAGATGGCCGCGAGCTTGCGGCCGACCGCCGCCTCGGCGTCCCGCACGACCGATGCGAGCGCGCCCATATTGCCGTCGTCCGGCACGATCGCGTTGAGGCAGCTGAGGTTGGCGCCGATGCCGTGGAGCGTGACGCCGGGCAGCGCCTCCGTCACCTTGCACAGCTCGACGAGCTCGCCCGGCAGCGCGCCCTCGCGCAGCTCGCCAAGCTCGGCCATGAGCACGACCTTGTGCAGGAGCCCCTGTTTCACGGCCTCCTGCGACAGTCGCTCGATCGTGAGGCGCTCCGAGTTGAGGCTGACGTCCGCGTAGCGCACGACGTCCGCCGCGTCGCTGGGCAGCGGCGTGCGTATCAGCCATTTCTCGACCCCGGGCCAGGCGCCGCCGCCGAAGAGCTTGATGAGGTTTTGCACGCGCGCCTCGCAGATGCTGTCCGCGCCGTTTTCGAGGATCAGGCGCAGCAGGCGCTCCTCCGCGACAAGCCCCTTCGTGACGAAGCTGAGCGCGATGCCGCGCGATGCCGCGACCGCCTTGAGCGCAGCGAGGTTGTGCAGGATGCCGTCCGCGTGGATCTCAAGCTTTGGGAGCATGGCCCTTTTCCTTCTTTTCGTTGAACGCTAGTATGGCGCGGGCGGACTCGCTTTCGAGCTCCCAGAGGGTCGACAGGTCGTCGTCGTCCGGCTCCGGCAAAGGCGCCAGCGCCGGCACGAGCTTTTTCAGGAGCCACAGCGCAAACCACGGGTTTTTCACAAGCACCGGCCCCAGCGCGTTCGTGAACACCACCCCTGCGCGCACCGCGCCTTCCATGCCGCCGCCGTCGTTGCCGTGCCCGTACACCACCGGCCCGAGCGCCTCCTGCCCCGGGGCGAGCGCCGTGTCCACCATCTGGATCTGGATGCCGCAGACATCGCGGTCCAGCCCCCCCGCGCGGAAGATCACGTCGTCGCCGTACGGCATCTCCCGCTCCGTGCAAACCATGTCCAAAAGCCCGAGCCCCTCGAAAGAGGCCCCGCCGCAGCGCCGCGTCTCGCGCGCGAACAGCGCCCCCGTCGTGCCGACGCACAGGATGCCCTTCCCGGCCGCCGCGTAAGCCTCAAGCGCCCCGCCGCCGGAGAGCAGCGCCGCCTTCACCTTCGGCAGCACACAGAGCTCGCCGGGCCCGAAGACCAGCAGGTCCGCCCACGTAAAATCCGGGCGCTCCGCCAGCCGGTTCACGCGCCGCACTTCCAGCGCCACGCCGAGCTGCCGGCAGAGCCGCTCGACCGCCATCACATCCCCGCGCCCGCCGTGCAGGTTCAGGATGTCCGGGTACATCCACAAAAGCCGCAGCTCAGCCTTTTCCATAGCCCACCGCCTTCTCCCGCAGCTTCTCGAATTTTTTCAGCCAGGTGATCAGGTAGACGGCCTCCGCGCGGCAGCCCGCCACCAGGCGCAGCACCTCGCCCTCGTCGCCCGACCCCAAGACCTCGATCCGCCCCTCCGGCACGCCCGCGTAGCGCAGGCGGTTCGCCGTGTCGTAGCACACGGTGTCGCCGAAGCAGATGTATTTTTCCACGCCGCTCGCCGCGACGCCCGAGAAGTCGCAGTCGAACGCGTAGAACGTGTTCGAGTAGTGCGGGACGAAGTCGCGCACGGCGTCCAGCCCGACGAGGAAGACCTTCTCGCGCGAGTCCGCCGCGATCACGTTCAGCGCGCTCTGCAGCGTCTCCGGGTTCTCCTGCTTCATGCGCACGTAGGAGACCGTCTTGGCCCCGAGCGCGAAGGACTCGAACCGCCCGCCGATGTTCGTGAACGTCTCGAGCGCCCGCCGCACGTCCGCGGGCGCGATGCCCGCCTCCAGCGCGACCGCGATGGCAAGCGCGTAGTTGTACAGAAAATGCGGCGCCTGGTACGGCATCGGGTAGGCCTCGCCGCCCAGCGAGAAGACCCGCGCCGAAGCGTCCACGTTTTGAATAACATAATCTGCAAGAGCCTCGCTCGCGAAGCCGCACGACGGGCACGTGAAACGGCCCACGTTGGCCAGGTTGTACGAGGCGAAGTCGAGCGCGTCGCCGCACAGGGGGCAAGGCATGGTGACCGCGTAGGGGTCCGGCTGCCCGCCGCCCGCCGGGGCCAGGGGATCCACGCCGAAGCGCACCGCCCGGCCGCTGCCGCGTTCCAGGGATTTGCTGCGCGGCTCCTCGTTGTTCACGTACACGGTCGTGCCCGGCCCCACCGCGGGCCGGATCTTGCGCAGGATGTAGTCGGGGTCGCCGTTGCGCTGCACCTGGTCCTTCTGGACGTTCGTGACGCACAGGTGCTTCGCCGGGATGGCTTCGTGGATGAGGGGCAGGCTGCGCTCGTCGACCTCCAGGATGAGCCACTCGTCCTTGAGGCGGCCGCCCGCCGTGGACCTTTTCAACAGCGCGGTCGCCGCGCCGGGCTTCATGTTGGCGCCCTCGAGGTTGGAGCACACGGACCGGCCCGCCGTGCGGAAGATGTGCACGAGCAGGTTGTTGGTCGTGGACTTGCCGTTCGTCCCGGTGATGAAGACCGTTTTTTCCAGGTCAATGCCCGAAAAGCCACGCAAAAACCCGGGGTCGAACTTCAGCGCGACCTCCCCGGAAATATTGCTGCCCTTTTTCGGCGCGAGGCGCCCGGCCAGCGCGGCGCAGGCCTTCCCGGCGAGGAGGGCCAAAAGGAACCGCGGATTTTGTTTTTTCCGAGCATTTGCCATACCACGTGATTTTATCATATACTGATTCCTATGAACAAAACGTTTCTGTTAAAAGATTTGCTGGCGGGCGTGGACTACCGCACGGCGTCCGGGGACCCCGCAGCGGCGGCCGTCACGGACGTCTGCTTCGACTCGCGGGCCGCCGCCGCCGGGGCGCTCTTCGCCGCGCTGCCGCCGACCTCGGAGGGCGGGCTCGACGGGCACGACTTCGCGGGGGCCGCGTACGAGGCGGGCTGCCGCAGCTTCCTTGTGAGCCATATGCCGGAGGCGCTGGTGGGCAAGGAGGACGCCACCGTCGCCCTCGTGGACGACACGCGGCACGCGCTCGCGCTCGCGAGCGCAAACTTCTTCGGCCACCCCGCGCGGCGCGTCAAGCTCACGGCCTTGACGGGCACGAAGGGGAAGACGACGATCTCCTTCATGCTGCAGGCGATCTTCGAGGCGGCCGGCAAATCCGTGGGGCTCATCGGCTCTGGCGGCATCTACTACGGCGACGTCTGGGTCAAGCTGCTCAACACGACGCCGGAGTCCACGCGGCTGCAGGGTTTCCTCTCCGACATGGCGGACGCGGGCGTGGAGTACGTCTTCCTCGAGGCGACCTCCCAGGGGTTCTACCTGCGCCGCACGGACGGCATCCACTTCGACCTCGGCCTGTACACGAACATTTCCCCGGACCATATCTCCAAGACGGAGCACCCCAGCTTCGAGCATTATTTCGAGAGCAAGAGCCGCCTGTTCGAGCAGACGGACGTCTGCATCGTGAACCGGGACGCGGAGATGTATGGCGAGATCATGCGCGGGGCCAAGGGCACGCGGCTCATCACCTACGGGTTCGCAGGGCCTGCCGGCACGGACGGGCTCGACTACGCGGCGGAGGGCATCGTCTGCGCGATGGAGGGCACGCGCATGGCCGTGCGCTTCCTCTGCAAGGCGCCCACCTGGGAAGCGCCGATCGAGCTGCGCATCCCGGGCCGGTTCAACGCGTCCAACGCGCTCGCCGCAATCGCGATCGCGGATTATTATTCAATCCCGAAAGAGGCGATCCAGAGGGGCCTTTCGGTGGCCGTCGCGGCCGGGCGCATGGAGGAGATCGAGGTGCCCGCGCCCTATACGGTGCTCATCGACTTCGCGCACAACCGGCTCAGCATGGAGAGCCTCATGGAGACCGCGAAGGCCTACGGGCCGAAGCGCATCCTGTCGGTCTTCGGGCTCGAGGGCAACCGCGCGCACATCCGCAGGTTCGACTCGGGGGAGATCCTCGGGCGGGACGTCGACTACACGATCCTCGCGAACGCGAGCCCGCGCACGGACGACCCGGACCGGATCCTCGCGGACATCGCGACGGGCATCGAGCGCGGCGGCGGCCAGGGGCGCTACGAGATCATCCCCGACCGGCGCGAGGCGATCCTCAAGATCCTGTCGATGGCGCGCGAGGGCGACCTCGTCCTGCTCATCGGCAAGGGAAACGTGCCCTACGAGGAGGTGCACGGCGTGAACATCCCGTTCAGCGAGCGCGCCGTCGTCGAGGAGTTTTTCAGCAAATAGATCAGCGTTTGGGGGCGTTCGCGCGGCGCTTGTGGACATACTCCCAGCGCTGCTTTTCCTCTTCGGTCTCGGGCGCGTAGGCCGGCACCGGCGTGGGCCTGCCATCGTCGTCCAGCGCGACGAGGGTGAAATACGCCTCGAGCGCCCGGCGCTTGCTCCCCGGGCCGTCGTGGAAGTTTTCCACGTCCACCGTGATGAAGACCTCCATCGAGGTGCGCCCGGTGTAGACGACCTCCCCGTGGCTCGTGACGAAGTCCGCGACGCGGACCGGCTCGAGGAACTGCAGCTCGTCGACGCGCGCCGTCACGATGCGCGTGCGGGAGTATTTGGCGGCGGCGCACCCCGCCGTGTTGTCCATCATCTTCATGACCTCCCCGCCGTGCACGTTGCCCTGCGGGTTTGCGTGCTCCGGCATCATGATCGTCGAAAGCGTCACGCCCTTTTCTTCTCTGGTAGCCATCTTGCAATCCTTTCTTGCGGAATTCTTACCATATAGAATACCACATGGTATACCAGTGGGTCACATATGGTATACTGGTCTTCATGGATATCAGATTGCTTGCATCGGATTTGGACCGGACGCTCCTGGACTCAAAGCACGAAGTCTCCGCGGAAAACAAGGCCGCGCTTGAGGCGTGCGCGGAAAAAGGCGTCGTGCTCGTGGCAGCCACGGGCCGCGCGCTGTCGGCCGTGCCCGAGGGCGTGCGCAAGGTGCGGGGGATGCGCTACATCGTCTGCTCCAACGGCGCGAAGGTCTTCGAGAACGACGGCACGAAGCTGCTCTACGAGCGCTACATCTCCCGCGAGGCGGTGGACTACATCCGCCCGCTGCTGGAGGACGGCGAGGTGCTCTGCGAGTTTTTCTGGGGCGGCTACCCCTACGTGCAGCAGGACCGCTACGACCGCCACGAGGCGATCCCGGGCTGGTTCCTCGAGTATTTCCTCGCCTCGCGCAAGCCCGTGCCCGACATGGCGCGGGCGATCGAGGAGCACCTGCACGAGATCGAGAACATCAATTTCGTCTTCGCGGACGACGCCGTGAAGGAGCGGCTGCGCGGTTACCTGGCCGCCCGCACGGACCTCTATGAGTTCACCTCCTCGATGCCGTTCAATTTCGAGATCGGCGGCGTGGGCGTGAGCAAGGCGTCCGCGCTCGACTTCGTCTGCGCCAGGGAGGGCATCCTCCCCGCGCAGTGCATCTGCTTCGGCGACTCCGAGAACGACGCGCACATGATCGCCTGGGCCGGCATCGGCGTCGCGATGGGCAACGCGGTGCCCGAGGCGAAGGCCGCCGCAGGCCACGTGACGGGCGACAACGAGCATTCCGGCGTCGCGCAGGCGCTCTACGCGCTCGGCGTCCTCCCCTGCTGAAGCCCGGCGGCGGCAAAATTATACGACAATTGCAAAACTGTTTACTTTTCTGACATTTTGTAAGATAATATGGTCAACGTTCATACCATTGGGGTTTTTTGGGGTGCACTGATATGATCAAAATGTATTCTGCGTTCACGGAAGAGGCGGACGACGCCGCAGCCGCGATTTCAGAGCTTGAGGGCGCGCTCGCGGGCGGCGGGGGTCTGCTCGCCCATTCCATCGGCCTCGTCCACTGCCACCAGGACTTTGTCACCAGCGGCGTGCTGCGCGCCATATCCGAGCAATTCGCCTTCCCGGTCGTGGGCATCACGACGAACAGCGCCGCGAACGACGCGGGGTATTCCGCGTTTGGCCTCGGCCTCCAGGTCCTGACCAGCGACGACGTCCGGTTCGAGGCCGGCATCACGGGCTCCGTCAAGGGGAACCCGCGCGAGGCCCTCGCGCCCCTCGTGGGGCGCATCTGCGGGGGCGGCGGGGAGCCCGCGAAATTCCTGCTCGCCTACGCGCCGCTCATCATCGGGCAGAGCGGCGACAGCATCGTGAAGGCCATCACGGAGCTTTCGGGCGGGCTGCCGGTTTTCGGCTCCCTGCCGATTTCCGACGAGGCGGACTTCGCGGACTCCGCCGTGCTGTACGAGGGCGAGGCCTATCTGGAGGCGGCGGCGCTCATCGGCTTCTTCGGGGAGATAGACCCCGTCTTCTTCACGATCGACGTCAAGGACGAGAACATCCTGAAAACGGACGCGCTGATCACGCGCGCCGAGGACAACATCCTCTACTGCATCAACGGGATGCCGACGGCGCAGTACACCGAGTCGATCAACCTCGCGGCGGCGGGCGGGCTCGAAAGCCTGCTCTCCACGCCCTTCGTGCTCGACTGCCCGGACGGCGCCCGCCTCGTGCGCAGCTGCTTCTCGAACGGCCCTTGCGGCAGCGCCGTCCTCGGCGGCGACGCCTGCACGGGCGCGAAGGTGGGCTTCGCGGTCACGGAGCCCAAGGACATCGTCGAGACGGCGGCGGTGGCGGCCGAGCGCGCCCTTTTGAGCAAGGGCGGGCGCGGCGCGGTCTTCATGTACTCGTGCGCGGGGCGCATCTGGTCGCTCGGCATGGACGACATGGCGGAAATCGAGAAGGTGCGGAGCCTGCTCCTGGGGCAGATGCCCTTCTTCCTCGCCTACAGCGGCGGGGAGCTTTACCCCCAGCTGGCGGGGGACGGCGCGGTGATCAACACGATGCAGAACCACTCCCTCGTGGTCTGCGTCCTGTAGGCGCAGGGATGGAAGGCGGAGAGATGGAAGACGCGCAGATGCCTGTCCAGGAAGAGACCGTAGAGAGCCTGCGGAAGCAGGTCCTGAAGCTCAACCGCCTGGTCGCGGGCCAGGAGAAGAAGATCGAGCGTTTCAGCACCCTCATCGAGGCGCGCACGAAGCTCGCGGCCATGCTCGGCGACGCGCGCGCGCGCAACGAAAGTTATTTGAACATGATCATGGAGAGCAGCCAGAACGTGCTCATCCTGCTGGACA
Organism: Eubacteriales Family XIII. Incertae Sedis bacterium; assembly: GCA_031272365.1. Classification (GTDB taxonomy): domain Bacteria; phylum Bacillota; class Clostridia; order Peptostreptococcales; family Anaerovoracaceae; genus WRFF01. The sequence continues at coordinate 57,770 of JAISTX010000019.1, forward strand.
AGGACCTGAAGATCCTGTATTGCACGAAGATCTTCCACGAAAAGGCGCACCTGACGGAGGACGCCGTCGGCATGTACCTGCCGGACGCCTTCGTGCACTGCGCGGACGCGAACATCGAGCGCGTGCTGCTGGAGCAGATCGGGCAGGCGATGAAGACCGGGCAGGTCGCGGTGCCGGAATACAAGATCCGGTTCGAGGGCGACCCGCAGCCGCGGATCTACAACGGCAACATCACGACGCTCTACGGCAAGGCGGGGAGCCCCGAGGGCGTGCTGATGTTCTTCAACGACGTCACCGAGCTGTCGGAGGCGCGCGACGAGGCGGAGATCGCGAGCACGGCGAAGACGGAGTTCCTCGCCAATATGAGCCACGAGATCCGCACGCCGCTCAACGCGGTCATCGGCATGACGACGATCGGAAAGGCGGCGGACACGGCCGAGAAAAAGGACCGCTGCTTCGGGAAGATCGAGGACGCGTCCACCCATCTGCTCGGCATCATCAACGACATCCTAGACATGAGCAAGATCGCCGCGAACAAGCTCGAGCTCTCGACGCTCGACTTCGAGATCGAGAAGATGCTGAAGAAGATCGTGAACGTCGTCACGATGCGCGTCGGCGAGAAGCACCAGGACTTCACGCTGCATTTGGATGAGGGGCTGCCGGAGGTCATCAACGGCGACGACCAGCGCCTGTCGCAGGTGCTCGTGAACCTTTTGTCGAACGCCGTGAAATTCACGCCGGAGGACGGGACGATCTCGCTGAAGATCAAGCTGCTCGCCGAGGAGGATGGGCTCTGCACGCTGCTGTTCAGCGTGGCGGACACCGGCATCGGCATCAGCAAGGAGCAGCAGGCGAAGCTTTTTTCCGCGTTCACGCAGGCGGAGGCGGACACGACACGCAAATACGGCGGCACAGGGCTCGGGCTCGCGCTGTCCAAGAGCATCGTCGAGATGATGGGCGGCACGATCTGGATCGAGTCCGAGCCGGGCAAGGGGTCCACGTTCAATTTCACGATCCAGGCGCGCCGCGCGACCACGCCGACGGAGCCCTACCGCTGGCAGCGCGTCGACTACAGCCTGATCCGCGCGCTGGCCGTCGACGACAGCGCGGACACGCGGGAGTACTTCCGCGAGATGGGCGGCCGCTTCGGGTTTTTCTGCGATACGGCGGGCAGCGGCGCGGAGGCGCTCGCGCTCATGGACGGGAAGGGCCCCTACGACCTGTGCTTCTTCGACTGGATGATGCCGGAGATGGACGGGATCGAGCTGACCCGGATCGTCAAGCAGCGCGCCCCGGGCACGCACATCATCCTGATGACCGCCTCGGAGAGCGAGGACATCGAGAGCCTGTCCCGCGAGGCCGGCGCGGCCATGCTGCTGCTCAAGCCGATCTTCCCGTCCAACCTCGTCGACTGCCTGAACGCCTACTGCGGGCTGGTGACGATGCCGGAAGACGGCGGGCCCGCGAAAGCGGCCGACGATTTCTCGGGGACGCGCATCCTGCTCGCGGAGGACGTCGAGATCAACCGAGAGATCGTCGTGACGCTGCTCGAGCCGACCGGCGTGCTGATCGACAGCGCGGCCAACGGCGAGGAGGCGCTCCGCATGGTCGTCGCCGCGCCGAACGAGTACGACCTGATCTTCATGGACATCCAGATGCCCGTCATGGACGGCTACGCCGCGACGCGCGCCATCCGCGCCTTCGAGTCGGAGCACGAGAAATCCGCGAGGAAGGTGCCCATCATCGCGATGACGGCGAACGTCTTCCGCGAGGACATCGAGAAATGCATCGAGGCCGGCATGAACGCACACGTCGGCAAGCCGATCAACCTCGACGAGCTCCTGACCGCGATGCGCCGGTTCCTGCGCGCGCGCTGACGCACCCCTGATTTCGCAATAACAATCACCCGGCCAGCAAAAGGCCGACGCGGTAGACGAGGAAGGCGCAGACCCAGGCGATCGCGGTCTGGCGCACGACCATCCACAGCGCGGCGAGCCCCCCGCGCGCGCCGCCGCCCATCTCCTTCCCCACGACGCTGATCGCCGCGACGCAGGGCGTGTACAGCAGGCAGAAGACAAGGAAGACGTAGGCCGTGAGCGGCGTGAACACGCCCGGCAGCAGGGCCTGCAGCTCCATGACGGTCGCCGCGCCCGTGAGCACAGCGAGGCAGGAGATGACGGTTTCCTTCGCGATGAAGCCCGCGATGACGGCCGTCGCGCAGATGCCCGTCCCGATGCCGAGCGGCGAGAACGCGGGCGCGAGGAAGCCCCCGATGGCGTCGAGCATGCTGCCGCCGCCGTAGCCGACCGGGTTGAGGCGCGCGTCGAAGCTCTGGAGGAACCAGATGATGACGGTCGCGAGCAGGATGACGGTGAAGGCGCGCTGCAGGAAGTCGCGCGTGCGGTGCCAGAGCAGGATGCCGACGGTCCTCGCGTTCGGGAGGCGGTACGTCGGCAGCTCCATGATGAACGGGACGGGCTTGCCGCGGAAGACGAGCCGGTTCAGGATGACGCCCACGGCGATGGCGACGGCGATGCCCATCGCGTACAGCGATAGGATGACCAGGCCGCGCCACGCGGGGAAGAGGGCCGCCACGAAGACGCCGTAGATCGGCAGCTTCGCGGTGCAGCTCATGAAGGGCGTCAGCATGACCGTCACCTTCCGGTCGCGCTCCGAGGATAGCGTGCGCGCGCTCATGATCGCCGGGACGGAGCAGCCGAAGCCCAGGATCATCGGGATGATGCTGCGCCCGGACAGGCCCAGCTTGCGCAGCAGCTTGTCCATGATGAAGGCGACCCGCGCCATATACCCGCTGTCCTCCAGCAGGGACATGAAGAAGAAGATCACGATGATCATCGGGATGAAGCTCACGACGGACCCCACGCCGCCGAAGACCGCCTCGCCGACGAAGGACCGGATCACGGGGTTGACCCCCGACGCCTCCATCGCGCGGGCGACGCCCTCCCCCGCGGCCCCGAAGAGCGCGCCGAGCGCGTCGGACAGCGCCGCGCCGATCACGGAAAACGTCAGCCAGAACACCACGGCCATCACGCCGAAGAAAATAGGGATGCCGAAATACTTGCTCGTGAGCACCTGGTCGATGCGCGCGCTGTGGTCCTGCTGCAAGGTGATGTGCGGCTTCTCGATCGCCTCCGAGACCGCCTCGCCAATGAATTCGTAGCGCATATCCGCGATCGCCGCCTTGCGGTCCGTGCCCGCCTCCAGCTCCATGTCGCGCGCCGTCTCGTCGATCGTATGCCGCTCGTGCTCCGTCAGCTGCAGCGCGTCGAGCAGCGGCTCGTCGCGTTCGAGGATCTTCGTGGCGGCAAACTTCGCAGAGATCCCCAGCCACGCCGCATGGTCCTCGATCAGGTGCGTGACCGCGTGGATCGCCCGGTGCACCGCCCCCGAGCAGAAGTCCGTCACCCGCGGCGGGCTCGCCTCTGCGGCCGTGCGTACCGCCACTTCGAGCAGCTCGCCTATGCCCTCGTGCCGCGTGGCCGAGATCGGGACGACGGGCACGCCGAGCTTCTCCGACAGCGCGGCCACGTCGGCCGACCCGTGGTTTTCCCGCAGCTCATCCATCATGTTCAGCGCGATGACGAGCGGCGTGCCGAGCTGCATGAGCTGTAGCGACAGGTACAGCCCGCGCTCCACGTTCATGACGTCCACGACGTCCACGATCGCGTCGGGCTTCTCCCGTATGATGAAATCCCGCGCGACGATCTCCTCCTGCGAATAGGGGGACAGGGAGTAGATGCCCGGCAGGTCCACGAGCGATACGCGCGCCGCGTCCTTTTTCGGCAGGTACGCCATGGCGCCCCGCAATTCCGCCTCTTTCTTTTCGACGGTGACGCCGGGGAAATTGCCGACGTGCTGGTTCATGCCCGTGAGCTGGTTGAACAGGGTCGTCTTCCCGGAGTTCGGGTTGCCCGCCAGCGCGATCGTCAGGCTATTCTTCATGTTTGCCCACCCGGAACGGGTTCATGCACGCGTCCTCGAACGGCAGCACCGTGATGCGCGCCGCCGCCGCCTTCCGGATCGTCAGCTCGTAGCCCCGAAGCGAAAGCTGCACGGGGTCGCCCATCGGCGCGGCCTTGCGCAGGTAGACCGGCGTGCCGGGCGTCAGCCCCATGTCCAGCAGCCTGTCCCGCGCTTCGCCTTCCCCCCCGACCTGTTCTATCATGCCGCTCTCGCCAGGCAGCAGCTCGTCCAATGTCAACGTTCCCCTCCTTGAAAAAATAAATACAAATTCCATGAGGTATCATACGCTAACATTTGACAGCCATCAAGTATTATCATATAATTGTGCTTGCGTTTGCGCCTCAGGAGGGCCCGCAGATGCGCCCAGATAGCTCAGTTGGTAGAGCAACGGACTGAAAATCCGTGTGTCCCTAGTTCGATTCTTGGTCTGGGCACCAGAAGAAAAACCGCCGGTCCCGGCGGTTTTTGCTTTTCTCCTAATAAGCGGCGGCCGCGTTGACGGGAATCAACCGCGGGATCGTACAGCGAGCGCGAGATGTGTCAGATTATACGTCCCCATGGCACACGCGTCCCCATGACACGGGGGCAATGTGAGATTTGGCAAGCTGATTATAGCATATTATGGGGTTCGACAAGCGGCTTATTAGGGCGCAAGCCTCCCACCAGGCTGGACGTATGACGCAGGCCTACCCACGGCGGGGAATGTCTCCGCCATTTTTTTGTCGCTTTTTTGTCACCAAAGTTATTGAACGATACGCAAGGACGCTTGAAGATATAAAAGTTATTGGGCGATATTGCGTGTCATGGGGACGTATAATTTGACACACTCCCCCAGCCTCGGCGACCTTGAGCTCTTTGTGCTCGTTGCTCGTCCTCACAATTGAAATATGCTGACCACTTCAACTGTCCCTCCACCACCTTTCGCAGCTCGAGTGGATTCAAGAAGCCACTGCAACAGAAATCGGGATGCAGCCTCACATTGGAGAAGAGGTAATGTGTCAAATTATACGTCCCCATGGCACATGACACGCGTCCCCATGACATGCTACCGATTTTGCATCGAGTTCGCGGATAGCACGCCAATCCGCGAACTCGATTGAAAATCGGTAGTGACAGGGCCTGTTTTCCTACCGATATTGCATCGAGTTCGCGGATTGCGCCGCAGCCCGCGAACTCGATTGAAAATCGGTGCGTCTATTCCGTGTCGCGGGCGTTCAGGTCGCCTATTTCCC
>JAISTX010000030.1 GCA_031272365.1 Eubacteriales Family XIII. Incertae Sedis bacterium
GGGAAATAGGCGACCTGAACGCCCGCGACACGGAATAGACGCACCGATTTTCAATCGAGTTCGCGGGCTGCGGCGCAATCCGCGAACTCGATGCAATATCGGTAGGAAAACAGGCCCTGCCACTACCAAATTTCAATCGAGTTCGCGGATTGGCGTGCTACCCGCGAACTCGATGCAAAATCGGTAGGGCGCATGTGTTTCCCGAAGACGGAATTATCACCCGCAGGTTGACGGTGGGCTGGAGCGCGGGCAGGATTACGGGATGTTCCAAAAGGTCGCGTCCGTCCTGGTGACGGAATATGGTCTGGTCGATGACTCGGAGTACTACCACCACCGGTATGAGCTGATCGACCCGGAGCACCGGTCGCGGTTTACCGACAAGATGGAGTTTGGTATAATCGAGCTGAACAAGCTTCCGGAAGAGAGCGACGGGTCGGCCGCATGGCAGTGGGCGAAGTTCCTCAAGAGCGTTTCGGAAGAGGAGATCAGGTCGTTGGCGGCGGAGAACGAAAGCATAGGGAAGGCAGTGTTGATACTGGAGAAACTGTCAGAAGACGAGCAGGCACGGCAGCGCGCGGAGTACGAGGAGATGATGCGCCGCGACTATGTGTCGCGCATCAACGGGGCCAGGAAAGAGGGGCTTGAGGCGGGCATCGAGCGGGGCCGTGCAGAAGGCCACATCGAAGACGCGCGGCGCATGAAGGCCGACGGCATGGATTTCGCGCTCATCACCAAATATACCGGCCTCACGGCAGAAGAGATCATGGAGCTGTAGCGGGGGGATTTGCCCTCCAGCTTGCAGGGCAGATCTGGGCAGCATTTTCAATCTGTTGCGCGGAGTAGAATGCGGAGCACGATCACAGCCACGAACGCCGCGATGCAGACGATGCGGATCACGAGTGCTCGCTTTTTGAGGTTCCGGCGGCTTCTGACGTGATGAAGCTGCTGCGCGACAAGCAGGGGCAGGTTCACGGGCGGAAGCGGTTTGTAGAAGGAGTCGCGCCGGTTGCCGCAGGCTTTTTCAATGCGCGCGAGCAAGCCCGGCGAAGAGGCAGGGAGGTTCTCCCTGGCGCGCTGCAGCAGGAGAGCCGCACCGAACCGCATGTAGGAGCGGTTGTAAATATCCAGGATGAACTCGTATGGGTCGGGCGCGGCCCGCGACGCTTCGATGGCGGCAAACTGGAATTCCAAGGCGTCCACCCAATGCTGTTGCATGGCCGCGAATTGCCCGAGGAAAATGAAGTCGTAGTATTTTTCAAAATGCTCGGGGAAATGGCTGTAATGCCAGACGAGGGCTTCTGTGGATTCCGCGATTTTCCCTATCATGCCGAGCGCCCGGCCTTTGATGGAAAGCGCGTGGGCGTCTTCGCCCGTCTGCAGCACGAGCTCGGCATGGCGGAGGGCCTCCTCGTACCGCCCGCTGTCGTAGTGGAGGTCCATCAGGACGGACAAGCCCGCCTTGCAAAAGGGGCTGCCGCGCAAAGCGGATTCCAGGGCCGCGGTGTTTTCAGGGCTTGCCCCGCCTGCCAGCACCGCCGCCGCCGCGCGGTAGACAGGGATGTCGGGGAGCCGGGCCCAGAGGTTTTTGGCGGCATCGGCCTCGCGAACCACAGCATCATAGCCGCCCCCTTCGAACAGCATGCGGATGCGCAGCAGGCGCACCTCGTCGTTTTCCGGCCTCCGCAAAATCTCCCCGTCAACCAAAGCCAACGCTTCCGCGGGGTAGCCACCGTGAAACGCAGCCCAGGCGGTCTGCTCGAATTCAAAGGTGTTCATAAACGACTCCGGGGCGATCTTTGCGCGCAGAATGCCGACATATACCGGCGTGAACCGCGCTTCGAGCGCCCGCCAGTCTGTGCTCCACTGGAAGCGCGCGTCAAGTGTCTTGAGCTGCTCGGGCGGGTAGCTGAACACAGCTTCCCCGGCTCGGCGCAGGAATTCGTCGCCGACCGCAGGGCCGTCCCCAAAACCGACGGGCATGTTGGGCATATCGGGCATGCCGGGGCCACCGGGGCTGCCGGCAGCCTCCGGCGCGGGCGGCGCAAAGCGCTCCGTCTCCGCTTGGAGCTGCTCGATCGCGGCCTCATACGCGCCGCGCAGCTGCTGGAAACCCTCCGGGTCGTCCTCTGGATGATGCAGGGGGAGCTGCGCGAGATAGGCGGCTTTGATGGCCGTCTTGTCGCGGGTGGGCTCGATGCCGAGGACTGCCCAGATATCCTTAGAACCCACGGCTTCTTTCGACCTGGTCCAGAAAATCGCGGACATTGGCCGCGACAGGCCCAATCTGCGCAGGGTCGTCCGTGCCGAGCACGGCGTCCAGCAGCGTCATCGCCTTGCTGATCTCCTCGCGGAGCCGCCCGCGCGCCTCCTCGTAGAGCCGGGCTCCGCGCTCGCGGAGAAGCCGGTACTCATCCCGGTCACGCGAATGCACCTTCAAGTCCGCAAGCTTCGCGAGCCGCCCCTCAATCTCCTCCTGGCTCATCATGCCCGGGTTCTTTTCGATGACGGTGCGTACCTTTTCGCCTGTCGAATTCACAGTGACCTCCACCTCGAGGATGCCGTTGATGTCATAGGTGAAACGCACTTCGACGGACTCCGCGCCGCCGGGCCCCGGGGGGACATGGGTGGACAGCTCGCCCAGAAGGATGTTGTCGGCGGCGAGTCGGCTCTCGCCCTGCAAGATGGGGATCCGGATTTCCTCCTGCCCGTCCCTGCTTGTATAATAAGTATGCGCGCGCGACACGGGGATGACCGTGTTGCGTTCGATGATCGGCGAATAGATGCCGCTCTGCTCGAGGCCATTCGGCAAGTACATGAGGATTTCCGTGCCGAGCGTGAAAGGGCAGACGTCTGTCAGGATCATCTCCTTGACCCCTTCGTTGCGCTCCTTCATGGCCGCCTGCACGCCCACGCCGACGGCGACCGCCTCGTCCGGGTCGATCCCGATCAGCGGGAATTGGCCGAACAGCTTCCCCACAAACATCCGGACGACCGGCATCTTCGTCGCGCCACCGACAAGGATAATGTTGTCGACGTCCTGGATCCCCAGGTCGGCGTCGGCGAGCGCGCGGACGATGGGGGTTTTGAGCCGCTCCAGCGTCGGCTCGCAGGCGGCGCGGAATTCCTCCGCGTATACTTCCAGCGTGGTGGGCGTTTCCGCATACGTCGGCTGGTACTGCATGCGCGCGGAAGCCTTCTCGGACAGCTCGACCTTCGCCGTTTCCGCAGCCTGCCGCAGCAGCGCGTAGTTCCGTGCGTCCAAACTGGGCAGGTCAATCCCCTTGCGCATCGCAAACAGCTGCGCCAGCGCCATTGTGAAATCCTCCCCGCCGAGGAAATTGTCGCCCGCGACGGAACAGACCTCCATGATCTCGCCCGTGAACTCGAGCACGGATACGTCGAAGGTGCCGCCCCCGAGGTCAAAGACGAGGAATCGCGTATGCTCCGGCCGCTCGTGCAGCCCGTACGCGATGGCGGCCGAAGTGGGCTCGCTGACGATCCGCTCGACACGCACCCCCGCAAGCTCGCCAGCCGCCTTCGTGGCCCGGCGCTGCGCGTCGTTGAAATAGGCCGGCGTGCTGATGACAACCTCTTCCACCGGCTCGCCAAGGAAGGCTTCCGCGTCCTCCTTCAGCTTGCGCACAATGAACGACGAAAGCTCCTCCGGCAGGAAGGTCCTTGCGCCGAGGGCATACTCCCGCTTTGTCCCCATCGCGCGCTTGAAGACGGAGGCCGTGTTGAACGGGTCGGTGATGCGGCGCTCGGCCGCGATTTTTCCGGTCAGGACCTGCCCGTCTGCATCCACGCTGACAATGGACGGCGTGAGGTGGTCCCCGAACGAGTTCGGGATGATGACGGGCGACCCGTCCCGCACGCAGCAGGCAAGGCTGTTTGTAGTCCCGAGGTCAATTCCGATGATCGGCATCGTGTTTGTCTCCTGTCAATCGGCATCCTGCCAAAATAGCTATTGATACATTATATACCATAACGCCCCGGCTGCTTGCCTTGAGACTGCGCCTGCGCTGCCGATTTTCAATCGAGTTCGCGGGCTGCGTGCCTTGCGCTTCGTGCTATACTATAGGGACAGGCAAGGGCAAGGAGGTGGCAGTATGTCTGCACTTATCGGACCGTTTTTCGTTGTGATCATGTGCGCTGTCAATTTCGGCATCAGCGTATGGAATGCCAACTCGGTCGGCAAGATATGGACCGAGGCAAAGTACATCGGCGGCGGCGTGCGCGTCCTCGCGGTGTGCGGCTATATCATGGCCGTCGCGGGCTTCACGATGGTCTACTCCATCATCATCATGGCCATCATCGGGGCGACGGACGGGTTTGGGTACCTGTCCCCGGAGAACGCGGAGGCGCTGCTGGCGTTCGTCGGCGACCTGTCCTACGTCCTGGTCGCGCTGGCGGTCATCCCGACCGGCATCCTCATCACGATCAACAGCCTGGTGACGTTTTGGAAGCACAAGAGCCTCAAGACGGGCGCGGTCGGCGCGTGGAACACCTTCGCGACGGTTTCGAACGTGGTGAACGCCGCGCGCTCGATGCCCTCCGCTTTCGGGCGCATCCTGGGCTCGGTGCGGAGCAACCGCAACAACGGCGTCGCGCTGCTCGCGATCCTCATCGTCGCGCTGTGCGTGTTCGGCGGGTATTTCACGGCTTCGGCCATCGTGAAGCGCGCGGACAGGAAGTACGACCTCTTCGAGCAGGTCGCGCCGGGGTACCGGAACGCGGGCGGGGGTCTGAGCGGCGCGAATGCGGGCGCGGGCGCGGGTGCGGGCGCGGTCAACCCGGCCTTCGGTACGTACGGGGCGGGGCTGCCGACCGGCGCGACGGACATGGCGGCCCGGGAGGCCGAGCTGCGGAAGCGGCAAGGGTAGGGCGGTCAGCCCGCCACCATCTCGTTGAACTCCGCGTTGATCTCGCGGACGGTCTTCATCGTCGCCGGGTCGCCGTGGCCGGGGTAGATCGTGATGCCGTTTCCCCATTTGTCCACGACCTCGCGCAGGCTCCGCTTCATGCGCGCCGCGCTGCCGCCCGGGAAATGCGTGTAGCCGAGGTCGACGTTGAAGATCGTGTCGCCCGTGAAGGCCACGCTGGATTTTTCAGAGTAAAAGCACAGGCCGCCGGCCGTATGCCCCGGCGTGTGGAAAACGCGGATCTCTTCGTCGCCCAGGTCGAGCGCCTCGCCGCCCTCAAGCAGCTCGTCCACCCTCCCTTTATAATAATCAAGCTCTTCGCGATGCGCCTGGATGGGGCAGCCGAACGCGTCCGCGAGGATGGCCGCCTTGCCGCTGTGGTCGCTGTGCGTGTGCGTGAGCAAAATCGCCGCCGGCTTCAGCGCGTGCTGCTTCACGAAATCCTGGTAGCGCGCCGCCGCGTAGCCGGGGTCGATGATGAAGGCGGGCCCGCCGTCCTGCTGCCAAATGATATACCCGTTCGCCTCCAGCGAGCCTTCGATAAACCGTTCAATCCGCATAGCCCAATGATACCACAGAAGCGACGCGCGTGTCATTCGTAGTGCACGCTGGCGAGGATGCTGTCGTACAGATCGCCCTGCAAGGCGAAGGCGCTGGGCTTGCTTTGGAGGTATACCTGGGAATAGTACCGGGTGTTCGTGACGAAGAGGATATGGGCCTCCCGCATGTCGATGCTGTCATACCAATACGTGACGGTGCAGTGCATGGCTTTCGTGCCGTCGCCAAGCGTCATGGGCTCGGGTTCGCCGAATGTGACCGCATTGTAGCCATTTTCCGGTGTGTAGAGTTCCCGCCAGGTTTCGAGCGCAAAGGGGGTGAATTCCTCAAGGGTGTCTACCTCCTCGAAATCGGAAGCCGGCATTTCAAGAAAAAAGAGTTGTGCCCGCCCGCCCGGGGCTTTGTAGTTGAGTTCGTAGCTCTTTTCGGTGGCGTCGGTTTCCTCCCAGTCGGCAGGGATGTCGATGGTCAGCTTGCTGTCGTCCGCCGAGACCGTCTGCATCGCTACGTCCGCGCCCCCGCCCGCAGAAGCCGCCGGCAATCCCACATCCTCGATGGCCACTGTCGCCAGCATCTCGTCGTAGAGGGCTTTGTCCTCCGCATAGGCTTCCGGATGCCCGAGAAAGCAGATCACAAAGAACCAGGCTTCATCACGCGCTGCTACCACTTCATAGAGGAGATCCGAGCCTTCCGAGGTGACGCGCGCCGTCCGCGCGGCGGCCGGGATCCCCGCCGCCCCCCCGACGGTGATCTCCTCGTCGATGCCGTATACAGGCTCCGCCTCAGCGTTTTTGGCGAGGATAGAATCGCAGTAATACGCCACGATGTCCGAAAGGGTTGCGTCCGGCTTGTAATCAATAACATAGTCCTCGCTGACGGCCACGCCGACTTCCCGCTCGCTTGCCCGCTTGCTGACGGTGGCGGCTGTAAAATAGGGGTTGTCCACCCATTCCTCCGGGATGGCCATCGAGAAGCCGGCCTGCTCGATCGAAAGCACCTGCGTGCCGGATTCCTCGCCCGGGATTGCCGGCGAGCCCGAGCCCCCGGCCGGAGCCGCTTCCGAGCCCGTCTGAAAGCCCGCCTCTTCCTTGCCGCCGATGCAGGCCGTCAAAAGCCCCGCGCACAATGCCGCCGCAGCCAGTGCCGCTACCACTCTTTTGATTTTCCGGTACATATCCCTCTCCTTGAACAGTTCCATCTCCTTGCCCCAATGATACCACAAAATGTGGTATCATCTATAGTATGTCGGAAACGATTCGGAAACAAGCGGGGGATTTTCTTTTGGCGAACGGTCTGCATGCGGACTGTTTCGATTTCGATGAAGAGGTATGCGCGTTCATCGGCGAGATGGACCGCGGGCTGCGCGGCGAGCCTTCGTCGCTGCGGATGCTGCCTGCGTATCTCGACGCGTCGGCGGACATCCCCGAGGAGGGCGACGCCATCGCGGTCGACGCGGGCGGGACGAATCTGCGCGTGGCGCTCGTGCGCTTCCGCGCGGGGCAGCCGCCGGAGATCGCCTCGAAGACGAAGATCCCGGTGCCCGGCGCGGGCAGCCCCGTGACGATGGAGGCGTTTTTCGACCGCGTCGTTGAGCAGGTGCTGCCGATCGCGGGGGAAAGCGACCGGCTCGGCATGTGCTTTTCGTTCCCGAGCGAGATCCTCCCGAGCCGCGACTCGCGCATCCTGTGCTTCGACAAGGAGCTCAAGGTGACCGGCTCCGAAGGCGCGCACATCGCGCCGGGGCTGAACGCGGCGCTCGCGCGGGCGGGCCTGCCGCCGAAGCGCGTGACGGTGCTCAACGACAGCGCGGCCGCGCTCCTCGGCGAGCTCGCGGTGCAGCCGCCGAAAGATTATTGCGGATACGTCGGCCTGATCTTCGGCACCGGCATGAATTTTTGTTATAACGAAAAAATCTCGAAGATCGCGAAGCTTGACGCTGCCGCCTTGCCGCGCGATATGCAGGCGATGCTCATCAACACGGAGGCGGGCGGCTACGGCGGCTTCCGGCAGAGCGCCTGCGACCGCGCGCTCGACCTCGCGTCGGTCAACCCCGGGGAGCAGCGGTTCGAGAAGATGGTCAGCGGCGCGTATTTCGGCGCGCTCGCGCTGCGCGTGCTCAAGTTTGCGGCGGAGGAGGGGCTGTTTGGGGCGGACGCCCTGTCCCAGCTGCACGCGCAGGAGGGGATGGGCGCGTCGGACGTCTCCGCGTTCATGGAGGCGTTCGCGGACGACGACGACGACCGGCGGATGATCTTTGCGCTTTTGGACGGGCTGCTCGGGCGGTCGGCCAAGCTGATCTCCATCGCGATCACGGCCGCGATGCGGCAGGGCGGGTGCTGCCCGGAGTTGCCGGTGTTCTTTGTCGCGGAGGGCAGCTCTTTCAAGAAGAGCTTTCGTTTCCAGGAGCGCTTCGAGCGGATGCTGCACGAGTATGCGGGCGACGATGTTTGCTACGAACTGATCCTCGCCGAGAATCATACGCTCATCGGGGCGGCGGCGGCGGTCTTTCTTTGATGGAGTGGACGGGGAAACAACGGCAGGCGATTGAGATACGGGACAAAAACGTCCTTGTTTCCGCGGCGGCCGGCTCCGGGAAGACGGCGGTGCTCACCGAGCGCATCCGGCGCCTCGTGACGGACGACCGCGTGCCGCTTTCGCGGATGCTCGTCGTCACGTTCACGGAGAAGGCGGCTTCGGAGATGCGCGGGCGCATCGCGAAGGCGCTCGAGGACGCGCTGCCCGCGTCCGGGCGGGATGACTTCCTCGAGGAGCAGCTGCAGCGCATCAGCGCGGCGAAGATCCAGACATTCCACGCGTTCGCGCTCAGCGTCGTGAAGCAGCATTTCCACGTGATCGGGCTCGACCCTTCCTTCCGGCCGGCGGACGCGCAGCGCGCGGCGATCCTGAAGGAGGAGGCGCTCGACGCGCTGCTCGAGGAGTTTTTCGAGGCGGAGGACGCGGCGTTCCTTGCGTTTTGCGGCGCCTACGCGGGCGTGAAGGACGAGCGCGCGGTGCGCGAGATGGTGCTGGAGCTCTACGAGTTCATCCGCAACCTGCCGGAGCCGTTTGCCTGGCTCGAGGGCGCGGTGGCCGCGCTCGAGGCGGGGCGCCTGCCGGAGATGGAAGAGGGCATCGGCTACGAGATCCGGCTGGCGCAGGAGATGCTCGCGCGCGTCTCCGCGTGGCTCGCGGCGGAGGGGTTCCCCCGCCTCCACGCGAAGAGCCTCGAGGACGGGGCGCAGGCGCAGGAGATCCTGGACGCGTTCGAGCGCGGGGATTTTGACCGCGTGCGCGCGTGCATAGGCGCGTTTTCGCTGACGCGGTTCATGCCGTCCAAGGAGGAGAAGGAGTCCGGCTGGGACGACGTCAAGGAGCTGGTGGCTTTGCGGCGGGCGGCGGCGCGGGATCTGCTCAAGGAGCTGCCGGCGCGTTTCTTCGCAAAGGACGCCGCCGCCTACGGGGAGGAGATCAGTCAGACCGCGCCGTACGCGCGGACGCTTGAGGTGCTCACGCGCCGTTTCCACGAGCTGTACACGGAGGTGAAGCGCCGCGAAGGGGTGATCGACTTCTCCGACTTTGAGCATATGGCGCTGGACATCCTCGCGGACGATGCGGTGGCGGAGTCGTATCGCGACAACCTGTGCGCGATCTTCGTCGACGAATACCAGGACTCGAGCCCGGTGCAGGAGGCGCTCATCGAGCGGCTGCGCAGGCCCGTCGGGGTGTTCTTCGTCGGCGACGTGAAGCAGAGCATCTACAGTTTCCGCAACGCGGAGCCGCGGCTCTTCCTCGAGAAATACGAAGCGTACACGCACGACGAGGCGGCGTACGACAGGGCGGACGACGTCTGCATCGACCTGTCGCAAAACTTCCGCAGCAAGCGCGGGGTCGTGGATGCGGTCAATGCGGTGTTTGCCCATGCGATGGAACGGCACGGCTCGGGTATGGAGTACGACGACAAGGCGGCGCTCGTTTTGGGTGTGGAAAACGAAGCGAAATGGGACGTGAAGCCGGTGCTGCACCTCGTGGAGAAGGACCGCGCGAAGGAGGCTTTCGCCTCGGAGGCGGAGGGCGAGGCGGACCGGGCGGCGCGGATCATCCTGGAAACCGTCGGGCAGCCGTTCTTCGATACGAAGGCGGGGCGGGAGCGCCCGCTGGAATACCGCGACGTGGTGATCCTTTTGCGCGACGCGAAATCGGACGCGGAGACGTTCCGGCGCGTGCTCGAGGACAACGGCATCCCGGCGTATACGGATCGGGGCGCGGGGTATTTCGAGACGGTGGAGATCGACACATTCCTCGGCCTGCTCCGCGCGATCGACAATATGCGGCAGGACGTGCCGCTTGCGGCGTGCCTCTGCTCGCCGGTCTTCGGTTTCACGGTGGAGGAGCTGGCCCGCGTCCGCGAGGGCGGCGGGGAAGGGGCTTTCTATGCGGCTTTCCTGCGTTATTCGGAGGGCGGCCCGGACGACGGTCTGCGCGGGCGTTGCGTCGCGGCCATCCGGCAGATCGAGCGTTGGCGCGGCGAGGAGCGGTTCATGCGGCTCGACGATTTCCTCTGGAAGCTGATGCGGGAGAGCGGGTTTTACGACCATGCGGGGGCGCAGTTGCACGGGGCGCAGCGGCAGGCGAACCTGCGGGCTTTGCTCGATCTGGCGGCGGACTACCAGGCGGGGCGGGTGCGCGGGCTCTACGGGTTCCTGCGGCACTTGGAGGATATGCGGCTCAAGACGGAGGTCGCCCAGGTGCGGCTGGCTTCCGAACAGGAGGATCTGGTGCGCATCCTGACGATCCACGCGAGCAAGGGGCTGGAGTTCCCGGTGGTGATCGCTTGCCGGCTCGGGCGGGCGTTCGGGGGCGGGCGGCACGACGGGAAGCTGCTCTTGCACCGCGATGTGGGGCTGGCGCTGGAGTGGGAGGACCCTGCGGCGCATATGTATCGGCGGACGCTTTTGCAGGAGGTTTTGCGGCAGCGGAAGGGGCTCGACGAGCGGGCGGAGAGCATCCGGCTGTTGTATGTGGCGATGACGCGGGCGATGGACCGGCTGCATTTGGTGGGGACGGTTTCGGGGGTGAAGGAGGCTTCGGGGGTGGAGCGGGCGTTTGGGCTCTATGAGGGAGCCGGGGCGTTTTTGGATCTGGACGTGCGGGCGGCGGGGTCGTTTTTGCGGGTGTTGCTGCCGGTGGTTTTTGCTTCTAAGGGGGTGTTTGAGGTCAAAGGTGATGTAGGCGATGTCCGCGGCGGCAGTGGCCGGCGAGGCCAGGCCCTCGCCATGAGGTGGTCTTCGTCGCGGACAATTTCAGGTGGTTCTTCGCCTAAAACCCGAAACTCGCTGGCAACTGAAGCTTCCGGGATGGGTGAGGGGGAAGAGCTGCCTGTGGATTCAACACGAATGGCTGCCGCCGCTCAGACAGTCGGGTTTTTTAACGGCGAAGAACCACGTGAAATTGTTGCCGCTCCTCAGAACACTCATGGCGAGGGCCTGGCTTCGCCGGCCACTGCCGCCGCGGACATCGCGCGTGGGGGCGTGGGTGTTGGGGATGAGGGGGATGGGGGCATCGCTTCGCTCGCCTCGGCCGTCGCTTCGCTTGGCCTGGGGGATGGGAGCCTGGCTTCGCCGGCTCCGGTTTACCGGTTTGCCGGGGCTTCGGGGGTTCGGTCGAAGTATAGTGTCTCGCAGGTGGCACAGGCTTTGCGCGGGGGGGATGGGGTTTGTGATGTGCGGTTTTTTGTCAGCGGGTCGGTTTTGGAGTCGGCGGAGGACGCCGGGTGGCCGGATGCTGTGGGGGGCGATTTGGATGCCGGTTCCGGGGGCGGCTTGACGGCGGCGGAGCGGGGGACGGCTTTGCACCGCGCGCTGGAGCTCATGGATTTCCGGGAGGCGTTTGCGCGGCGCTCGGAGGCGGGGTGGTTTGCTTCTTTTTTGAGCGGGCTCCTGGAGAGGGGGGTGCTTTCGGAGGAGGAGGCTCGTGCTGTGGGCGCGGGGGCTTTGCACCGGTTTGCGAATGCGCCGCTCTGCGCGCGCGCGGCGGAGGCGCGGCTTTGCCTCAAGGAGCTGCCTTTCAATATGAAGATGCGCTTCGGGGAGGCTTTCCCGCGGGAGGCGGGCGCGGCGGGCGCGGCGGACGAGGAGATCATTGTGCAGGGGGTCATCGACTGCCTGCTGCGCGACGCGCAGGGGAAGCTTGTGATCGCGGACTACAAGTCGGGGCATTTCGACCCTGGGGGGGGCGAGCGGGAGGCGGCGCGCGTCCGGGAAACCTATGGCGCGCAGGTCGGCCTCTATCGCCGCGCGGCGGAGCTTGTCTACGGCGAGCCGGTCTGTGAGGCATATGTTTACATGACAAGGACGGGCACGGCGATCGCCGTGTGATCTCATTGAAGGATTGAGGGGGTATTATTATTATGAAAGAACGTGAACAATTTGCATCCCGGTTCGGGGTGGTCATGGTGGCGGTCGGCAGTGCGGTCGGGCTCGGCAATATCTGGCGGTTCAGCTACATCCTCGGCGTCAACGGCGGCGGGGCGTTCCTGTTTGTGTATGTGCTGTGCATCCTGTTCATCGGGCTGCCGGTGCTGATCTCGGAGCTGACGATCGGGCGCGCGGCGGGGGTGTCGGCGGTGAGCGCGTTCCAGAAGCTCGCGCCGAAGTCGTTTTGGTGGCTGGCGGGCGGGGTGGCCGTGCTGGCTTGCACGATGATCGCGTGCTATTACCCGACGGTGGCGGGATGGTCGCTCGGCTACGCGGTGGAGTCGATTGTGAACCGGGCGGAGGTCCTCGCGGACCCGCAGGCGGCGTTCGCGGCGTTTTCGTCGGGGCCGAAGGCGCTCGTTTACGCGGGGCTGGCGCTCGCGTGCACGGTGGCGATCCTGTTCAAGGGCGTGACGGACGGCATCGAGCGGTGGAGCAAGGTGCTGATGCCGGCGCTGTTCGTGCTCCTCGCGATCCTCGTGGTGCGGGCGCTCACGCTGCCCGGCGCGATCGAGGGGGTGCGCTTCTTGTTCGAGCCGGACTTCTCGGAGGTGACGGTGGGGGCGGTGCTCGACGCGCTCGGGCACTCGTTCTACTCGCTGTCGCTGGGCATGGGCATCATGATCACGTACGCTTCCTATATGAAGAAAGATATGGATCTGCCGCAGGCGACGGTCGCGGTCGTCGCGATGGACACGGGCGTCGCGATCCTCGCGGGGCTGGCGATCTTCCCGGCGGTGTTTGCGCTCGGGCTCAACCCGGGCGAGGGCGCGGGGCTCGTCTTCGTGACGCTGCCGGGCGCGTTCGAGACGATGCCGCTGGGCGCGGTGTTTGCGCCGCTGTTCTTCATCCTCGTCTTCATCGCGGCGCTCACGTCTTTGATTAGCATCCTGCAGGTGCCGCTCGCGCTGCTCGAGGACCGGTTCGGCTTTTCGCGCGGCAAGGGGCTTGTGGTCGTCACGGCGATCGCGGTCGTCTTCGGCGTGCCCTCCGTGCTCGCTTTCGGGCCGCTCGCGGATTTTCAGGTGTTCGGCACGGACTACTTCACCTTCCTCGACCGGTTCGCGAACAACATCCTGCTGCCGATCGCGGCGCTGCTCGGCTGCCTCTTCATCGCGTTCCGGATGGGGGTCGCGGCGTCCACGAAGGAGTTCCTGGAGGGCGCCGGGAACGACGGCCACTTCCTCGCGCGCGTCTACCCGTTCGCCATCCGCTTCATAGCGCCGGTGGCGATCGCCATCATCCTGCTGCGCGCGGCGGGGGTGTTTGCGTAGCCTGGGCTTTCGCGTGGCGGCGGGAACGGGGCGTTTCCCCGGCGGCATGTCAGTGAATCGGGCGTTCCGTGGACAAAAAACGGCGGGATGTGCAGATTTTCTGTGGGCGGGGGCGTGATCTTATCGTTATTCGAATGCCGGTGTCATCAATCCGTAGATTTTCCGGGAAATGCGGCGCATCGCATGCACATACCTTCGTTTTTTGTCCACGAAGCGGGCGATTTGCTGACACGGGCTGCCCCCGCACTTGGGCGATTTGCTGACACGGGTCGAAGCGGCATCGACGACCGTTGCTTTGCTTTCGGGCAATAATGAATCGGTTGATGCATTACAGCACACGCCGATAAAATATTTGATTGCGAACGAATATTCCTTGCGTGCGGCGTTTTCCTATGCTATACTTTGGGCATGAATAGGACGGGTTATTCAAATGGATCTTTCGCGGCTTTGGAGCTCTTCGCGGGGGCGGGGGGGCTGGCGCTCGGCATAGAGCGCGCCGGGTTTGAGACACTGGGGTTGATTGAATTTGACAGGGACGCCGCCGATACGCTCAAGGCGAACCGTCCGGAATGGAACGTGATCCATGATGATATCGCAAACATCTCACCGCTGGATTTGACGGAGTATTTTTCTATCCAGCCGGGCGAATTGGATCTGCTTTCGGGGGGCGCGCCGTGCCAGGCGTTTTCATACGCGGGGAAAAGGCTGGGGCTGGAAGACGCGCGTGGCACGCTTTTCTACCACTATGCCGTGTTCCTGCACAAATTGCAGCCGAAGGTGTTTCTGTTTGAGAACGTGCGCGGCCTGCTCACGCACAATCAGGGGCGTACGTATCAGACGATGACGGATATTTTCTCCGATGAGGGCTACACCATCCAAAAAGCGATCCTGAACGCGTGGGACTTCGGTGTGCCGCAGAAGCGCGAAAGGCTCATCACGATCGGGATCCGCAACGATTTGAAGGATGAGCTGTTCATCCGGTTCCCGGAGAAGCACAATTACAAGCCCGTCCTCCGCGATGTGCTCGCGGACGTCCCTTCCAGCGACGGGGCGCAGTATTCGGAGTACAAGCGCAAGATTTTTGAGCTGGTTCCGCCCGGGGGGTATTGGCGTGACATCCCGCCGGATATCGCCAAGGAGTATATGAAGAGCTGCTGGGAGATGGGGGGCGGCCGTACCGGGATTTTGCGGCGGCTCAGCCTGGACGAGCCGTCTTTGGCCGTGCTGACCTCGCCGTCCCAGAAGCAGACCGACCGCTGCCATCCGATGGAGGCGAGGCCGTTCACGGTGCGGGAAAACGCCCGCGTGCAGTGCTTCCCCGACGAATGGGCCTTCTGCGGCGGTATTGGCAGCCAGTACAGGCAGGTTGGCAATGCTGTACCAGTCCAGCTCGCATACGAAATCGCAAAGGAGATATACAGCGGATTGGAGCGTTATTCATGTGGCAACTGTCCTTCATTTCAGAACAAGATTTCATAAAACACGTACAGCTGACGATCAAGCAATATGGAAACAAGCTCGTTCCATACAATGTGGAGGAGTTCAACAGCAATATCGTTGACCCGATCAAGCTGGTTTTCGACAAAACCGTATACAATTTCACGTGGGAGGAAATCATCAAAAACGAATTGTTCCGGCAGCGAGACAAATCAAACAACAACGATATCGGTTATTTCCATCAAAGGCTGTTTCAGTATATCGAAAACTGCACGGTTCCGCAGACCGGCTGGGATGTTGTCTACAAGAACCTGCAGGGGATAGAGCTCCCGGGCGGCGATCGGGTCAGCACTGTCTATGTGGAGATGAAAAACAAGCACAACACGATGAATTCGGCGGCTGCCGGGAAGACCTACATCAAAATGCAGAGCCAGTTGCTGTGCGATGATGACTGCGCCTGTTTTCTCGTCGAGGCCATTGCGAAGAAGTCGCAGAACATCACGTGGGCGGTGACCGTCGACGGGGAGAAGCGGGGGCACAAACGCATCCGGCGCGTCAGCATGGATGAGTTCTATGCCCTCGTCACGGGGCAGCAGGACGCCTTCTACCAGATGTGCATGGTGCTTCCGGGCGTCATCGAGGAGGTCGTCGGGGAATTGTCCCCGGATGCCAGGCCGCGCGACACCGTGTATCAAGAGCTGAAGGACGTGGCCGATTCGAATGGTGGCTCTTTTGCGCTGGCGCTGTACCTTCTGGGCTTTGGCAGCTATCACGGGTTTGAAGCAAAATCCGACGTTGGCCCATAGGCATGTCCACGAAGCGGGCGATTTGCCGACACGGGCTGCCCGCCCCACGGGTTCTTTGGTATAATGGCCACGGAGCACGGAGCATGGAGCGTGGGAGAGGCCTTGATGGGGAGAAAGCTGTTTTGCGAGATCGGCCCTGCGGCGTATAGGATATCGCAGGAGAAGGAGATATGGCTGCGGCACGTCCATCTGCTACAACTACTTGGATTACCGGTTCAGGAATAACACGGAGGCCACCTTTCAGATCCTCGCGCGCGTTGACGGCGAATACCTGTGCGGCGAGCTGCGCGCCGACCGGCCCCCGGGCGCCCGCGTGCACATCCGGGAGGAAGAGGCCTATTTCTATGAAGAGGGGGGCGCGGTGTTCCGCCACAACAAGATCTACCGCAAGGTCGTCGACAAGCGGACCGGCGACATCGTCGCGGACGAGCCGCTGCTCGAAAACCGCGCGAGGGTCCTGTATGACCGGGGCGCCATCGCCGGCGAAATACTGGCAGGGGATCCTGCCTGCGCTTCCCTATAGAGGGTGGAGGGCGCAGTAGGCGTCCGTCTCGACCACCTCGAGGAAGGCGAAGGCCGCGTTCAGGTTCGGTGCCGTGACGACCAGCCCGTGTTTCCGCATAACGGCCGCAAGCGGCCCTTTTTCGAGGAGCGGCCGCCTCGCTTCGTAGTAGCGCAGCACGGCTGCCGCGAGCTCGGGCGTGCAAGTCGGCGCGAAGTCGATGAGCCCTGCCGCGCCCTGGGCCTCGCTGGCCTCCGTGACCGAAGGGATCGGCTTTTCGTACGCGGCGAAGACCATGCCGTTTTGCGGGTGCGCGTGGATGACGGCCCCGATGGCCGGGAAGTCCCGGAGCAGCCCGATGTGCATGTCCGTCTCGCGGGACAGGCCGCCTTCGCCCTCGAGGATTTTCGCCTCGTAGTCGATGAGCAGGATGTCCTTCGGCTCGAGCCGGCAGTGCTTCCCCTCGGACATCAGGGTCGGCGTGATGAGCAGCTCGCCCTCGCCCACGCGCATGCAGAAATTGCCGCCGAGGGCGTTTGTCAGCTTGCGGTCCCAAAGCTGGAGGGCCGTTTCGCACATCGCAAGCCTTTCTTCCAAATAAGAGAGAATGAGTGCCATAATTTATTCATTATACAGGAAAAATGCTGAAAAATGAAGCGGTAGAAATCAGCAATTATCTGAATCTTGCGTGTATTTTGGGATATGTTGACAGCCTCTGTGCGTGGGGTAATAATACTGTAGGGAGCGGATGGCCGTTCCCAAAAGGGCGTATCAATTTGAAAGTTGTGCCGGGGTAGTGCACAGGAGGATGAAATGAGTTATGTAGATCGGATCATTGCGGACGTTGAGAAGAAAAATGCGGATCAGCCGGAGTTTCTGCAGGCTGCCAAGGAGGTGCTCGAGTCCCTTCGCGTCGTCGTGGAGCGGGATGGCATCTATGAGCAGACCGGGCTTTTGGAGCGGCTCGTCGAGCCGGAGCGGATCATACAGTTCCGCGTGCCGTGGGTCGACGACAGCGGCAAGGTGCAGGTGAACCGCGGCTACCGCGTGCAGTTCAACTCGGCGATCGGGCCGTACAAGGGCGGCCTCAGGTTCCACCCCTCGGTCAACCTCGGCATCATCAAATTCCTCGGGTTCGAGCAGATCTTCAAAAATTCGCTGACGGGGCTCCCGATCGGCGGCGGCAAGGGCGGCTCGGATTTTGACCCGAAGGGCAAGAGCGACGCGGAAGTCATGCGCTTCTGCCAGGCGTTCATGACGGAGCTGTACCGCCACATCGGGCCGGACACGGACGTGCCGGCGGGCGACATCGGCGTCGGCGGCCGGGAGATCGGCTACCTGTTCGGGCAGTACAAGAAGATCCAGAACGCGTTCCAGGGCGTGCTGACGGGCAAGGGCCTCACGTGGGGCGGCTCGCTCGCGCGCACGGAAGCGACGGGCTACGGCCTCGTCTACATCGTGGAAGAGTACTTGAAGGAGCAGGGCGATTCCTTCAAGGGCAAGACGGTCTCGATCTCGGGCAGCGGCAACGTCGCCATCTTCGCGGCGCAGAAGGTCTTCGAGCTCGGCGGCAAGGTCGTGACGATGACGGACAGCAACGGCTGGATCCTGCACGAGGCGGGGCTCAACCTCGACACGATCAAGGAGATCAAGCTCGTGAAGCGCGGGCGCATCTCCGAGTACGCGCAGATCCACAAGGATGCGGTGTACACGGAAGTCGGCAAGGGCCGCGTCTGGGACGTGCCGGTCGACATCGCGCTGCCCTGCGCGACGCAGAACGAGCTCGAGATCGCGGACGCGAAGACGCTCGTGAAGAACGGCTGCAAGATCGTCGGCGAGGGCGCGAACATGCCGACCACGCTCGACGGGTCGCTGTACCTGCAGGAGAACGGCGTGGCGTTCATCCCGGGCAAGGCCTCGAACGCCGGCGGCGTCGGGACCTCCGCGCTGGAGATGTCGCAGAACAGCGAGCGCCTGTCGTGGTCGTTTGAGGAAGTCGACCAGATGCTCAACCGCATCATGGTCAACATCTTCCACAACATCGACGACACGGCGAAGGAATACGACAAGCCGGGCGACTATATCCTCGGCGCGAACATCGCGGGCTTCAAGAAGGTTGCGAGCGCGATGCTGGAGCAGGGCATCCTGTAGGGTCGGCTCCCTTGCGAAACAAATGATGAAAAACCCCGCCGCCGAGGCGGGGTTTTTTCGAGGGTTTTTTGCTATATTCCGTCGCTATATTTCTTGCATTCGGGGGGCGGTTCATATATGATGCGATATGTATGGTTAACAATGCGAAGGGAGGGTTGCAAAATGTCACAGTCCAATGAACCGGCGGTAGATATCAAAAGGGAGTATTCGGTAGAGGAGCCCGTCCCGCAGGAAGCGCGGCATTACGGCTTCTGGGACATGGTGTTCACGTGGATCGGGGCGAACGCAAACACGTCGTCCTGGTACACGGGCGGCGTCGTGGCGGCGGTGGGCGTGCTTGGGGGCCTGGCCGTCATCTTCGTCGCGAACCCGATCGCCTATGCGGTCATGGCGCTGATCGGGTTCATCGGCTACAAGGTCGGCACGACGACGATGGGCCTGACGCGTGCCTCGTTCGGCATCCGCGGCTCCATCCTGCCGTCGACGCTCAACGCCGTGCAGTTCGTCGGCTGGTGCAGCGTCAACACGTTCCTCGCGGCCATCTCGATGAGCTACCTGTTCCAGATGGCGTTCGGCTGGCCGGCGTTCGGCGAGGAGGGGTCGGCGGGCAATATGATCCTGGGGGTGCTCATCTGCAGCGTCCTGCAGATCCTCATGGTGGCCATCAGCGGTTCGCACTCCATCAAGATCGCGGAGCGCGTCGCGACGATCCTGCTGGTCGTGCTGACGGTCTGGGAGACCGTCGTGATCCTGAAAAACTTCGACATCGCGACGATCCTCGCCTGGACGCCGCCTGCGGACGTGCGCATGCCGTTTGGGGCGGCGATGGACGTCATGGTCGCCTTCAGCTTCGGCTGGATCCCTGCCATCTGCGAGTTTACGCGCTACACGAAAAACAAGAGCTCGGCGATCGCCGCGCCGATGATCGGGGCGAACGTGGCGCTGTTTTGGTTTGCGATCGTCGGCCTCCTCGGCGTGGTGGCCATGGCGACGGAGACGGGCACGTTCGACCCGAACATGTCCGACCCGTCCACCATCATGGCGACGCTCGGGCTCGGGTGGGTGGCGATGATCATCCTCATCGTGGCGACCTGCACGACGAACTGCATCAACATCTACGCGTCGTCGATGTCGCTCAACAACCTCTTCCCGCGCGTCGGCGCAAAGAAGATGATCCTCATCGTCGCGGTCATCACGGTCGCGGGCTCCCTCGTCCCGGTGGCGATCGGCAGCCTCGTTGATTATTTCATGGTGTTCCTCAGCTACGTCGGCCTCATCTTCGCGCCGCTTCTCCCCATCATCATCCTCGACTACTATGTGGTGAAGAAGCGCGACTACGACTGGAGCCACGCGGCGAAGGTGGGCGGCAAGTACTGGTACAGCGGCGGCGTCAACTGGCGTGCGATCGCGAGCTGGGCCATCGGCGTCGTCTTCTATTTCGTCGCCATGAACATCGATTTCATCATGAATTCGCTCGGCGCGATCTACGCGACGGTCATCGTGACGGCTGTCGTCTACCTCATCGTCGTGAAGGTGGCGCCGGAAAAAATTGAACATTGAACATTGAACGTTGAACGCTGAACAGTGAGAAAGGAAGGCAGGTATTTATGAGTGGGACATTGGCTTTGATCGGCGCGAGTCTGTACGACCCGCAGGACAAGTCGGCGGCGGAGCTGGCGCGGGAGGCGCTGGAGGGGGGCGTGCCGGCGCTGGACATCGTGGACGCGCTGAGCGCGGGCATCACGGAGCTCGGGAAGCGCTTCGAGGACATGGAGCTGTTTTTGCCGGACCTGATGATGGGCGGCAAGGCGATGCAGGAGGCGATGGAGGTCCTCACGCCGGCGCTCGAGGCGCAGGCGGGCGGCGAGGCGGCGCAGAAAAAAGTCAAGATCGTCGTGGGGAACCTGGAGGGGGACATCCACGACATCGGGCGCGACATCCTCGCGACGATGCTGCGCGTCGGCGGCATCGACGTGCTGAACATCGGCAACAACGTGAAGGCGGACACCTTCATCGACAAGGCGGAGGAGATGGGCGCCGACGCGATCGGCCTCTCGTCGCTCCTGACGACGAGCCTGCCGTACGCCAGGGACGTCGTGGGCCTGCTGGAGGCGCGCGGGCTGACCGGGAAGTACAAAGTCGTGGTCGGCGGCGGCGCGGTCACGAAGGAGTTTGCGGATTCGATCGGCGCGCTCTACGGCAGCACGGCGGTCAGCGCGGTCGATGTCATCAAGGAGGCCTGCCTATGAATATTTTCGAAGTGCTGCGCCGGGCGGAGACCGGCGACTACATCAAAGAAGACGATTTCAACATGAAGCTCTTCACGGAGAACAAAAAGCTCGTCGCGAAGTACGGCATCCGCTGCGACCGGGAGAACGTGATCGTGGACGACGACGAGATGGCCGACAACCTCTTCGCGGCGGCGCTCGACCTCTGCGAGGCGATGGGGTTCCTGTGCATCGACACGAACCGCGTCATCCGCTTTTCGCGGGAGGAGCTCCTGCTCGCGATGGAGACGGCGCCGAAGGAGATGCTGCTCGGCGAAGGGAAGGACGCGCGGGTCATGCGCGCGCGGCGCGTCGGCGACGGGCGCAAGATGACCGTCTGCGGCGGCTGCCCCGGCACGCCGCTCCCGGAGGAGCTGTTCCTCCCGATCATGATGTCCTACGCGGCGGAGCCGCTGCTCGACATCATCATCCCGGGCAGCCTCGTCAAGATCGAGGGCATGGAGGTGAAGACGGGCGGGCCGCTCGAGATCCGCGCGACCCGGCAGGAGCTGATCTGGACGCGTGAGGCGTTCGAGCGCTACGGGCGGCCGGGCACGCACATCTATGCGGCTGGCGAGAGCAGCGCGACGGCGCTCGGCACGCTCGCGATCTGCAACGAACGGTATATGCGCACGACGGACTCGCATATGATCCCGGTGCTGTCCGAGCTCAAGACCGACTACATCCGGCTCGCGCGCGTCATGACGGGGCAGGAGTACCCCGCGTACACGACGAGCCTCATGGACCCGATCATCGGCGGGTTCGCGGGCGGGCCGGAGGGCGCGGCTATCGTCGGCGCGGCGGCCATCCTCTTCGCGACGGCCGCCTACGGCGTCCAGATGCACTGCCTGCACGCCATCCACAACAAATACGTCGCGGTCAGCACGCCGGAGGGCATGTGGATGGACAGCATCATCGGGCGGGCCTTCGCCCGCAACGCGCCCATCTCGATCCTCGCGGACGCATGGACGATGACGGGCACGGGTACGGACGAGCTGCTGTACGAGACGGCGGCGCTGGCCATCGCGCAGGAGCTGAGCTGCCTGCACACGGACGCGCTCGGCGCGACGAACGGCGTCTACCCCAACTGCTCGGGGCTGGAAAACCGCCTGTTCGCGGAGGTGGTCGACGCGGTCTTCCATCAAAACATGACGGCCGCGCGCGGCAACGAGATCGTGCGCGCGCTCGTGGGGAAATACAGGCATTCGTTTGAGGCGCCGGATTTCGGCCTGCCGTTCGACGAGGTCTACGACGCGAAGCAGATCGTGCCGCTGCCGACTTGGCAGGCGCGGTACGACCGTGTCAAAGAGGAGCTCTTCGGGATGGGGATCGAGTTCCGGTTCTGACCCCCCTATTCCAGCACCGCGCCGGTGTTTGCGGACGTGACGAGACGGGCGTACCTCGCGAGGTAGCCCGTTTTCACGCGCGGCTCGGGGTGCGTCAGCGTAGCGCGCCGGGCAGTGAGCTCTTCGTCCGAGAGCCTTACGTTCAAGGTGCGCGCGGGGATGTTGATCTCGATGACGTCCCCCTCCTGGATGAGCGCGATGGGGCCGTCGTCCTTCGCCTCTGGGCTGATGTGGCCGATGGAGGCCCCCCGCGAGGCGCCGGAGAAGCGGCCGTCCGTGAGGAGGGCGACGTCCTTGTCGAGCCCCATGCCCGCGATCGTGGACGTGGGCCCGAGCATCTCGCGCATCCCCGGGCCGCCCTTCGGGCCTTCATAACGGATCACGATCACGTCGCCCCGCCGGATCTTGCCGCCGTTGATGGCCTCCGTCGCCTCGTCCTCGGAATTGAAGACGCGCGCGGGCCCCGTGTGCGCGAGCATCTCGGGGGCGACGGCCGATTCCTTGACGACGGCGCCGCCGGGCGCGAGGTTCCCGTACAGGATGGCAAGGCCGCCCTGGTCGCGGTAGGGCTTGTCGATGGGCCGGATGACCTCCGGGTAGATGACGGGGCAGTGGGCGATGTTCTCGCCCACGGTGTAGCCCGTGACCGTCGGGACGTTCAAAAGGATCAGGCCTTTTTTGGCGAGTTCGTTCATAAGCGCGGGGATGCCGCCCGCGCGGTGCAGGTCCTCCATATGGTGGTAGCCGGACGGGGAGAGCTTCGCGAGGTAGGGCGTGCGCCGGCTCGCCTTGTCGAAGTCGGCGAGGCTGATCTCGACGCCCGCCTCGTGCGCGACCGCCGGCAGGTGGAGCGCCGTGTTCGTCGAGCCGGCCATCGCCATGTCGACGACCATCGCGTTTTCAAACGCCTCCCGCGTCAGGATGTCGCGCGGGCGGACATCCCCCGCCACGAGCTCCATGATCTTCATGCCGGCCGTTTTCGCCATGCGGATGCGCTCGCCGGAATCGCAGAGGGCGGTGCCGTTGTACGGCAGGCCCATGCCGAGCGCCTCGGTCAGGCAGTTCATCGAGTTCGCCGTGAACAGCCCGGAGCAGGAGCCGCAGCCGGGGCACGCGTTCAGCGCGATTTTCTCCAGCTCGGCGTCCGAAGAGGTGCCGCCGCGGAATTTCCCGATCTGCTCCATGATGGAGTTGAAGTCGAGCGCCCGCCCGCCCGCGTGGCCGGCGCGCATCGGCCCGCCGCTGATGAGGATGGCAGGGAGGTTGAGGCGCGCCGCCGCCATGAGCATGCCGGGCACCGTCTTGTCGCAGTTCGGTATGAGGACGAGGCCGTCGAGCTGGTGGGCGATGGCCATCGCCTCGATGGAGTCGCAGATGAGCTCGCGGCTCGCGAGCGGGAATTTCATGCCTTCGTGGCCCATGGCGATCCCGTCGCAGATCGCGATGGCCGGGAACTCGATCGGCGTGCCGCCGCTCATGAGGATGCCGTCGCGGGCGGCGGAAGCGATGCGGTCCAACAGTTTGTGGCCCGGCACGACGTCGTTTTGCGAGTTGACCACGCCGATGAGCGGGCGGTCGATCTCGCTCTTTGTATAACCCATGCCGTAGAAGAGCGCGCGCGTCGCCGCGCCGCCCGGCCCTGCTTTCACTTTGTCTGAATTCATGTCCTGACTCCTTTCCTGCGGCCTGCTGACGGGCAGCCTGCCTCCACCATCGCATACGCTATGTAAAGGGCGATATCGCCCGCTGTGACCCCTGCCTCCCCCAGCTCCGCCGCCGCGAGGTCGCCCGCGAGGCCATGGAGGTAGACGCCGGCCGCCGCCGCTTCGCCCGGCGCGAAGCCCTGCCCGAGCAGCGAGGCGATGACGCCCGTCAGCACGTCGCCGCTGCCGCCGGTGGCCATCCCCGGGTTGCCCGTGGTGTTGACGCGCGCCTCCGGGGCCGCTGTGCCGGATGCCTCGGACGCCACCAGCGTGCCGGCGCCCTTGAGCACGACCGTCGCCGCGCCGTATTTCCCCTGCAGCGCCGCGAGCGCGCCCAGCCGGTCCTTTTGCACGTCCGCCGCTGTGCGCCAGGGCCCGTCAGGGCCGCCGGCGCCCGCGAGCAGCCTCGCCGCCTCGCCGGGGTGCGGCGTGAGTACGGCACCCGCACCGGGAAGCGGAACCTCGTCCGAAGCCGCCAGGATATTCAGCGCGTCCGCGTCGAGTACAAGCGGCTTCCCGCCACACGTCGCCAGCACGCGCGCCACCAGCGCCCGCGCTGCCTCGCCCGTCCCCAGCCCGGGCCCGACCGCGGCAGCGTCGTACGCGGCCAGATCAAGGCCGCTGCCGCGGCCCGTGCACATCGCCTCCGGCACCGCCGTCTGCACGATCGGCCACAACGCCTCGTCGATCGAAACCGTCACAAGCCCGCTGCCCGCCCGCAGCGCCGCCCGCGCGCACAGGACCGCCGCGCCGGCCATGCCCGGCGAGCCGGCCACGATGAGCACGCGCCCGAAATCGCCTTTGTGCGCGTCGCTGCGCCGGCGGTGCGCCCCAAGCAGCGCCTTCACTTCCTTCGCTGTGATCTCCCCCGCCTTCATCCCGTCAAATCCCAAACATGAAAGACGCCAAGGTGAAATAGGCGAAGCACGCGAACGTGTCCGTCAAGGACGAGATGAACGGCGCCGCCATGAGCGCCGGGTCGATGCCGATCTTCTTCGCGAGCAGCGGCAGCAGCCCGCCGAGGCATTTCGCGATCACGATGATGATGAGCTGCGCGCCGCAGGCCGTGATGGCGACCTTGAAGCTCTCCTGGTCCAGGAAATGGATCTTGCAGAGGTTGATCGCGGACAGGGCGCCCGCGACGACGAGGCCGATGCGAAACTCCCGGAACAGCACGCGCGGCGCGTCCTTGAGCTCGATCTCGCCGACCGCAAGCCCGCGGATGACGAGCGTCGAGGCCTGCGACCCCGAATTGCCGCCCGTGCCCATGAGCAGCGGGAGGTAGATCGCGAGGCTTGTCACCTTCGCGAGCGTCGTCTCGAAATGCGCGATCACGAGCCCCGTGAACATCGCCGAGACCATCAAGAGGATCAGCCAGGGCAGCCGGCTCTTGACCTGGTGGAAGATGCCCGAGTCGAAGTACTCCTTGTCGGACCTGTCGATGACGCCGCCCATGCGCTCGATGTCCTCCGTCGTCTCCTCCTCGATGACGTCCAGGATGTCGTCGACCGTGATGATGCCGACGAGCCTTTTTTCGTTGTCCACGACGGGCATCGCCAGGAAGCCGTATTTTTTGAACGCCTCCGACACCACCTCGCGGTCGTCGAAGACGTTCACGAAAACCGCGTCCTCGACCATGAGGTCGGCGAGCAGCACCTCCGCGTCCCGCGTCACGAGCGAGCGCAGCGACACGATCCCGAGCAGCCGCCGCCCGCGGTCCTTCACATAGCACGTGTAGACGGTCTCCGAATCCATGCCGACCTTCTTGATGTGCGCGAGCGCCTCGCCGACGTCCCATTCCTGCTTCAGCGTGATGTAGTCGGGCGTCATGAGCGACCCCGCGCTGTCCTCCGGGTAGTTCAAGAAGGTGTTGATGAGCTTGCGCTCCTCGCGCGTCGCCCGCTCGAGGATCTTGTCCACGATGTTGGCCGGCAGCTCCTCGAGCACGTCGATCATGTCGTCGAAGTCCATCTCCGCGATGATCGAGCCGACCTCCTTGTCCGTGATGCGCGTGATGATGCCCTGCTGGTCGTCCGAGGAAAGCCGCGAAAACACCTCCGCCGCCTCGTCCTTCGGCAGCATGCGGAACAGGATGATCGCCATCTCGATGCCGAGCTCGTCCTCCGTCTCCTCGATGACCTCCGCCGCGTCCGCCTCGTTCAAGGAAAGCAAGTTTTGGCGCGCGCGGATATACTTCTTCGCGTCAAGAAGCTTGATGATCTCGTCCCGGACCTCTTCGAAAGAGGTTTCCTCGTAGGTTTTTTCCGCCTTTTCCGCTTCGGACATTTTTCCCTCGCAGCCATTTTTTCCGTTGCCGGACCGCAACAACATAGTATATCATATGAATACACAGAACCAGGAGGAGGTTTTTCGATGAATAACAATAATAACGCGCCTGCCGCCGTTGCCGAAATCAGCCGTCTTGCGAAGAAAGACAGCCTCGTATTGATGTCCGCCCCGGAGGCTGACCGGAACCACGCGCTGGAGAAGATCGCGGGGGCCCTGTGGGACGCCCGGGCGGAGATCACGGCCGCCAACGCAGAGGACCTCGCCGCGGCGGAGAAGGACGGCCTCCCCGCGCCGATCAAAAAGCGCCTGTTGTTTGACGAGAAAAAACTCGCCGACACGCTGGACGGCGTGCGCGGCGTCATTGCCCTGCGCGACCCCATCGGGCGCACCCTCCTGAAGCGCGAGCTCGACGCGGACCTGGTGCTCACGCAGGTCACCTGCCCGATCGGCGTCATCGGCGTGATCTTCGAGTCGCGCCCCGACGCGCTCGTGCAGATCGCGTCGCTCTGCCTGAAAAGCGGCAACGCCGCCATCCTCAAGGGCGGCAGCGAAGCGGCAAACACAAACCGCATACTATATGAAGTGATCCACAAGGCGGGCACGGATGCCGGCCTCCCGGGCGGCTTCCTGACGCTGCTCGAGACGCGCGGCGAGATCACGGAGATGCTCGCCTGCCACGAGTCGATCGACCTCATCATCCCGCGCGGCTCGAACGCGTTCGTGCGCTACATCATGGACCATTCCGAGATCCCCGTCATGGGGCATTCGGATGGGATCTGCCACGTCTACGTGGACAAGGCCGCGGACTTGGGGAAGGCCGTGCCGATCATCATCGACAGCAAGACGCAGTACGTCGCCGCCTGCAACGCGGTGGAGACCGTGCTCGTGCACAAGGACGCGGCGGAGGCGCTGCTGCCCGTGCTGGCGGAGGCGCTTTCGGCGAAGGGCGTGGAGATACGCGAGGGCGCCTATGGAAAGGAGTACCTGGATCTCATCGTGTCAATCAAAACGGTTGATAGCATCGAAGAGGCGATCGACCACATCAACACGTACGGCTCCCACCACACGGACGCGATCCTCACGGAGGACGACCGGGCGGCCGCGCGGTTCTTCGCGGGCGTCGACTCGGCGGGCGTCTACCGCAACTGCTCGACGCGTTTTGCGGACGGGTTCCGCTACGGCTTCGGCGCGGAGGTCGGCATCAGCACCGGCAAGCTGCACGCGCGCGGCCCCGTCGGCCTCGACGGCCTCGTCACCTACAAATACGAGCTCGTCGGGAACGGGAACATCGTCGCCGACTACGCGGAGGGGCGCAAGGCATTTCATTTCCGCAATCTTTAATATTTTTTTGCGGCTCAAGTATTGACAAGATTCATGTAAGATGATATTTTAATATCAATCACAGTGTTTTAGGGCGGGGGAATCCACAGCCTTTCAGGTTTTAACAGGGGGTCGGTCGGCATTAGCCATGAAAAGGGTTTTTATTCATTGCCATTTCCGCAGCTCGGCGCAAGCACTAACGCTCGCGACCGCATCCGTCTTGCTTGTTTGTGTGCTTTCCTCGGCGGCAGCCGCTGTCTACGCGCAAGCCTCGCCCACGCCGGAAGAGCGGGGCGGAAGCAGCGCGGAGATTGAAGCTACCACAAAGTTTTTGTCCAAGCAGGGCCAGGAGGCCCAGCCGGAAGACGCGGTCGTCGTGATCCGCGCAGTGGAGACGAAGCCGTTCTACCCGGCGCTTGTCGGGGCAATCGCGCTTTTTGCCTTGAACACGATACTGTATTTTGCGTTCCCGGCGTCGGCAGCGCCGGGGGCAGGGGGTGAGGCGGCAAAGCCGGCGGCCCATGGACCGCCCAAATTGTCGCTTCGGAATTCGCGCAACCTCTACACAGAGCGGGGCGTTGTGCGCGTCGAAGTGCCCAAAAAGGCGAGGAAACGCAGAAAACCTCTCCCGGCACACGACGATGTCGAATTTGCTGAAAAAATTCTGTAATCCTGTTGTAAGGGATATGTCATTGTGCTATCCTTTGCATAATCGCTAGTTTTGAACGGAGAAAAGGGACGCATGGAGAACAACCTGACGAGTTTTAAAGACTATCTGCTTGACAATAACAAGCTTTCCGCGAATTCTGTAACGGCCTATTTGAGCGACCTGTCAGATTTCGAATCTTTCCTTCGGGCGAAGAACGTGGACGATTTGGCCGCCGTGTCGAAGGCGGATGTGGCGGCGTACCTGCTCGGCCTCAAGCAGTCCGGGAAAAGCGCGGCGACCGTCAACCGCAAGCTGGCCTCGATCCGGGCCTACTACAAATACCTGATCGAGAAGGGCGTCGTACAGTCGAGCCCCGCCTCTTCGGTCAAGACGCCGCGGATCTCGCGCAAGCAGATCGAATACCTGACGCTGGAGGAAGTGGACCTCCTGCTCGCCGCGCCGTCGGAAAGCGACATCGGGCGGCGTGACGTCGCGATCCTCGAGATGCTGTACGCCACGGGGCTGCGCGTCACGGAGCTCATGTACGTCAACATCGACGACGTGAACCTGCGCATGGGCTTCGTGAGCTGCGACGGCGCGCATGGCAAGGCGCGCATCATCCCGCTGGGGCGCCCCGCGCGGGCCGCGCTGGAGAAATACATCTACGACGTGCGCCCCCATTTCCGGCGGAGCGCGCAGGACGCGGATGACACGGACGGCGGCAAGAGGCGCGGCGGCGTCCGCGACGACGGCGCGCTCTTCCTCAATTATTATGGGGAACGCATCACGCGGCAGGCTTTGTGGAAGATCATGCGGGGCTATGCGGAGAAGGCCGGCATCGACAAGAAGATCACGCCGCAGATCCTGCGCAATTCCTTCGCCGTCCATATGATCCAGAACGGGGCCGACCTCAAATCCGTGCAGGAGCTCATGGGGCACGAGGACCCGGTCGCGACGCAGGCCTACCTCGCCGTGTCAAAAAACCGGATCAAGGACGTCTACGACAGCGCCCACCCCAGGGCGTAGGCAGGGGGCGGCGTTACCGTAAACCGCTATTTGGGGACGGTGATTTTCCGTGCGCGGGACTGCACGTCGGCGGCGGTCGGGTAGCCGTCGAGCGAATCGATCTCCGTCTCGAGCTCGATGAACGCGACCATCAAGGCGACCGTTTCCGGCTTTTCCCGCGTCATGTATTTTTTGAGCATCGGGATGATGCGGGCCCTCCCGGCATCCCCTTTCTCCCGCAGGATGTACTCGCTTTTCGCGGCTATGAAGGAAAAGAGGAACGTCTGCTGGTCGTAATTCCTGGCCTCCCCGAAAAGCTGCCCCAGCAGCTCGGCCGCGCGTTCGCGCTGCGGCCCTTCCCCGAACGGGAAGACGCGGTTCGAATACTCCTTCTGCTTGCGTTCACGGTCTTCTTTTGATGTAAAAGGCCACCCATCGAGCCATCCCATTTCCATGCCCTCCAATCTGCGTGCAATACGGAAAGAGTATACCACATTTGCTCATGGTAAAATGAAGTGTTGCAGAGGTTACGGAAAGGAGTTTTGCTATGGGTTTTGAAACACAGACGATCGAGCACCAGCTCGCGCACCGCTCGATACGGGAATTCACGGACGAGAAGATCCCGCAGGACATGTTGGAGGCGTTCCTCGATGTCGCCAACCGCACGGCGACGAGCACGGGCATGCAAAGCTTCAGCATCGTGCGCGTGACGGACCCGGGCATCCGCAAGCAGGTCGCGGACGTCTGCCGGCAGGAGTACGTGACGCGCGTGGCGGAGCTTTTCATCTTCATCGTCGACGTCTACCGCAACGCGCGGATTGCGGAGGAGCGCGGCTGCACGGCGAAGAGCCGGGGCGACATGGACCGGTTCTTCCAGGGCTACGCGGACGCCATGCTTGCGGCGCAGAACCTGACGAACGCCGTGGAGTCCGCCGGGCTCGGCGCCGTCTACTTCGGCAGCATCCTGAACGACCCCGCCGCGATCGTGCGCATCCTGAAGCTGCCGGAACTGACCTTCCCGGCGGTCGGCGTCGGCTTCGGCTACCCGAACCAGGACCCCATGGCCAAGCCCCGCATGCCGGTGGCTATGAAGGTCTTCGAAAACGAGTACAAGCGGTTTGACGCCTATCTGCCGCAGATCGCGGACTACGATAAGGTGATGCAGGGCTACTACGACCTGCGCGAAAACGGCAAGCGCGCCGACAGCTTCAGCGAGCAGGTGGTGAAGCGCCTGGAAAACACGATCCCGGCGCGCGCGGAGCTCCTGCGTGTGGCACGCGCCCAGGGCTTCGACCTGGGGCTCGAGTGAGGCAAATCAGAAAGATTGAAAATCGGGTGCTTGTCCACACCGGGGAGAAATGACGTTTGACAGACATGCGCAGGGTGGTATATTGGTTATTGTACAAGATGTTGTACATTACAGAGGATGCGGAGATATGGCCAAATGATCGCTACAAACTATTCGAACGTGAGGAACAATCTCGCGCATTACTGCAACAAGGCGGTGCAGGATTTCGAGACGGTCGTGATCACCAGGAAGAATGACGAAAACGTCGTGCTGATGAGCGAAGCCGAGTACAACAACCTGATGGAGAACCTGTTCGTGCGCCGGAACCCCGACGAGTACAAGGCGCTGGTGGAAACCATTCGGAAGTACGAGGCGGGCAAGGCGAAAGTCGTGAAGCGTACGCTCGACCAGCTTGAGGGTGACGAATGAGCAACATCGTGTTCGTGCCGGAGGCGAGGGACGAGTACCAGGAGTGGGTCGCCGAGAACAACAGGCAGGTCTTGAAGAAAATCCGGGCGCTCGTCGCCGACATCCTGCGCAACGGCCACGAGGGGATCGGCAAGCCGGAGCCGCTGACCGGCGATCTGTCCGGATGGTGGAGCCGAAGGATCACGGACGAGCACCGGCTGATCTACAAGGTGGAGGATGGAGATATAGTCGTTGCCAAGTGCCGCAGGCACTACAACTACTTTGGTGGGAAAGATGCGCAGAGAATTGTATCCACGCCTTCGTTATCACTTCAAGAAGGGAAGACGAATGAAAAGGCAACTATATTTTGTACTTATCCTCGTATTGATACTGATGTCTACGACAAGGGCGGCCTTTGCCGACGTCTTACCGTCCATGTTGACGGAGGACGGGTTATCCAGGGCGATAGATGGCTACTTAGCCGATAATAAGGAAGACATCGCAGCCATTTCCGTTGCCGTGTTCACGAAAAGGGAAATACTCTATGAAAATACCTATGGCTATATAGACATTGCGAAGGGGCTTGAGAATGAGAAAGACGCCGTCTTAGAATGGGGATCCGTGACGAAACTTCTCGTCTGGGTCAGCGTGATGCAACTGGTGGAACGGGGGCAGATTGACTTGGACAAGGATATTCGGGACTACCTGCCGGACGGGTTTCTGAGGAAGCTGAAGTACGATGAGAAGATTACGCTCGTCCACCTGATGAATCACACCGCCGGTTTTCAGGAGGCGTCTGCCTATTTCAACGAAGAAACCGACTCCGCTGACCTGCTTTCCCTGGAAGAGTGCCTGAGGCTCAGCGAACCCATGCAAATATTCCGTCCGGGAGAGACTTCCGCTTACAGCAACTGGGGGGCGGCACTCGCCGGATACATCGTCGAGCGCGTCTCCGGGAAGCCGTTTTATGAATACGTCCACGAAAACATCTTTGCGGTGCTCGGCATGGAACATACGGCTCTGAATGCCGACTTGTCCGACAACACGTGGGTGCAAAAGCAACGCCAAAATGTCCATTGTTACGGTCCTGAACTCGAGGATATGGGGCTTTGCATCTCATTCATCCCCGCGTATCCTTGCGGATCCGCCACCGGAACAATCGGTGACTTGACACTCTTCGCCCAGGCGCTTCTCCCCGACGATGCAGGAGGCAGTCCTCTGTTTGACTCCCCTCAAACACTTACTGCGCTTTATACGCCGACGTTGTACTATCCGGACGGGAATACCGTCAACAACCGGCACGGTTTCTGGGAAAGAATCGCCTATGTCGACGTATTCGGCCATGACGGGGGTACGACCGGGATGTCTGCGACACTTATGATAAACCCGACCGAGGGTATCGGATACGTCGCATTCACGAATTCGTTTGCCGATCTAGGCAGCTTAGCGCCGATGGTTTTCAAGTCAAGAACCTTTCCCGAAGGCACGACACTGACTCCAGAGGAATACGAGCGCTTTGCCGGCGTCTATGCGGATACACGAGGAATATGGGCGGGATTCTTGAAAGCCGACAAATTTCTCGGAGGGAATATTATCAAGATATCCTCGGACGGAAAAACCGTGTCGACAGACAGCACTATGTGGCAGGGTGCTACAATCAAGAAGATTGAAGAAAATATATACCTTGTCGTCAATGAAGAAGCGGAATTCTCTGAAATCGTGTTTGCCACCTTTGACGAGACGGGCACCGCGAAGACGATCTATTTCGCGGGGGAATCGATAAGAGTCGACAAAACTACCTATGCGGTCGAGTCCATTCTCTTCGCCCTGTTCATCGGTTCCCTCATCTTGAGTGCCCTCATGCTGATTGCCTGGGTTGTCGGCCTGCTGCGAAAAAAGCGCTTTCCGTTTAGCAAAGCACGACTTTCCGTATATTTGACGACAGTCTTGACCCTACTACCGACTGTTTACCTGCAAAGTGGTGCCTGGGTGGGCACTTCGTATTCTGGCTTAGTATGCTTATGTCTGATCTACCTCCTCGCGGCGATCGTTGCTCTTTTGTATATTGTCTTTCTCTTTATAAAGTGGTCAAAGACCGAAACGACAAAATGGGAGCGCGCCTACCTCATCACAACCGGAATCACGGGACTTATCGTCGCCTTCAATATATTCTATTGGCAGATCTGGATGTTCTGGCTATATTGAGCTAGGCCCAACGAGAGGTGACTTGATGAATCTATCTGGAATGATGATGGACTTGACAAGCAAATATTTATGCACTAAATTATGTACATAAATACATACTTGCACACAAAGGAGGATGCTATGGTTGCATTGAGGACTGTGGATATACGCAACGACTTTAAGAGGGTCAGCGAGATCGTGACGGCCGGCGAGCCGGTGTTGATCGCGCGCCCGCACAACGACAACCTCGTGGTGCTTTCGGAGCGGGCGTATAACGAAATGGCGCGGGCGCAGCGCAACGCGGAGTATACCGCAAAAATTGAGCAGTCCGTACAGCAGATAAGAGAAGGGAAGGTCGTCGTCAAGACGATGGAAGAGCTCGAGGCAATGGCTGAATGAATGTGATATTCTCGGAAGCCGCTTGGCGCGAGTATGTCGATTGGCAGGGCGAAGACAGGAAGACACTAAAAAGTATCAACAAGTTAATTCAGAGCATCATGAACGACGGGCTGCTCGGCGGTCTTGGAAAACCGGAGCGCCTGAAACATATCGATGGATATAGTCGCCGCATTGATGACAAAAATCGTCTGCTCTACGCTGCACAGTCCGATGGATCCGTCGAGATTATTTCCTGTAAAGGGCATTATGAGGATCAGTGAAAGGAACTGAATAAGCACAAAAGACAAAAAACCGCAGAACCTTTGAAATCCCGCGGTTTTGAGTGGTCGAGGTGGCGGGATTCGAACCCACGGCCTCTGCGTCCCGAACGCAGCGCTCTACCAAGCTGAGCCACACCTCGACAACAAAATGGTATTATACAGTAGTGAAACATGAAAATCAAATTATTTGAAAAAAGAGAAGGGGTTTTCCTCGAGGCGTATTTCCCTGCGGCTGCGGAAGCGGCGGGTGCCGGCGGGCGGGTGCCGGCGGTCGTCATCTGCCCGGGCGGCGGCTACCACGTCGTCGGGACGACGGAGGGGGCTCCGGTGGCGGAGCGCTTCACGGCGGCGGGGCTGGCGGCGTTTGTCCTGCACTATTCGATCGGCAGCTTCGTGGCGTACGACCCGGCGCCGGGGAAGGGCTTCGCCGCCTTCCGGCCGGTGCTCGATCTCGCGCAGGCGATGCGGGTGCTGCGCGAAGGTGCGGACGAATACGGCATCGACGCGGAGCGGATCGCGCTCGCGGGGTTTTCCGCGGGCGGGCATCTTGCGGCGGCGTATACCCTCGCGGCCTCGGCGGAGCCCGCCGTGCCGGGCGAGCTGCTCCCGAAGGCGCTCCTGCTGAAATACGCGATGGGCGGCGGGCCGGACAGCGGCGGCGGAGGGGGCTTCGGGGAAGGCTACGAGATCGCCGCGATGCCGTACCGCGCGGACGGCGCGGAGAGGCGCATCCCCGTCTTCCTCGCGCACGCGGAGGATGACCGGATGGTGCCGTTCGTGTGCAGCGAGCGTTTGGACGCGCGCCTCGCAAAAGAGGGCATCCCGCACGTCTTCCACCGGGAGGCGCATGGCATCCACGCGCAGCCGTTCGCGGCGGGCGACGCCTGGTTCGCGGCGCTGCTCGACTGGCTGATGCCGACGCTGCAGTGAGTCAGGCGGCGGGCTTGTACCGCTTCAGGCGCAGCGCGTTCGTCACGACGGAGACGGAGCTGAGGCTCATGGCGGCGGCCGCGAAGATGGGGTTGAGCAAAGGGCCGCCGAGCAGATAGAGCACGCCGGCGGCGATCGGGATGCCGACCACATTGTAGCCGAAAGCCCAGCACAGGTTCTGCTTGATGTTGCGGATCGTCTTCTTGCTGAGGTCGATGGCCGTCGGGACGTCGGACAGGTCCGAGCGCATCAGCACGATGTCCGCGGATTCCATCGCCACGTCCGTGCCGGAGCCGATGGCGATGCCGACGTCGGCCTGCGCGAGCGCGGGGGCGTCGTTGATGCCGTCGCCCACCATCGCGACCTTCCTGCCTTCTTCCTGAAGCCGGGCGACCTCGGCCGACTTGTCCTCCGGCAGCACCTCGGCGAGCACGCGGTCTACGCCGACCTGGCGCGCGATGGCCTCCGCCGTCCGCCGGTTGTCGCCCGTGATCATCGCCACCTCGATGCCCATCTTCTGCAGCCGCTCGATGGCGGCCCTGCTCGACGGTTTCACGACATCCGCCACGGCGACGATGCCGGCGGCCTTCCCGTCTATTGCGACGTACATCGGCGTCTTACCTTCTTCGGCGAGCCTGCCCGCGCCCGCGTCCAGCCCCGTGAGCGATACGCCGTGCTCGTCCATGAGCTTGCGGTTGCCGGCGAGGACGGCCTTGCCGTCGATCCGCGCCTCGATGCCGCGCCCCGTGAGGGAGCGGAACTGCTCCGCCTTTGCCGCCGAGACGCCCCTGTCCTCTGCGCCGGCCACGATCGCCTGGCCGAGCGGGTGCTCGGAGCCCTTTTCCGCGGAGGCGGCGACGGCGAGCAACAGGTCCGCATCCATCCCGCCCGCGGGCAGCACATCCGTCACCGTCGGCCTGCCCTCCGTGATGGTGCCCGTCTTGTCGAGGACGATGATGCCGACCTTGTGCGCCGTCTCGAGTGCCTCGCCCCCTTTGATCAGGATGCCGTTCTCCGCGCCCTTGCCCGTGCCGACCATGATGGCGGTCGGGGTTGCGAGGCCGAGCGCGCAGGGGCACGCGATGACGAGGATGGAGATGAAGATCGTGACCGCAAATTTCAGGTCGCCCCCGGTGGCGAGCAGCCAGGCGGTGCCCGCGCCGAGCGCGATGAGGCAGACCACGGGCACGAAGATGCCGGACACCTTGTCGGCCAGCGCCGCGATCGGCGCCTTCGAGCCCTGTGCGTCCTCCACCAACTGGATGATGCGGGCGAGCGCCGTGTCGCGCCCGACCTTTTCGGCGCGGAACAGGATGGCGCCGGTCGTGTTCAGCGAAGCGGCGTACACCGGGTCGCCCGCGGCCTTGTCCACGGGCATGCTCTCGCCGGTCAGCATGGATTCGTCGATGGCCGTCTGCCCCTCCGTGACGGATCCGTCCACGGGGATCCGCGCGCCCGGCTTCACGGCGAGGAGGTCGCCGACCTCCACTTCCTCGATCGGTATCTCCCGCTCGGCGCCGCCTTCCACGAGGATGGCGGTCTTCGGCGCGAGCCCCATCAGTTTCTTGATGGCCTCGCCCGTCTTGCCCTTCGACACCGCCTCCAGCGACTTGCCGAGGAGGATCAGCGTGATGATGACGCCCGCCGTCTCGAAGTACAGCGCGTCGACGTACTCGGGCGCGCCGTGCGCGATCTGCCACGTATTGTACAGGCTGTAGGACACCGCCGCCGTCGTGCCGACGGCGATGAGCGAGTCCATGTTCGGGCTCCGCTGCCACAGCGCCTTGAAGCCCACCGTGTAGAACCGGTAGCCCACGCCGACGATCGGCACCACCAGGGCGATCTCCACGAGCGCGTAGGGCAGGGGGTTCATCATCGGATCCAGCCCCGCCGGGAACGGCAGCATGGCCCCGGTAGCGGCCAGCATGGGGGCCATCGCGATATAGAGTAGCGGGACGGCGAAGCAGGCCGCCACGACGAATTTCGTCCACAGCACGCGGATCTCCTTCTGCTTGCGCTTCCGATCCTCTTCCGCCACGTCCGACCGGTCCGCCTCCAGCGCCTGGAACCCCGCCTTCTCGATCGCCGCGCGGATCTGCGACAGCCGCACGCTTCCCGCCTCGTAGGCGATGGACGCCTTCTCCGTCGCCAGGTTCACGGAGACGCTGTCCACGCCCTCCAGCCTGCCGACCACCTTCTCGATCCGGCCCGCGCACGCCGCGCACGTCATGCCCCGTATGCTCAAAACCTGATTTACCATAACATTAAAACGCCTTTCTGCCGTGCGCCCGTCGCCGGTCTCGCGTGCCGCACCTGCGTTGCAGGCGAGGCTTGACAGCGGCGGCGCACGATACTATTATTATTGCAGTAAGCGATTTTTTTGCAAGTACGCACTTAAATGTATTATAGTATCAAAAAAGATACTGATGCGCGGAGGACGGCTGATGAAAACGAAACACGAAGGGTATTCCTGCCCGGTGGACGCGACGCTCGACATGATCGGGGGCAAGTACAAATCCCTCATCCTGTGGCACCTCACGGACGGCACGCTGCGCTTCGGCGAGCTGCGCCGGATCATCCCGCAGGCGACGCCGAAGATGCTCACCCAGCAGCTGCGCGAGCTGGAGGCCGACGACCTCGTGGTCCGCACGGTCTACCCCGTCGTCCCGCCGAAGGTCGAGTACAGCCTGTCCGAGCTCGGGCGCAGCATCCAGCCGATCCTGTCCGCCATGTACGTCTGGGGGGCGGACTACATGACGAAAAACGGCATCGAGATCGACTGCTCCATGACGGCGCCCGGCGAAGCCGTGTAGCGTGTTCCTATGAAGCGTCGGATGGCGGCCGCGGTTTGCGCCGCCGCCGTTTTCGAAGTGCCGGTATCGCAAAACGACTGAGCTTGCGCGCGAGATCCGCCTGGGACTGAAGCTCCTCCCAGGTCGCGCGGACGATTTCGTAGCCACCTTCGCGGAGGTCGGCTTCGCGCTTGATTTGCGCGGCGAGGACGTCGCTTCGGTCGCGCCCTTGCAGCATACCGGAGTCGGCGTATTTGCCTCTGCCGTCGAATTCGAACAGCAGCGCCTGCTTTGACGCCGGGGGCGCCGGGTCGCCCAAAGGCATTTTGTCCGGAAACGGCGCCGGCTTTTTTCCGCGCCGCGCCTTGCGCAGATCCCACGCGCCGTCTACACGGTAGACAGGCTTGTCGGAGCCCGGCGCATGGAACTCGACCTGCAGCGTCGGTTGCGAGAGGCCGAGCTCGAAGAAGCGCGCGCAGGAAAGGCTTTCGCCGACGGACTCGCATTGATCCGTCGCGAGCAGGAACGCGAGCAACGCGTGCCGGACGCCGCGATGCCCGCGGTTTTTCCAGACGAGCGCGAGGCATTCCTCCAGCAGCGCGGCCGCGGCTTCGGTGTTGAGGCCGTGCTGGCGGCAGCTGTCGACCTGCGCGACGAACGCCGGGAAGGATTTTGCGCGCAGGAGCGCCGCGACGGTTTCGCTCGTCAGGTCGTCCCGGCGGATTCCCTTCCGGCTCAAGGGCCGCCCGCCCGCCCGCAGCGCCCGCCCGTTCTCCCGCGCGAACCGGGCGGCCTCTGCGTCGCATTCCGCTTCGGTCATAGTCAGGTAGTCGAGGTTTTCGGTGCTTCTACGCACGCCCTTTCCGACGACGGTCATGGTTTGCAAAGACGCCAGCATGGCGCGTTCCTTTTTCAGCACCGCCTCGCGCGCCGCCGCCGCGGATGCCTGCGCGAGCAGCGAATTGAGGACCACGAGCGACTCCGCCAGGGGGTAGGCCGCCGCCACGTCGTACATGGTGCAGGCGGGCGAGGTGCACTGCACGCGGACGGCCGGGAGCGCCTCGGCGCCGGTATCGGCGTTCGTCGCGTGCGCGGCTGATGCTGCCGCTACCGTCCCGTCCGCCCGTAGCGTGATATCCCGCCGGACGACGGCGCTGTGCCGCGGCAGCAGCCCGATCCGTACGCCGGGCAATTTGAAATAGCTGCGTCCCCGTGCCGGCGCCGGCGCGCACGTGATCTCCGGCGGCGTGTCCTTGATCTGCGCCCCGAGCACCGCCGCCGCGCTCAGCTTCGTGAGCACGAGGTTGCGTTGCGCGCCCCCGAATGCCGCGGCGCGCACCAAATGCCGCCCGCTCGGCCACAGGGACTCCCACCACGCCCGCTCGACCGCCACCCCGCGGAACAAACGCAAATACGCGTCGCCCCGCAGGGCTTTCCGCGTCGTCGTATCATTGTTGCGCGATGAAAAAATCAGCTTTTTCATAAGACAATTGTCCCGCAAAGCGCGGCAAGAATCAAGCAAAAGAC
Organism: Eubacteriales Family XIII. Incertae Sedis bacterium; assembly: GCA_031272365.1. Lineage (GTDB taxonomy): Bacteria > Bacillota > Clostridia > Peptostreptococcales > Anaerovoracaceae > WRFF01. Next base: position 38,491 of record JAISTX010000030.1, read on the forward strand.
GTCGACTGCATAGATTGTTGCACAATAACAATTATTATTTGAAAATATCGAGCAAAAATATGCAACAACATATGCATTCAATGCAATAATAGGCCGGATGCTGCTCGCGCGTGAGAATGCGCCGCCCCGCCTTTGCGGCTCTTCCGGCTTGCAGATTCCGCGTGCGGGGCGTCCGGCTGTCTGCCGGACATGCTCCCGGTCAGCCCTGTTCCTTCAGCAGCCGCTTCAAAATCTTCCCGCTGCTGTTGCGCGGGAGCGCGTCGATGATTTCGATCCGGCGCGGGATCTTGTAAAGCGCCAGCTGCTCTTTCATCCAGCGCAGGATGTCCCTGTGGTGCACCGTCTCCTCCGGGTCTTTCAGCACGACGTATGCCACGACCGCTTCGCCGCGCAGGTTGTCCGGCACGCCGATGACGGCCGCCTCTTTGATCTTCGGGTGCTTGAAGAGGACCTCTTCGATTTCGCGCGGGTAGACATTGAGCCCCGACACAATGATGATGTCCTTCTTGCGGTCGACGATATAGTAGTAGTCGTCCTCGTCGCGCTTCGCGAGGTCGCCCGTGTGGAGCCACCCGCCGCGCATCGCTTCGGCGGTCTCCTCGGGACGGTTGTAGTACCCCTTCATCATGTTCGGGCCGCGGAAGAGCAGCTCGCCGACTTCCCCCACGGGCAGGTCTTGGTCGTTTTCGTCGACGATGCGGCATTCGACGCCGGAGATCGGCATCCCGCACGACATCGCGCGGCCCTTGCCCGCCGGATTGAGCAGCACGGCCGGCGAACCCTCCGTCAGCCCGAACCCCTCGGACGGCGGGATGTTCAGTTCGACCAGCGTGTTGAACAGGGCCAACGGCGTCGACGCGCCGCCATAGGCCGCGATCCGCAGCTTCGGGAAGCGGATGCCGTCCTTCTTCATCGCCTCCGTGATGACCATCAGCATCGCGGGCACGCCCATGAAGATGGAGACCTCTTTTTCCAGGAGCACGGAAATGACCGCTTTCGGCGTGAACGATTCTATGAGCGCGATTGTGCCGCCGGCCTTCAGCGGCAGCAGCACGCACAGCGTGAACGCGAAGACATGGAACATCGGCAGCACGCACATGATGGAGTCCTTGTCGTCCACATACCAGAACGCCTCGGCCTGCCCCGCGTTGCTGATCAGGTTGCCGTGGGAGAGCATCGCCGCCTTCGGCCCGCCCGTCGTGCCCGATGTGTACAGGAATGTCGACAGCTCGTCCGAATCGGTGATGAGGTCGAAATCGTCCCGCGCAGAGGCGTCAATCGCCTGCGCCGTCTCCGTGTCATATACGACGACCTGCACGCCGAGCGCCCCGGCGAGGCCTTCCTTTGTGTATTTGTGCGACGCCATCGGCCCTTCCGCGATGAACAGATACCGGGCTTCGCAGTCCTTCGCGATATACTCCAGCTCGCCGATTGTCAGCATCGGGTTGACCGGGACGATGATGCCCGCGCAACGCACGACGCCAAGGTACGCGTACAAAAACTCCGGGCAGTTCCCGAAGTCGAGCATCACGCGATCCCCCTTCCCCACGCCCAGGGCTTTGAAGAAATTTGCGAACGCGCGCACGCGGTCGTCCACCTGTTCATAGGTGATGGTTTCCCCGTCAAAGTAGATCGCCGCCCGATCGGGCGCATAGACCGTCTTGTAGATACTCCCGACACTCACCGGGGCTGCTGTTCCCTGCGTCATATCACACCCTCTTCCCGCCGGCGTCATGCCGGCCAATCGCTATCTCTATATCTCTATGCCCGGATTCTACCCTTTATTTTTTTGAATAACAAAACCAGCCTCATGCTGTATGCGCATATCCATCGCGCCCCTATAGCCCCAGCAGCAGCGTCCGAAGCACCGGGATGCGCCCCATCAATTCCGTGAACCCGACCGTCACCGGGAAGACGGCCACGATCAAGACCACGTAGAGCAGCGGCGCCCGCAACGAAGGCGCGTACGTGACCAGCAGGTACGCGATGGCCGTCAGCAGCGGGTAGTGGAACACGTACAACCCGAAGCTGTCCCCGTGCATGGATCGTGCAAACCGGCCCGCCCCGTTCAGCCACCGCTGCCCGCACGCGAGGAAGGCAAGGCACGTGAACCACGCGAAGAAATTTGTCAGGAAGCTCTGCAGGCACGCGGGCGACGTGTAGTCCGCCCCGTAGTACGTGCGCACAAACAGCACGCCGCTCGCGACCGCGCCCATCAGCAGCACGAGGCAGACCCGTGTGTCCCGCAGCCCCGCCAGCAGCCCCTCGTGCGAAAACACGAGGTACCCGAGCAGGAAGGCCGCCCAGTAGATGCCGTTGCGGAAGAAGACTAAGTAAGGCGTGTTCAGCACCTGCGCCGCGCCCCAGACCGCGAAGACGAGCACCGCCGCCAGCGCCACGCCGCGCCGCCCGGAAAACACCCGCCCGCACAGCGCCCACAGCCGGCCGCCCTTGTCGACCGCGCGCAGCAGCAGCAGGATCAGGCACCCCGCGAACAGCTCGAGCAGGAACCACAGCGGCCCCATGCCCGTCAGGGCGTAGATGATGTACCGGACGGGCCCGGGCGCCGCCGCCACCATCTCGGCCAGCCCCTCCATCCCGGGCGAGCGCGCCGATATGTAGCCGTTGATCCACCCGAGCAAAAAGATGCCGCAGACCAGCGGCACGATCAGCTTGCGCACGCGCGCCTTGCGCCACGCCGCGTCCCCGCGCGCCTCGAGCGCGTACCGCGCGCTGATCCCCGCGACGAGGAACATCAGCACCATGAACCACGGGTACAGCGCGTAGCACACGACCTCCGCCCCGGGGATGCCCAGCCCGCGGTTGCCGAGGTTCGTCGCGATGCCCAGCGTGTTGAAGCTGTAAAACACATGGTAGACCACGACCAACGCCACCGTCAGGCTGCGGATATTGTCCAAAAAATACTTGCGCTCCATCGCTATTTCTCCGCCTCCTCGTCGTCGCCCAGCACGCCTTCATTGAGTACCTTCTCGTACAGCGCCGAGAACATATTGCTCTTCGGGATGACGATGCCGCGCTTCTCGTCGCCCATCAGCAGCAGCGTGTCGCCGGGCTCGATGCCGAAGACCTGCCGGGCCTCCTTCGGGATCACGATCTGCCCCTTCTCCCCGACGCGCGCCACCCAGGCGTATTTCCCCGTCATTTTCGGCATTGTCTGACCTCCTTCCGCAAAATGCGTTTTGTGTGAAAAATATGTAAAGTATGATTTGTATAACTATTTATACAATACCTACGCACGCTTGTCAAGCATTATTTATCATAATGCGATACGCTCCCGCCGCGATGGGCGGTTTGGGCGGCGGAACACAAGATTTTGTAGCTGACCATTCCCGCGGGCACTATTGGAAAATATTTCGTGTTGACAATCGAGAATGTATATTCGCATAATATTTGAACAGAGGTTCTTGATTGTGAAACGAAGCATCATGCACATCGACGCGAACAGCGCGTATCTATCCTGGACGGCGGTGGACCTGCTCGAACGCGGGCATCCGCTCGACGTGCGCACCGTGCCATCGGTGATCGCGGGGGACCCCGCCAGCCGGCACGGCATCATCCTGACCAAATCCATCCCCGCGAAGAAGTACGGCATTGGCACGGGCGAGAGCCTGATGGAGGCGCGGCAGAGGTGCCCGCATCTCGTCGTGCTGCCGCCGGACTACGACCTGTACCTCAAATGCTCCGACGCGATGCACCGGATATTGTCCGGGTATTCCGGCGTGATCGAGCGCTACTCGGTGGACGAGTGCTGGATGGACTACACGGGGTCGGAAGCGCTGCACGGCGATCCCGTCACGGTTGCATATGAAATCAAGGAACGCATCAAGCGCGAGCTCGGCTTCACCGTCAACATCGGCGTGAGTGTGAACAAATTATTGGCAAAAATGGGGTCGGAACTTCTAAAGCCGGATATGGTGCACACGCTGTTCCCGGAGGAGATCGAGCGGAAGCTGTGGCCGCTGCCGGTCGGCGAGTTGTTTTTTGTCGGGCGGGCGACAAAGCGCAAGCTCTTGTCTATCGGTATTAAGACCATCGGGGAGATCGCAGCGGCTGACCCGGCGCTGCTCCGCGCCGTGCTGAAGCCGGTGCACGGGACGCGCGTATGGGAGTACGCGAACGGCATCGACAGATCGCCGGTCAACCCGACGGGTGGCATCATCCAGAAAGGCGTGGGCAATTCCACGACGATCCCCTACGACGTGCATACGGCGCGGGAGGCGCGGGAGGTGCTGCTCGCGATCTGCGAGCGCGTGGGGTACCGGCTGCGCAAGCGGAAAGCCTGCGCGCTCGTGGCTTCGGTCACGGTGCGGAACGCGGATTTGCTCTGGTACAGCCACCAGCGGACGCTCGACCACGCGGTGATGACGACGACGGAAATCTACGAGGCGGCTTGCGCGTTGTTTGACGAGATGTGGAAGGGCGAGGCGGTGCGGCAGCTCGGCGTTCACCTCGGCAGCCTCGCGCCGGAGGCATATCGGCAGGCATCGCTGTTTGACCGGGACGACGAGGAGAAGCTGAAGCGGGTGGACGCGGCGGTCGACCGCATCCGCAAAGCGTACGGCGACTATGCCATCACGCGCGGGACGTTTGTGAACACGGAACTGGATCCGATACTCGGCGGCGTGAACGACGGGCATTATTTGATGATGGGCGGGTATTCATTATGAAGGTCGTCGCGCGGGAGGTTGAGATGGTCGCGTCTTTCCGGCACGGCGGCATCATCCGGCCGCACCGCTTCCGGCTATGCGAAGGTGGCGAGCGCACCGTGGTCCGCGTGGACAAGGTCGTGCAGACGGAAGAGACGCGGCTCGCGGGCGTGAAGTCCATCGTCTATACCTGCCAGAGCGAGATCGCGGGCGTGGAGAGGCTGTATCAGCTCAAATACCGCATCGACGAGCACCGGTGGGAACTCTACAAGATGTGAGCGTTTTCGGGTAGAATAGGGTCATGTGCGCAAGGTATTTCATCAACATCGACATCGAGACCATCAAAGAGATTTTCGACGCCATCGAGAAGCGGTACCCGGGCATCGTGATGAGCCGGGGCGAAGTGTACCCGACGGACACCGTGCCGATCCTCACGAAGGACGGGCCCGCGCCGTCGATTTGGGGCTTCAAGGGGCCGGGCGCTGGGATCCGCGTCATCAACGCGCGGTCGGAGACGGCACAGGAAAAGCGGATGTTCCGGGATGCGTTCCGGTACGGGCGATGCGTCGTCCCGACGAACGGGTTCTACGAGTGGACGAAGACCAGACAGAAGATCAAGTACCTGTTCGAGATGCCGGACGAGCAGCTGCTGTACCTCGCGGGGCTTTACGAGGAAGTGGGCAACGAGACGTGCATGGTGGTGCTCACGCGGGCGGCGAACGAGTCCGTATCGGACGTCCACGACCGTATGCCCGTGATCCTGACGGGCGACCAGCTCACGCTCTGGCTCAACGAGACCGACCAGGCGCGGGAGATCATCGAGATGGCCGCGCCGAGGCTCGTGCGGCGGGATGTGGATGCTACGGCGCGGGAGCTGCGCGCGAAAGAAGCCGCGCAGATCAGTTTTGATTTTGGGAACGGAGAGCGCTGACTCCACTCGGGGCAAAATTTCGATTCCTGCTGTATCAGGATATGGAAGCGCTGCCAGCAACCGGTGGAAAATACCGCAGAAACTGAAAAAATGACCCCCGAGCTGCGTCTTCAGGCAGCGGAGTCGGAGCGGAGCCGTGTGTGGAGACGCAGTGAAGTATGATAAAATGTTGCTTATAGGAAAAATGATGACGGATGGAAATCTTTGATAATATCAACAGCATCATAAAGGTGGATTTGGAGACTACCATCGAGAAGGGGAGCCGACTTTCGATCGCCGCCGCCTGCTTTTCCATCTATGCGTTGGGTCTGAAGCCGAGGGTGAGGTCAGTGCGCAAGTTGGTGCGCAAGATGAACGGATCAAATCACTGCTGGAGTTTTGCTCGGTTCCAAGGACGCGCGATGAAATGCAGAGCCACTATGGAGTAGCCTCGCGAGAGTTTTTTCGCAGGAAAGTGCTTAAGCCGCTACTTGAATCAGGACAGCTGCGGATGACCATCCCCGATAAGCCGAACAGTGGAAACCAGCGGTATGTCAGGGCTTGATGGCGAATATCAGAATCGGGTTTTTGAAATACTCTCGCCGCGGTGAGAGTATTATGAGCGGAGAAGAATCGTGACGTGGGCTGAATACTACGAAAATACATATGAGTGGAGCGACCGGGAGAAGGTGCGGCGGCTGACATCGCTCGAATCGTTTGGGGCTGTCGGTGAAGTCTATGATGCGGCCACGGAGTTTTCAGATACTGCTTTGTGTTCCAAGTTTGTGGACACGGCACTTGGTGCGGGCATCGTGTTTGACTTTGAGCAGCTGACCGAACTCACCTACCATGTTGACCGGCGTACGGCGAACAGGCTTGTGCTTGCCTATGGGAAGCCGTTGACAGAGGATGAGGTCGTCGAGATTGAGGATCAGGTGGATGCGCGGGTGCTTTCACGCGTTGGACGATTGGACGGCGGTAACGATGATGATGACGACGAAGATGTGCGCGAGAGCGTTCTTGACAGGTCGCGCATGAGACCAGCCACTGAAGAGGACGTGAAAGGTCTCATGGAGGCGATGAAGCAGGTACAGGAGCGGTTTGATGCTACGAGCCTCGGCCAGAGCAGCCGAAACATGGACGACCGCTCGGGTCGTCCGGGATGTCTGGGCTTTCTGGGTGCAGCAATCATCGGATTGCTGGCGGGGCACAGCAAGGATAATCGCTGCACCGGTGGCGGCGCGATGGGTGGCGGCATCGGCGTGGATCGCCCCGACGTGTTCGGGCGAGACTATACGGGTATCTTCGACAGCGAGAGCGCGAGAGATGAATATTATCGAAGAATGCGGCAGGAGCGGTATGAGTCCGGCGAAGCTCGCGACGAGTTCGAGCTGATAGAGTGAAAGAAACTGGAGGCATCAATGAAATCTTATCGAAAGGAACTGCATTTCAGTATGGACACGCGGCGGGCGTTTGTCAATATTATTGGGGAGTGAGTGATGGGCAACAGCAACGACCGGCAAGCGATGCGTTCGACGGCCGCAAACAGGCTCATCCTTTGTATGGTCATTTTTTATCTGCTCTTTCTCATATGGGCGATACTGTGGAAATGCAGCACACCCTTTGTCGGCGACGGCTCGGAGCGGGCAATCAATCTTTTGCCGTTGAGAGGCAACACAATGTGGGAGATGCAGTTCAATGTTGCCATCTTCATGCCGTTTGGGTTCTATCTTGCGGCCTGGGTGCGGGAGTGGTCTTTTTGCGAGGAAGGTCATGTGCACGCTTCTCGTAAGCCTTGCGCTGGAGGTGGCGCAATTTGCCTATGGTGAGGAGGAAACAACTATGATGCGCAACCCAGAACAGACAATACAGGGGGCGATACTACTCCAATTTTAGTTCAGGGGATTTCGAAATATGACCCGGGCCATTTTTCAGTTGACAAAACCAGTTGTGGGGCAGTCCTGCAATCGTTATAATAAACAGAG